>CADBOP010000062.1 GCA_902796255.1 uncultured Ruminococcus sp.
AGCGTTCTGTGCTGCATGTAATATTCCAAATCTTCCGAGCCGTTTTCTTCATTTGTACCGAAAATCAGACGTACTCCGGATTTCATGGGAACTTGGAGTGCTTTCACGGCTTTCATAGCGAACAGAGCCGCTACAGCAGGGCCTTTATCATCAGAAGTGCCACGGCCATATAATTTATCTGATTCTGCATCATAGGTCAGCCGATAAGGGTCATAAGACCAGCCGTCACCTTCGGGGACGACATCAAGATGAGCTAAAATGCCGAGGGCTGGTTTTTCCGGATTTAAATCCGCACTGCCGGCATAATTATCAACATTATCAATGATAAATCCGGATTCCTGACAAGCATCCAGCATAATTTTTAAAGCTTTAGCGGGTTCTTTTCCGAATGGTGCATATTCCTGTGCATCGCCCTGCACGCTCCGGACGGCTATTAATTTTTCCAGCAAATCCAGCATTTCTTTCTGATGGGATTGCAGATATTCATGAATTTCTTTCTGATATTGCATTTTGAAAACCTCCATAAGCAAACTATTACTGATATTATAGCATGATTTTCCCCAAAAGTCAAATCGAAAACGTTGTTTTTCCGGTTCATATTCTGTTCATGAACTGCAATTTTATTTATATATTTTTCACAAAGTTTTTAAACAAGTATGGATATAATCATGAAAAACGGGCTTGTAAAAAATAATAATATTATATTTTTTTCAGATATATATTGAAAAAATAGCTTTTTGTATAATTTATGATTTTTATAACTTGATTTTTAAAATAATCTTAAAAAATCTATTGACAAATACACGGAATTATGATATACTTATTACAACATAAAGAACAAATACTTATTCAAAATTTGTTCATACATGTATGAAAGAAATAATAAAAATAATTTCAGGGGGAATTTGTCATGAACAATTTCAAGAAGTCCGTTGCTGCCGTAGCCGCAGTCGCAAGCCTTGCAACAAGTGTATCTGCTAATCTGTCTGTTGTTTCTTTTGCAGCCTCGAATTATATTTCTGATGGCTGGTATTATATCAAGAACGTGAATAGTCAGAAATATCTGGATGTATCCGGCAAAAAAGATGCCAACGGCTCAAATGTCATTCAGTATCAGGGTACAGGCGGCGACAATCAGAAATGGTATGTCAAGAATTTAGGCAATAATGTGATTACACTCCAGAGCGGTCTGGGCAGCGGCCGTATGCTTGATGTAGAAAATGGCTATAATACAGATGGTGCTAATATCAGAATCTGGCAGTCCAACGGAGCAACTGCTCAGAAATTCAAGGTTGTCAAGAGTGCCTCCGGTGTGTATTGCCTGTTGACAGAAAACAGCAGTGAAACAAAAGCTGTTGATGTCTATGGCTGGTCTAAAGACAACAGCGGTAATATTAATCAGTGGACTTATAACGGTCTGGCTTGTCAGCAGTTCAAGTTTGAAGCAACTTCCAAGGGCAGCAGCTCTTCTTCCAGCAGTTCTTCTTCCAGTTCCAGCAGTTCTTCCTCTACCAGCGGAAACACAATCGAAGTCAAGAACGGCGGTACTTCTTTATCCACTGCTATCAGCAAAGCAACAAAAGGCACAACGATTGTAATTAACGGTACAGTAAAATCCGGTGCAGTGAAAGTTCCCGCAGGGGTAAATATCTCCGGTAAGAACAATGCGACAATTGATTTTTCTTCTACATCTGGAAGCAGTGGCAGAGGCCTGTCTTTCTATGGTAACGGCAGTCTGGTGCAGAATGTGACTATCAAGAATGCTTCTGATAATGGTATTTATATTGAAGGCTCTAATAATACATTCAAGTATGTGACAACATGCTATAATGAAGATGCTGGTTTTCAGGTAAGCAACGGCGGTTCTAACAATAAATTCTATAACTGCAATTCTCATCATAATGCTGATGCAAAAGGCGAAAATGCTGACGGTTTTGCAAACAAGCTGCATTCCGGTACAGGCAATTATTATGAAAACTGCATTGCAGAATATAACAGTGATGACGGCTGGGACTGCTATGCTGCACATGGTGCTGTAACACTGGTAAATTGTCAGGCGAATTATAATGGCTACTGCAACGGCATTTACGGTGACGGCAACGGCTTCAAAATGGGCGGTGTAGACAACAAAACTCCTGGTGTTGCTGCTCATCTCGACCCGCTGAATCATGTACTGAAAGGCTGCACTGCAAAAGGCAATCTGGCATCCGGTTTTGACAGAAACAACCAGTCCGGTGTGGTAACAATGGAAAACTGCCTTGCAGACAGCAATAAGAAAAACAATTACAACTGGCCTTTAAAGGGCAAGCCTTCTGCACTTGGTTATGAAGTAACTTTTGGAAAGGCTAAAATTATCAGCTGTACTTCCAAGAACGGAAAGAATAATATCACAGGTGCAACACTTTCCGGAAACTGCCAAGGATTCTGATTCTCACAAATAAAATAAGAAAACCAAAGTCCGGCATTTTAAAATGCCGGACTTTTATTAATAAATAATATTATTTTTTCCATGGGTTATTTTTATCATCTTCCCACCAGTGATTTTGTTTCTGATATTTTTTCTTTCGGATAAACATCTGTATTTTCTGAATAAAATCTTTACCGAAAAACAAAATAAAATTCAGGACAGAAACCAGAATTGCAATTTTATCCGGCAGACTGCTGAATATCAGTGAAAACAACAACAATGCACCATCCAGCATTCCAAGATATTTGATTTTCACCGGAATAAAGAAAAATAACAATACCTGAAAATTGGGGAACAATACCGCAAATGCTAAAAACAATGATAAATTCAGATATGTGTTAGTCGTTGCCCCTGTGATAATTCCTCCCAGAATTGTTCCGATTACCCCAATCAGATAATAAATATTAAATTTAAAGCTGCCCCATTGCTGGTCCAGTGACTTCCCTATCAGCCAGTAAAAATACAATGCAAATACAGCGAAGAAAACATTCGTATCCGGAGGGATAAATAAAAATGTAACCGCTCTCCAGATTTGCCCTTGCATAATCAGGTCTCTGTCAAAATACAGCAAATCACTCAGATAATAATCATAATTCGGATTTGCTGCTGTAAAAGTGTCCAGCAAAAACACCAGAGCCATGCCAAATATTAAAATCGTCATCAGGTTCGGAACAGCATACTTCCCGAATTTTCTTTCTAAATTATTCAGCCATTGCAAAAATATCAGTCCTCTTTTCTTGAAATATATATATATTTAAGTATATCGCAAATCTGACTATTTGTCAAGAAAGAGGCAAAAATCATGAAACTTTGTGAAAAACGCACAAATTATGATGTTGAAAACAGGGTATAAATCTGCCTTTTTAGGTCATTGTAATTTTTTCAAATTCGCTGTATAATAGATAATAGTAAGCTAAACTTTGATTGGAGAGATAATTATGAAATTACAGCGTATTCTTACAGCCGCACTTTCAGGCTTTTTGCTTTTGTCATCTGTTCCGAAAATGGAAATACAAGCCGCTTTTGTTCCTGACGGTGCAGTCGCCTCCGTTACAGTCAACGGTGTGACTTCTTATTATTATGATAACCCGTCTTCCGGTGGTGCGGAAGCAATGTGGAATACTGCCATGTCCGGTACATCTGCAACAATTATGTTATATGCCGACTGGGTTTCATCTTATGGGACAAGATTCGGTTCTGGTGATGGCTTCATCTATGACGGAACAATCAACGTTCCCAGCGGTCATGAAGTAACAATTGACCTGAACGGCTTCAGTATTAACAGAAATCTGGAATTTGCCATTGACCATGGTGAAGTTATCCACGTAGCCGGAGGCGGTACGCTCAATCTGACAGATACTAATCTTGCAGCAGGCAGCAGCGGCAGCCTTACTGGTGGTAACAGCACAAACGGTGCAGGCGGTATTTATATCGAAGCCGGCGGCACGGTCAACATGTGGGGCGGCAACCTGACAGGGAATAAATCCGACCTCAGCGGCGGCGGTGTTCTGCTTGCCGGAGAAGGCAGCTTATTCAGCATGAGCGGCGGTAAAATTTATAATAATTCTGCTCAGCAATGCGGTGGCGGTGTAGCTGTTTCTGATGGTACTTTCAAACTTGCCAATGGTGAGATTACTAACAATACCGGTCAGGATGGCGGCGGTATCTTTGCACAAGCAGGTGAAGTCAGCCTTTCGGGCGGCATGGTTGCACAGAATACAGCTGTACACGGCGGCGGTGTATTACTGACGAATACAGCAGCATTCACACTCAAAGGCAAGACAGCTGTACAGAGCAATATTGCTTCTGGTGAAAATCGTGTTGGCGGTGGTATTTTGGCAATGAGCACTGTTCCGATTCAGATTGGCGGTAAACCGAGTGTTCTGAATAACAGTGCAGACGGGGTACAGAGCAATTTAGTATTCTGGCAGGAAAATGGAAATACCAACACAGTACTTCCCTGCTGTGTACAGAATGTGGGTACAGATGTAGAAGCTAAAATTGGTGTCAGTCTGGCAGGAAATCTGAAAAGTGCTATATTTGCACCGGACTGGTCAGGTTCTGACTGTTTTATCTGTGATGCAATGGATTATACACTTGAAAATCAGAATGGCAGTCTTGTATTGAAACGCAGTTTAAATTACAATACACTTATAGGTGATAAAAAAATGCTGCTTCTGATTGTGACTTGTGTATTGATTGTACTTGCTGTGATTGCAATTTTAATTCTGGCATTCAGGAAAAATAATAAACAGGATAAAAATACAGAACAAAAACCAGAAAAGAAGAAAAAGAAAGTAGTCGCTGTCAAGGCAGCTAAGAAGCCGAAAAAAGAAGATGATGACGAAGAATACGAAGACGATGATGAAGAATACGAAGATGATGACGAAGAATATGAAGACGATGACGAAGAATATGAAGACGATGACGAAGAATATGAAGATGATGACGAAGAATATGAAGACGATGACGATGAAGACGATAAATAATCTTGTATACTGATATAATGCCTTCTGTCAAAAACGGCAGAAGGCTCTTTTTTATTGGAATATATAGTATAATTATCTACTTTTTTGCAGAATTGCACAGCTCTATTGCATAACAACTGATTTTATGCTATAATAAAATTATCTGCCAAAAAATATATACAGGAGGTTTTTTTCTATTATGAACGAAAAACGAAACTCATTCTCAAGTTCTCTCGGATTTGTTCTGGCGGCAGCCGGCAGTGCTGTCGGACTCGGAAATATCTGGAGATTCCCCTATCTGGCTGCTAAGGACGGCGGTGGTTTGTTCTTAGTTGTCTATCTGGTACTCGCCCTGACTTTCGGCTTTACTATGATGGTCAGTGAAACTGCTATCGGCCGTAAAACCAAACAAAGTGCCCTCACCGCCTACGGTACTCTGCATAAGCCTTCAAAGTGGATTGGTATTTTTGCCTGTCTTGTCCCGTTTATGATTCTGCCGTATTATTGCATTATCGGCGGATGGGTGCTGAAATATGCTCTGACATTCCTCACAGGAAGTGGCCTTGCTGCTGCGGAAGACAGCTATTTCACCGGATTTATTACAGACTATACACAGCCGATTATTTTTGATATTATCTTTTTAATCGCTACTGCTGCAATTATCTATCAGGGTGTAAATAAAGGCATCGAATCCCTTTCTAAAGTCCTGATGCCGGTTCTGTTGGTATTAGTTGTCGGAATCGCCATATTCTCCCTGACCATCAAAAGCAATGGCGAACGTTCTGGTCTGGATGGCTTGAAAGTCTATGTGATTCCCAGTCTGGCCGGCATGGGAGCTAAAGATATTTTTATTACAGTTCTGGATGCTATGGGACAGTTGTTTTATAGTATCAGTGTTGCTATGGGTATTATGATTACTTATGGTTCTTATTTCAAAGATGAAAGCAATCTGCTTAAATCTGTGAATCAGATTGAATTTTTTGATACTCTCGTTGCTTTTCTGGCTGGTGTTATGATTATTCCTGCTGTATATGTATTCTTAGGAGAAGAAGGAATGCGTTCTTCCGGCCCTGGTCTGATGTTCATGGCTCTGCCGAAAGTATTTGCACAGATGGGAAGTATCGGAAATATTGTCGGTGCAGCCTTTTTTATCATGGTATTGTTTGCGGCTCTGACCAGTGCTATGTCTGTGCTGGAAGCGGTTGTAGCCAGTCTGATTGACTGCTTCGGCTGGAGCAGAAAAAAAGCAGTTCTGATAGAAACTGCTGTTGCACTTGTGATTGGTATTATTATCTGCTTAGGATATAATGTTCTGTATTTTGAAATTACACTTCCGAACGGGTCTGCTGCACAGATTCTGGATATTATGGACTATGTCAGCAATCAGATTTTCATGCCTGTTGTTGCAATCGGCACTTGTATTCTGGTCGGCTGGATTCTCAAGCCGGATACTATCATTAAAGAAGCGACAAAAAACGGCGAAACATTCCGCAGAAAAGGACTGTTTATTGTTATGATTAAATATATTGCACCTGTGATGCTGTTTGCACTTCTGCTTGGCTCGCTGGGGATTCTGTAATGATGAAAAAATCTGATTTTCTCAAAGGCATGACCCACGGGATTCCGATTGGACTGGGGTATTTATCTGTTTCCTTTGGGTTTGGAATTACAGCAGTCAAAGCAGGGCTGAGTGTACTGGAATCAACTTTGATTTCTCTTACAAATCTGACTTCTGCCGGACAGGCTGCTGGTGTGGATGTAATAGCATCCGGCGGAACACTGTTAGAAATGGCATTAGTACAGTTAACAATTAATATTCGTTATGCATTAATGGCTTTATCTTTATCTCAAAAACTGGATAAAAGTTTCACATTTCCGCACAGGATGGCAGCCGCTTTCGGCATTACAGATGAAATTTTCGGAGTTTGTGCAGCACAGTCAGACCCTCTCCGGCCGTCTTATATGTATGGAATGATTTTGATTTCTATGTTCGGCTGGGTAGCCGGAACATTTTTAGGGGCATTTGCCGGACAGCTTCTGCCGGCTTCAGTGAGTGCGGCATTAGGTATTGTTCTGTATGGTATGTTTTTAGCGATTATTGTCCCGCCGGCGAAAAAGCAGAAAAGTGTATTGTGTGTAGTTCTGGCAGCGGCTGTATGCAGCATTTTATGCAAATATCTGTTTTATCAGATTTCAGGCGGATTTGCAGTAATTCTCTGTGCAGTATCAGCTTCTGTTCTGGGAGCATTAGTATTTCCACGGGAGGAGGAAACTTCTTGAGTACAGCGGTTTATATTCTTGTCATGGCGGGTGTGACATATCTGATACGTTCCATTCCGTTCGGATTTTTCCGAAAGAAAATTACATCAAAATTTCTGAGAAGTTTTTTATATTATATTCCCTATGCGGTATTAAGTGCGATGACAATTCCTGCTATTTTCTACAGTACAGGAAGCAAGCTGACTGCTGCTGCCGGAACAGTCACTGCTTTATTGCTTTCATTTTTTGAGCTGCCCCTGATTGTCGTAGCGTTGGCAGCCTCCGCAGCAGCGTTTCTGACAGGATTATTTTTATAATCTCTGAAAAATTAAAATCCGTCCGGAGGATTTTCAGTTCAATCCGGACGGATTTTTTATATTCACGAATCCTGTGATTTCTGTAACTGATAGGTAATATGCCTGAGTTCTGCGATTTTTCCGGCAGTGTCGCTGATATACTCACGAGTAAAGCCGGAAGTACATAAAAAATATTCGTTATACGTACCGATTTTATCTTTAGAAGGCGATATATCAAGAATATTTTTCAGCAGAGTATTTTTTTCTTCTGCATGGCTTTCACCAGCAAAGCAGGCATCTGTTTTCGGGGCAGAATCTCCCAGACAGAACAGAAGCTCATTTCCGCCGTATTGCAGATAATCCATAGAAGCCTGATAAAATATGCCGTTTTCATCCACATAGAAATAAAAAGCGTAAAATTCTATATCTTCCCGTGCATCTATCAGATATACATAATACATATCCGGATTGCCTTTGCTGTCAGATGTATGCCCGACAGGCAGAGTTTCAGAATCAATATAAGCCGAAAACAGTTTCTGGATAAAATTTTCTGCTGTACCGGAATAGATTTCTGTAGGAGAAGTCCATTCTTCCTGAACGGGGGTAAATTTATTTTTTTCCGTACAAAAAATATGGTCTGTATAATTATCATATTCTGTTGCAGGGTCGTCATCACCTTCCAGCACATTCCGCATGAGCAGAATCGGATTCATAGCAATTTCATTCTGATGCTGGTACAGTACAAAAGCCATAGGGGAATAATTCTGTACAGGAACAAGCGTATGATTCTGAAACTGGCAATAGATTTCATTCATATAAGAATTCTCGCCTATGATATAATACATTGTCTGTTCATAATTATCTGTACGGGTATAAAATTCTGTCTCCAGTGTATTGAGCTGTTCTTCTGTCAGGCCGTCTGCACCGGAAATTTTCTGACAGAGTGGCAGATATTGATAATATCTCTGTGCTTTTATCTGGTCTGCACCGGAAACTGTGTTTCCGCAGCCTGTCAGAAAAAGAGCAGCAATCACAGGAAAGATTAAATTTTTTTTATTCATGCAGCACCACCATTACAAGCCAGATACAAGATAAGATACTAATTAGAAAAGAAATTCCGGATACAGCCAGAATGATTTTTTCTGTCTTTCCCAGTCTGCCTTTCTGAAAGAGCGTATTGCCTTTATATTTGATTGCCAGTTTTTCCGCAAGCAGAAGATTCCGGTGAAATTCCGGCAGATGCCGGATTCTTTCAGGGATTCGCATCTGAAAGGCTTCTTGTTTTACATGTTCGGCCGTTTCTTCTGAATGATAAAAATGTTCCAGTTCTTCTTCGCTGACAAGTTCACTCCAGTACAGCAACGCAGGGAGAAGATTTTTTTCCGGATTTTTTAATTTTTTCTCCGGATGTTCTGCCCATGAAACAAATTGAAGGAGATTAGAAATCAACATATCTGATTTATTTTCCTGAAAAAGTTTTTCCAGTACAGGGGCAGGAATTTCTTTTTCTGTGATATAAGCATATATATTATCTATTATATCATAAGAAATATTATCTGTAATAAAATGACAGCCGTTATTTTCCTGTACAGCTTTGACAAAAGCCGGATAAGTCAGAATTTCAGATTGTTTCATTTTGAAAGGCATTTCCTCAATGGAATCATATTCCTGTTCCCATGTTTCCAGTACAGGCAGAAGCATTTCAGAGGCGATGTCAAAACAGGAAAACAGATGCAAAAAAGCTCTTAATTCATCCAGTTCATGAATTCCGTAGGCAGCAAGATATTTTTCTGTCATCAGCCGGACAAAACTTTTTTCTATGCCGAAACCGAACAGAATACCAGAATCTAATTTATTCTGTGTTTCTGTAATAAAATCGCTGTTTACAGATAAAATCAGATATTCCACTGACTTTTCAATCATAATAGCATCAAAATATTTTTCATAATTTGTCTGAATTTCCCCACCGGAAGCCAGCATAGCAATAAATTCAAGCATACTCACAGCAGGTGTACCGTATCGAAAGCATAAGGCATGAAAAATCCGGTTATCTTCCCGAAAAACAGGAAGCTTTTTTAGAAATTTCAGCGATTCTGTATCATAAATTATCTGTTTATGACTGGTGTTAAAAAATTTATAATTTTGATTTGCATCTTCATCAACGAGCAATCCTGAAATCAGGATTTCCGGCAGATGCTTGGCAAAGCTCTGGAGCAGACCTGCAACCTGTTCAGCTTCAAAATGAATCCTGTGAAATGGTGAACAGGCCGTCAGAAAGTTTTCAATTACCTGTGGCCATGCTTTATTTTTCGTATCCGCAGCGAATACCCCGTCTTCATTCCGGAAATCATCGACAGTATAGATAAAAAACGGTCTTTCTCCGGAATCCGGACTTTCTTCTTTCTGTACTTTCAGAACATTACCTTTGTGAAAAATATAATACTTATGTGAAATATTCTCACACTGCATCAGTAAAGGCGTAATTTCAGAAAAACTTTCCGGAGCATTTTTCTCCCATGCATACCCGTCACGGGCACGGAATACAGTATACTGATAAATCATGATTTCGCCTCCGATGCATATTGAATAATTCTGTGCAGAAGGCTGTCTACATGACGGGGATGATATAAATCTGCATTAATTTTTCCGTTTTTAGCAGGTGTACCTAACGGAGCAATGCACATAATATCCACTTTTCTGCCGGAAATCTGATTACAGCAGGAAATAATATCCTGTATAATCCGGTAAATCATCTGATAAATACCAGCATTCTGTTTTTGCATTTTATTTCCCAGTTCGCTGCACATAGAATTTATCAGATTTTCTGTATTATCCATAAAATGATAATTTCTGATTACTCTGAGTTTATCATGGTCATAGCTGTTTGCTTTGCCTTTGAGCGGATAGAGCATGATATTATCCGCTGTGTCCGGATATAAATCGCATTTGGTAAAACATAAAATAATCGGCTTTGTTTCATTTCTGGTGCGGCAGTGGCGTTCTAAATCAGAAAGATATTGCCGCAGTCTTTTTAATCCGTCTGTCTGGCCGGATTCAGAAGCCTCATATACAGAAGCAATATCCAGCAAAACAATCAGCATATCTGACCAGACTGCTCTGTCGATACGGATTTCTTTGGTTTCTTCGCCTCTGGTATCAATAATATTAATATCCTGATTTTTCTCTGTCCGGAACGTAATCGGAGGCTGCGGAGAAAGCGTTGTTTCCGGAACATTTCCTTCACTCAGAGCTTCTTCCGCCTGTGTAAAATGCTGTTCAATAAAGGGTTCTTCTGTCATAAGCCGGAGGTGTACACGATTTTCCGGTTTTCTCATGGCAAGCAGAAGATTGGTTTTTCCTGCCTTGCTTCCGGCAATCAGAGAAACCGTAAAATTGCTTTCCTGTGTACCGTCAATTGACTCCCAGACTGTTTCTGAACCGATAGTTGTCCGGATGACATTACGGGAAGATAAAATCAGATGACAGTTTTCACATACTAATTCTGTTGCAGCCATCGGGCGGAAGGGCTGATAGATAAATAAAGCCTTGCCGTCAATAGTAGCTGCATTTTCCAGTTCGCTGATACTGTCGGGATATTCTCTCTGTAGCTTTTCAACAGATTTCACAACAATTTTCAGGCCGCTTTTTAATTTCAAAGTTTTTTCAGAAGCATCACAAGTCAGCCGCTGGGGTTCGTCTGCTGAAACAGAAATACCGTAATAATTCAGTTTTGTTTTCATAATACTGTCCGTTTTGGTACTGTCAAGACCAATAATATCCGGAGAGCATTCAAAATAATTTGCATTCAGAGCCTCAAAATGTGCCGGAATCAGAAAGCGGGGATTCGTTACATCTTTCAGGCAATGAATACAGACACATTTATTAATCATGCCGTGTTTTCCTTTCTGCCTGTCATACATGCAGTCTGATATCCAATTTCATTTTCACGAGCACTTCTTTCTGGTTGAAATCTGACTGCACATGATTAAACTGATGATAAAAACTGATTGTATCATGATAATGACAGGAATGATAAATTTCTTTTTCTGTGAAATCTTTTCTTGCGAGTTCTACAGATTGCTGTGTCTGGCCGGAAAATTCGGAAGTCAGTGATTTAGAAGTCCGTTCTCCATAGGTTTTAAATGAAATTTTCAGGCTGTCCTGAGAGAGTTTCAAGGCCAGACCATCGTCCTGAAGATTGCCTTCTTTGGGTACACCGAAAATATTTCTGGATAAATTAATATATTCTTCCGGAAGGTTCTTTTCCGGAAACAGGGGTTTCCAGTCTGCTACCCGAAATATCTGCTGATAAAGAACGCTTTTATTTTTCCGCAAAAGCCTGTTCCAGAAGTTAGGGTAGACTTCTTTCCGGCGGAAAGCATTTTTATTGGCAAGATAATATTCCAGAATCTGCATACCGGAATCAGGGTCTTCAGCAGTAATTTTTATAATCACTTCTATATTTTTATTTAATAAATTTTCTTCTTTTTTGCTGGCAGAGCTTGAAAAATAGGTTTCTGTCAGCGTTTTCTGTGCTGGTGCAGCGTGTTTTTTGACCGGCTTGGGTCTGGACTGCGGTGTATCTTTAGATGCATCAGCTTTCTGCTGTCTGGGTCGTCTGGCTTTTCTTTTCAGCTGCGGAACAAGAGCGGGATTTTCTGCTTGGTTCTGCGGAATAATAATCACAGTCTCCTGTGTATCCTCTTCTCTGACAAGTCCTGTGCGAATCAGATAATCTACACTTCTGTTGAAATCTTTCAAAGTTTCCTGAATTTGTTTCATCTCTGTCCGGAGTGACTGAAAATCCTGATTCTGTGTATATTGTTGCAGAGAATAGACAAATTTTTTAATCTCCGGAAGCAAATCAGACTGATAATAATTTTTTGCCCGCTGTTCTTCAATATGTTCCATTCGTTCACAGCTTTTCCGGAGTGACGTTTCCACAGGCTGTACAATCTGATAGGCATCTACTTCATCATGCCTGCGGAAAGAAGATACGGCATTGATAATTGCATTCATATCTTCCTGAATATTCATGTGAGACCATCCTTTCTGACTTCCTGATTAATATTTTCTGCACAAATACGGACAGTATCCAAAGCAGCCTGCAAATTATTGCTGTCATGGCTGTTAAATGAAACATCACACTGTCTGTGCTGTGTGACTGAAAAAATATTCAAATAATACAAATGCCAGATAAAATCGGCAGATTCCGTTTTGTCTTTCAGAAACTGATAATTACTGCTGAATTTTTTCAGATACTCAGAATCTTCAGGAAGATACATACGATAGGCATTCTGAATAATTCTGTAATGTGACAGAAGCTGACGGATTAATATCTGTTCTGTACCAGTAATGCACTGACAAAACAAGCCGGTACATCTGTCATATGCCGAAGCAACAACAGCATAATTCCGGAATTTTTCACGATAGGCAAGATATTTTTTCTGTAATTTTTTATCTTTCTGTCCGGATAATTCCAGTAATTTCTGTTCTGTCGGGATTCTGTCCAGAAAAGCCTGTGCCTGCCGGAATTGTTTCTGCAAAGTTTCCGGCAGCGGTTCGGGTTCGATTTCAGAAACTGCATTCTGATTTAAAATTTCCTGATAATTCTGTAGCATAAATTCTGCAATTATCTGCAAATCACTGACGAGTATTTTTAACGGTGCATACATTTGTGCAAGCATCAGGCAAGTATCTGCATCATAGGGATTTTCTTTAAAATATCTGCCTGTAAACTTATGCCCTGCCACCGCTTTCAGATAGCTGTCGATTCCCGTCAGGCTTTTTCTGGTCTGTTCCGGATAATAAAGATTCAGCAGCATTGCAGAATTTGGAAGATAATTCCGGAAATCCTGCCGGAGCATCTGTGCAAATTCCTGTTCTCCGTGGGCATTATGAAACGCATCGCATCTTCTTGTAAGGTCATTGAATTCTTTTTCCAGACTTCCGCACTGCCGGAGATTGGAAAAAATTTTTGTTAATTTTTCAGGCCGGAGACTTTGGGCATCTTTCTGTAATAATTCGATACGGCTTGCAAAGTATGTTGTCTGTGCAATCATCTCACGCTGTTCGGGATAATGTTCCTGAAAGTACTCTCCGGCATTTCCGCAAAGTTTCTGGATATTCTGGATATAATGCAGATATTTCATGCTGATATACTTGACAACAGCTGTATTGAAAATACAGAGCAGAAACGGAATGCCGACATAGATTTCAAGAGAAGAAAGAAGAAAATCTTTTGTTGCAGAAATAAACTTCCGGTTCAGCAGAAGGCCGTCATCATAAAGAAATATCGGGAATTTTATAAAGCAGACGTATAAAAGAAACAGAACAATCAACAGCATATGCAGTAAAAATACGATAACAGCGGCTTTATTCCCCTTCGGAAACGGATTCTGTTTCACTTTCATTTCTCCTTTCCTGAGCATATTCCTGATTAATAAAATAAACAATGCTGTCAGTAAACTGCAAAATTTTTTCGTCTTTGCTGTACAGTGTAAAGGCTTTCTGAATTTTTTTATCTTCTGAGAGAATCACACCAGTGATATATTTAAAATCTGCATATTTTTCGGGCTGATATTTCATGACAGAAATCTGATAATCTTTATGACTCTCGGAGTGATAGGGTTCATAACATGCTTTCAGTTCTTCCTGCACAGGCAGAACGGAAATTTCTGTGCTGGGATATTCCGGCAGAACCGCAATTTCTCTGCCCTGTGCATCCAGAACTTTATCTATCAGGCAAGGCGGCTGAGAGACTCCGGAAAATAATCTTTGTGTAATACTGTTCATATGCAGGGGGCTGATTTCAGAAACGTCAGAAGTTTTCATATTATTCTGCTGTTCAAATATCAAATCAAAATCAGTAGTAAAGCAGTATTTCAGAATTTTCCGGATTTCTCCGGATTCTGTATCCTGCTGTTCAAATTCCGCACTTTGCAGCTGGTAATCAAAATATTTTTTTATACTCTCCTGTGTTTCCGGTTCTTGTTTTCTGATGATATGATATAGAAAATCAGAATTCAGGCAAGCTTCCAACTGTGTCAGACCGCTTTTTTCACTTTCTGTACTGGTGACACTGGTGGCCGTCATGACTTCAATATTTCCTGACGGCAAATCCTGTATGATGCAGCCACCTTTGATATGATTAATTTCCAGCAAGTCATAAATCTGCATTTCAAGAGCAGGATTTAAAAACAACTGCACATCATATCCCGTGGGAAATTCCGGAAGTGTATCAGCAAGAGAATCAGGGTTTATATTGGGAATAGTTCGCATCAGAGGAGAAATCCCCTCTGTACCTGTCAAATCACCGTAAAGATATTTACACACTCTGTTCCGGCCTTCTTCATAGAACGAAGTATATAATACGGGCTTTGTTTCGACAGAATAGATGACATCGCCGTTTTTATCCAGAATCCGGCCTTTCTGAGCATAGAAATTATAATCTGTATATTTAATATTATAGCTTTCAAATTCTTTTGCAAGATTTTGTCTGGCATTTGCTGTCAGGTCATAGCCGTTATATTTCAGGGCAAAACTGCTTTTTGTCTGAACCTGTTCAGCGTTTTCTTCCTGATAAAATCCTGTAAAAAAGGCATAGACAGCATCATAAAAAAGCGTGCTGAATAAAATAAAAATAAATATTAATATAATAAAAATCATAAACAATCTGTGCTTCGGCCTTGCAAAGCGGATTTCAGATTCTTGTTTCTGATGCTGTATCATGAAAATTCGCCTCCCTCAGACAGTAAATAACCGGAATCAAAAGCATCAGCATAATAATAATATTCATAAAGCCGTTGCTGATAAATGGCAGCGTGACACCAGTAAAGAAAATCAAGCCGAAATTTGACAGAACATGTACTGCACCGGAAGAAAATAACAGCAGGCAGCCAAGTTCTGCCAGCGTGAACAAAGAACTGCTGATATATTTTCGGTTTTTTAATTTATAATTATGCAGATAGATACAGGATAACAGCGGCACAAGCAGATATAACAAAATCAAAGCGGCCGCCCCTAATCTGCCAAATACAGAAATCAGATTCAGATAAGAAAAATCTTCAATTCTTGTATAAAGTGTTCCGACCATATCAACAGCATATGGTGTCGTACTCATACCAGTACCGCTTTCTAAAATCGCCTGATTCATATCCCGAATCTGACGATAACTCTGGAGATGAAACAATCTGTTCAGAATTTCCAGAGAAACGAACTGGTTCAGAACCCAGAGACTGCAATATCCGATAATAGTAATGCTTAACGCTATACTTCCGGCTTCTTTGCGGTATAATAAAAACAGCATCAGAATCAGCATCAAAAGCATGACAATCATAGTTCCGTGTTCACCAAGAATTAACAGGCCTGCCATCAGGCTGAAGAACAGCAAGCCGAGTTCCCAGTATTTTACATAAGGTTCTGACTGTTTTTTTCTTTTCTTGTCATTCCAGAGCATAAAACAGTAGAAATAAAAGAAAAACAGTAACTTATCCATCTCGACAGCAGCTACTCTGATTGAAAGATGATGATTCAGCCATCCCCGCAGAACGAAAAATACAGGAATATTTAATATAAAATAACTGGAAAATATTAAAAGTTTTCCATGTGCAAGCCGTCCGCACCAGTAGCGGATAGTATCGGCATCTGGATTATGAATCGGGAGAATCAGTGTCATAATCCAGAGCATCACAGCAATTCCTGTCGATTCCAGACCGGCAATGATAAAACGTTCGGGATTAAAACCGCTGATAGTGATAAAATTAATTAAAATAACACATAATGCGATTAAAATATATTTTTTTCTTTGATAAAATTCTTTCAGAGCATAATAAAGCATCAGAAAAATACTGACTATCAGCGTGGCTGGTTTCAGCAGGCCAAGCAGATATTCCAGTAACGCATTAAAATTTCTTGTCCGGAAGCCGATAATATACAAGTTCATAAAACAGCCGATATTCAGCATTAAAATCAGATATGTGATGAAACTGCACTGTCTTGTATAAGTGGTTTCTGTTGCGAGAAGCTTTCGGAACAACAAATATTTCACACCGCACATCAGGACTAAAAACAGAGCATATACACCACATACACTGCATTGATAGGTGATATCCTCTCCGGATACCCAAAGAAGCGGCGAACATAATAAAAGCATCAGAAATTCCGGCAGAAATAAATTGCTGAATGTTTGCATGACTTCACCTCCGTAATTAGTAATATAATGCTTGTACCATGCGGTATCTGAGCACAGCATCCGGTACATACACAACGGTATGACTCAATGCAGTCCCATCTTCCGGAGACGGCAGGACGGTACTGTATTCCGCCTGACGGAAACAATTCTGATAACGATATGCTGACAGCATCAGTATATCATAAAACTGTTTGATTTCTGTGCGTGTCATTGTGGTACGGACAGGCTTTATTTCTGAAATACTGTTGTTATCCTGCACGGCAGATGTCAGTAATGCTAACAAAAACTGATTCTGAATAACAGCAAACTGATTTTCAGATAAAATTTTTCTGTCATAATTTTCACTGATGATATAATTCTGTAAGCCCTGTAAAATACCAGAAACTTCCCTGACAGTATATACCCCTGTTTTTTGGTAAGCAATTCCGGAACAGGCAGCCTGTTCCGGAGAGATTTCCAGAGACATGCTGTGTTCCGGAGAAATCGCCGTCAGAAGTGCATCATTTTGCATAGTCATAATATGATTCACTTGAATGCCAAATATATCCTGAAAAATAGTTTTTATCTGACTAAAATCTTCTGTATTCAGACTGTCTTTTAACAACACATAATCAGAATTATTTTTTAATAATCCTGTATTGACTGTAATAATCTGGATTTCTGCCTTTTCTGTATTTAATTTTAATAATTTTATCGCATCGATTTTATCTTCTGATTTTGTAATCACAAGTGTCAGAAAATCTTCCTGCTGGTATATTTCAGCAGAAGACTGTGAAACGGCTGTAATTCCGGTTTCTGCCTGATATTTCAGGAACTGTTCTAAATTTTCAGAATTTTTCCGCATCATCGATACAGAAAGCACAGGAATCATAAGCAGTGTCATCAGTCCTGTAAACAACATATGTTCCGCACAGGGAAAGAATCTGCTTTTGTGATAAGCTGACAAAGGCAGTTTTCTGATATCTGCTGTGCCAATGACAAGACAATTCTGCTTTTTTCCGTCAAGTGTATAGCGATAATTCGTAAACTGATAGGCAAAAAATTCTTCTTCTGTATCCGGACAGCGGAGCATAATAAAATTATCCGGTGTCCGGTAGGCATGTAATTCTTTCTTATGCGGAAACATCTCCGGAGAAGAATAAATTTCTTTCAGTTCGCAGGTAAATTTTCCGAATTTCCGGAACGAAAAGACAAGCAGTTTCTTTTCCGGCTGGTATTCTGCTTCTTTATGGAAAATTAAATAAAATAAATAGAAAAAGAAAAAAGCTGTCAGTAACACAGAAAATAACATTTTCCGATAAGAAAATGATAAAATTAATAATATCACGGAAATAATGGCCTCTGCTGTCAGCAGGACGGGCATAAATTTTATTGTCTTTTCTGAACCGATACAGGTCAGAATCCAGCCCAGAATTAAAATCAGACATAAAAGCAATATCAGAATCTGAATTGTCATGCTGTTTCACCGCCTTCAATGACCCGCCGAAGAATCTGCTGATAAACTTCTGCATATCCGGAAGCAAATTCTGATTCCAGTTTTGTACCGTTGTGAATATACAGCGTTACTGCCCAGCCTTCAGGGACTTTCTGTTCTTCCGGTTCTTCCTCTTCTGTAACAAATCCCGTCAGCAAAAACCGTTTAAAGCTTGAGCCGTCATCTGCTGTACCAGTTTTCACATAGGCTGTATAGCCGTCATATGTATACGGCATAATCTTTTTCATACCTTCCCATAAAGATTTTCGATATTCCAAAGGGATAGACTGTATTTCTGCCCCTGTATCCTGTTCAGGACTTTCAGAATTTTTAGAATTTTCAGAATGATTATATTCCATATCTTTCAGCTTTGCTTCTGTCGAATCGCTTTTAATCCGGAAACGGTACATATCTCCTGTTGCTATTGCACTTGTGACAGCATTCAGAAATAACGGCGAAGCATCGAAATAATTTCCTGTTGGCTGGTCATTGATAATCTGACCGTCACTACACATGCCGATAGCCAGACGAGCAATTAAAAATTCTCTTTCTCTGGCATTGTCTCTGGCAATATCGATAGCATTCAGCGAAGGCTGGCGTAAATCCATCCAGTCACAGGGATAAATATACCCTGCTTTCTGTGAGCCAAATTCGTTAAACCCGAAATATCTGTTCATAATTTTACAGATAGTCCGGAAACCGTTATCAGGGTCAAGCAACTCGGCAGCATTTTCTTTCTGAATTTCAAAATCTTCATAGAAACTGCCTTTTGCGATGCTTTCATAACCAGCCGCAAAGAATGTATTATAAGAATTTACAAGAGAAGTCTGCATATTATGCCATGCCGGATAACTTCCTTTTTCATAATTATGATTAAATATATTTTTATTATAGCCGTAATTAATCACGCCTTTATCATAATAAGAAGTATCTTCAAAGCTCATGCCTGCTTCCAGCAGTACAATGCTTGACATTAATTTAGCAGTACTGCCGTAATATACCCCGTTAGAATGATATGTCCGTCCGGTATGACCGATATACATTTCATCGAATGGAATTATTTCATCTTCTGCACCGGAAGTATGATGCAAAATATAATTCTGTGTATTCTCATCTTTTTCCAGCAGTGAAGCAAACTGTTCATGTTCTTCACTAAGTTTGAATTCACCGTTTGTATAGTATTCCACTGTATTTGTATAATCTGCAATAGCCTGAATTTTCCCGTGCATATCGCTGACAATCACACAGCCGTCAAGCTGATTTTCTGCCAGAATATCCAGACAGTCTTCTGTCAGAGCGGTATCAATATCAATTGCATAACGAATATCAGGGCCAATAATGCCGTTATTGGTAATTTCAGAAATCAGGCCATAAATCTGCTGACCGGCTTCGGACACATGCCATGTACCGTCACGGCGTTCTGACAGAATATTTCCGTTTTTATCTGTAACTTTCGTATCATAATCATATTTTGACTGTAAATCTTCTGTTTCTCTGATATTCTCATCTGTACTGAGCAGATAAGAAGCATCTACAGGCTTTTCAATCGTATGCAGGGAATATGACTCTGTGCTGCTGGTCTGGCTGCACCCTGTCAGCAGAATACAAAATATCATGCCTAAAAATAATTTTCTTTTCATTTCTCACTCCTGACTGTAATAATGCATATTACAATAGGCTTCCAGTCCGCTGAAAGACCAAGAATCATGATTGGCAAAATATAGTAATAATATTGCAGTATCTTCGTTATTAATCACACCGTCCTGATTCAAATCAGAACAGTCAATATCCTGTTTGGTATATATGCTGTCTTCGGGCAGATAGAGCATCTGCATAGCCGTCACATCGTCCCATGTAAGCTGAAAATCGGCATTGACATCGCCAAGATAGCGGCTCACCTGCGAAGCATCTCTGACCTGATAACTATAAAACCAATGATATGTGAAAAAAATCACCATTGACAGAAGCAGACATACAATCGTTAAAATAATGGCGACAATCACAGAATTTTTAATAGTTTTCATTTTACTCTCCCCGTATACGGAATGTATTGATTATCCTGAGCATAGTTTCTATATTTTCGGCAGTCGATTCTACAGAAACTATACTGACACCGCTCTGATGCGGATAGGCAGCATTTTCAGAAGCATCAGGAATTTCAAAAAACCAATAGCTGATGAGTCTGGTTTCTGAGGCTGTATGCAGACGAAAATCCAATCTTCTTGCCTGACAGCCATTGATTTCAAATACTTCTTCATATTCATGAAAGCTGTTCAAATCAGAAAGATTTGTACAGACATCGTGCAGATATTGCTGATAATATCGCTGATAGTTATCTTTAAATCTGGTTTCAAGTGTAATCAGATTTTTTCCGGAAGGGTCTGAAAAACGAATGACACCGTCATTTTCGCCTTTATCGTATAATTCAACAGTTTCTGGCAGGTCAATCGTAAAATACAAATTCTGATATAATTCCGGAAATCTGTCTTTCAGTGCATAATATTTTTCTGACAGTACCGGTACAGCAGAGCTGTCCACGGTTTCCAGATACATCAGAGTATTCTGTGTTTTCTGGCATCCTGTACAAAACAGCAGCAGCAATATCAGACAGGGTATTATATATCCGATGTTTTTTTTCATTTCATCCCACCTTATAAATAAAAATAAAATAAAAATATGCTGTTTTCGTTTTTATTATACCATGTTGTGATAAATAAGTCAAGAATAATATTAGTTTCAAATTTTTGCAGAACAGAAACAAAAATGACAGAATAAAAAACAGCTTGCTTTTTTCTTCAAAATATGTTAGAATTAAATAAATAAATGCATATGCACAGGAGGTTTTTTTATGTTATATGAAATAAGAAATCAGAATCTTTCATTTAGTGCCGATACATTCGGTGCAGAACTGCATTCTCTGAAAAAAGATGGGCTGGAATATCTCTGGCAGTGCGGAGAGGCATGGAAACGCTATGCCCCTGTTTTATTCCCTTTCATCTGCTCTCCGGAAGGCCGGAATTATCGGGCTGGCGGAAAAACTTATCATATGAATGCCAATCATGGCTTTGCAAGAGATTTGGAATTTCAGCTTCTGGAACAAACGGAAACTACAGTTTCATTTATTCTGCATGATTCGCCGGAAACACTTGCACAGTATCCGTACCCGTTTGCACTCACTATAAAATATACCCTTCTTGCAGACGGAGTCAAAATAGAAAATATTGTTCAGAATACCGGAACAGATACGATGTATTTCTATCTTGGCGGCCATCCGGCATTTAACTGTCCGCTCGAAGCCGGAACAGATTTTACAGATTATTATATCGAATATGAAAAAAATGAAACACTCACAAGAAAAATTCAGCATCAGGATGTTATTTTGGCAGAAAAGCAGAATAAAATTCCTGTGACAAGAGCATTATTTGATTATGATGCCATTATTCTGGATAACCCTGATTCTGAAAGCATTTCCCTGAAATCTGAAAAATCAGAACATTCTGTGACAGTTGTATTTCCGGATTCTCAAGCTATTGCCGTATGGTCTCCGGAAAAAGATGACAATGCTGCTTTTGTCTGCCTTGAACCATGGACGAGCGTACCCGTCTATTATGACGACAATCAGCCGGATTTGGAGAAAAAAGCACATGCTGTGAAGTTGGAAGCCGGTCAGAACTATCACTATACTTATGAAATTCATGTGAAATAATTATGAGGAAAACTATTTCTTTCTTCTGTTCGGTTCTGTTCCTGCTGACATGGAATTTAAATTTTTTTGTTCATGCTGAGGATATTTCAGAATATCTGAACGGAATTATCAGCTATCATCTGACACAATCCGGTTCTGATTCCGTTCAGAACTGGATTGATACGGCTCTGGCAGACAATGCCGGTATTACTTCCGAATGGTATATTCTCGCCTTGAGTCAGAGCGGAGAATATGATTTTACTTCTTATCAAAATGCACTGCATACTTATCTTGATACACATGAAATTTATTCTGCTTCTTCAAGATTAAAATATGCTCTTGTTCTGGCCTCGACCGGAGAGGATACCTCTTATATTACAGAATCACTTGAAAATTCTGTCGGTCAGCAAGGAATCATGAGCTGGATTTACAGTCTCCATCTGATGAATAACGGCTATACCTGTGAAAGCTGCTCTACAGACGATGTAATTCAGCAATTATTATCCATGCAGCTGGAAGACGGCGGCTGGGCTGTTATGGGCACTGCCGGTGATATTGACGTCACAGCGATGACTTTACAGGCTTTATCTGCATATTATTATCAAACTCCCTCTGTACAGAACGCTTGTGACTCGGCTTTGCTGTTTCTTTCTGAACATCAGCTTGATTATGGGGGCTATCAGAGCTTCGGGACGGAGAATCTGGAGAGTACTGCTCAGGTAGTCACAGCTTTAGCTTCTCTTGGAATAGATGCTTTCTCAGACGAAAGATTTATCAAAAGCGGAAATTCGCTCCTGAATGGTATGAATACTTATCGGCTTCCGGACGGCGGATACAGCCACACAAATGACGGAACATACAATGAAACGGCTACAATTCAGGCTTTTTATACGTTAGTCGCTTATCAGCGGTTTCAGAACGGTCAAACGCCTTTATATATCTTAGATACTCATGATATGCCTGAAATCCTTCCTGAACCGGAAACGGAAATTATAACAGATTCCCCTTCTCAGCCTGAAACAGAAATTTTTCCGGAAACTGTCGAAACTACAGTAATTTCTGAATCTCCTGAAAACAGCATAACAGAAACTTCTGTCACACAGACAACAACAGCAGAAACGGCTACTTCCACCGCAGAAACAAGCACAG
>CADBOP010000063.1 GCA_902796255.1 uncultured Ruminococcus sp.
ATGAAAGACGGTTTTGCCGAGCATATTATAAAAATTCTTGAAGAAACCGGCATAGAAAAACATTATATCAGCTTTGAAATTACAGAATCTGTTGCTGCAAAAGATTATCATCATCTTGAAGAAGTGATAGAAAAGCTCAGACAGGCCGGATTTATGTTTTATATCGATGATTTCGGCACAGGATATTCTAATTTAAATGCCATCTTCTCACTTGGTGCAGATGTCATAAAAATTGACAAAAGCGTGCTCTGGGGTGCGGAACAGAGTGAACTGGGTATGACCTTACTGAAAAGCACGGTTGAAATGGTCAGAAATATGCACAAGAAAACACTTGCAGAAGGTGTGGAGACAGAAACGCAGATACAGATACTGGAAAATCTGGGGTGTGACTACTTGCAGGGATATTATTTTTCAAGACCTGTTCCGGAACAGGATTTTTTAACACTGATTTCCAGACAATAAATTCATATTTCAGAACAGCCGGAGAGAACATCTCCGGCTGTTTTATTAAAATTATTTTTTAAGCAACTTTCTTTTCAGCAGAACAAAGTCAAATATATTGACAACACCGTTTTCATCAAGGTCAGCCAAATCAGAATTGAATTTTTCAGGCGGTACAGAAAGCAACCATTTCTGGAGAGCAATGACATCTGTTACGCCAAGTTTTCCGTCCTCGTCAGTATCTCCCGAAATGCCGTATGCAAATTCAGAAATACGGATGAATAAGTTGTTTTTTCCGTTTTCCACATTTTTCCAGCTTTCTTCCGTACCAGAATAATGAATCATCCCTCTTGTCTTGCATTTTTCAAATGCATCGTCACCGATTGCATATAATCTGCGTGAAATTTTCATCTCTTCCAGTTTCGGACAATTCGCAAAAGAACTCGGCCCGATATATTCTATTCCTGTCAATATGACAGGAATTGTAATTCATTACTATTTTATCACGCAAATATAAAGAAATCTAATAAAACACATGCAAAAAATCCACCATTTCTGCAAAAAGTGGGTTGCATTTTTTCGTAACGTTTAGTAAAATAATACTAAACTATTAAACGTTTTCGCAAAATTTTAAGCAAAGAAGGAATCATATGAAAAAATATCGTCCGCTTTATGGCATTCTTACAGCAGCGGCAGTTACTGCTGTTATGTTGCCTGTTGCTGCATTCGGGGCTGGAGAAATCTACACAGAATGCAAAACAGGTTCACAGGATGGCTATGATTTTGAATTATGGAAAGATAACGGCAATACTTCTATGACACTTCTGGGGAATGGTGCGTTCTCCTGTGAGTGGAATAATATTAATAACTGCCTGTTCCGTACAGGAAAGAAATTTGACTGCACACAGACTTATCAGGAAATAGGGAATATCACCCTTGATTATGAGTGTGATTATCATCCCGATGGCAATTCTTATCTGTGCTGCTACGGCTGGACAAAAGAGCCTCTGATTGAATATTATATTGTAGAAGACTGGGGCAACTGGAGACCACCGGGAGGCGATGCCATCGGCAGAATTACTGTAGATGGTGCAACTTACGATGTATATAAAACACTCCGTGAAAACAAGCCCTCTATTATCGGTGATGCTACTTTTTATCAGTACTGGAGTGTCCGTACAGATGCTGAAAAGCAGTCAAGCGGTACTATGCATGTCACCGACCATTTCGCTGCATGGGAAGAAATGGGGCTGCAAATGGGAAAACTCTATGAAGTAGCATTGAACGTAGAAGGGTATCAGAGTGCCGGAAAAGCTACCGTCACTAAAAATATAGTAACAATTTCTGATAACCCAGACGAAACTGTTCCGACAGAAGCACCGACAGAGCCTGCTGACGGCTATTATCTGCATGAGGACTTTGAAAACGGAACAGGGAAGTGGTCAGGCAGAGGCGATGCCAAAGTTGCAGTTTCTCCTGAAGCAGTGTCCGGTAAAAACAGCCTTGCCGTTACAGGCAGAACGGATAACTGGAACGGGGCAGCTTTCAATCTCTCCAATAAAGAATATCTCTCCGGAAATGCGTATAGTTTCAGCGTAATGGCTATGCAGGAAGCAGCCGCAGCTGAACATTTCAAACTGACATTACAGTATAATATCGGCGAAAAAGTCTATTATGCTGCAATCGCTGAAGCAGATGCCGGCAGGGGAGAATGGGTACAGCTCGCCAATCCTTCATTCACGATTCCTGAACATGCAACAGGAATGATTCTTTATCTGGAATCTGACAGCAAAACCAATGATTTCTATCTGGATGATGCGGCTGTCGCTGTGGACGGAACTGTAATTGAAAGCAGTTCTGCACCGGCCGGCCTGATGGGAGATGTAGATAAAAACGGAAAAATCGAAATTCTGGATATTATTTCTTTACAGAAATATCTGCATGGAAAAGAAGCAACTGTCTATCTGGAAACTGCTGATTTAAATCAGGATAATGTTTTGAATATTTTCGATTTGATTCTGTTAAAACGTATGATGATACAGGAAAATACAAGTGCTGTCCCTGTTCTTGTCAAGCCGCAGTCAGGTACAGAATATATGAACCAGATTCAGGAAAGTTTTACTGCTGCTGTTCCGGCTGAAGTGTTCACAAAATCGGCCGGCCGCAATTATGGCACTCTGGAAAAAATCAATTATTATTCCACAATTGCCAAGAAGCAGAAACAAGCCAATGTACTGCTTCCGCCTGATTATGATGCCTCGAAACAATATCCGGTTCTGTATGTAAATCATGGCATTTTCGGCGACTGCAATTCTCTGACGGACGACAGTATGGGGATTATTGCTATGGCTGGGAATCTTGCTGCATCCGGTGAAGCAGTGCCGATGATAATCGTTTTTACTTCTATGTATACCAGCGAAACTTCTGACCAGTGTGCCGGATTTACAGCAGAAGAAACGGCAAAATATGATGCTTTCCGTGAGGATATTACAGAATGCCTGATGCCTTATATCAATGAACATTATGCTGTCAAGACAGGAAGAGAAAACACAGCCATTTCCGGCTTCTCAATGGGTGGCAGGGAAACACTCTATATCGGCATGACCAAGCCTGAATATTTCGGCTATATCGGTGCTGCGTGTCCTGCCCCTGGTATTGTGCCTGCACAGGATGCCTTTATGCAGCATACTGGCAATATGCAGCCGGAAGATTTTAAAATCAGCGGTGCTGTGCAGCCGGTCGAACTGTTTATTGCAGGCGGGACAAACGATACCGTTGTCAGGGACTTTCCGCAGCAATATCATGCATTGCTGACACAGAACGGCCAGCCGCATCTCTGGCTGGAAGTCAACGGCGGCGGCCATGATGGCTCTACCGTTGTTCCGATGTATTATAACTTCCTGAAAACTGTATTTAAAAACTAAAAAAAGCAGCCTTTACGGCTGCTTTTTTTATTATCCTGATATAATTTAATCGCTCATTAATGCACTCATATCATACATGCCGGCTTTCTGGTGTTTCAGAAATACAGCCGCATTTACAGCCCCTACTGCAAAGACTTCTTTGGAAGCCGCACTGTGGGAAAGGGTAATCACTTCGTCATGTCCGGCAAAAATAATATCATGTTCGCCGACAATAGTACCGCCTCTGACAGCATGTAAGCCAATTTCGTTTTTCTCACGCTTCTGCCGTTTGGAGTGCCTGTCATATACATAATGATACTGATTTTCCAGAGACTGGTTAATCGCATCTGCCAGCATCAGAGCTGTACCGCTCGGAGCATCGATTTTCTGATTATGATGCTTTTCAACAATTTCAATATCAAACTGATTGCCAAGAATCGCTGTTGCTTTTTTGGCAAGCTGCACTAACAGATTGATTCCCAGCGACATATTGAACGAGAAGAAGACGGGAACTGTTTCCGCAGCCTTTTTGATTTTGGCAATCTGTTCTTCA
The DNA here is from genome assembly GCA_902796255.1 of uncultured Ruminococcus sp. Taxonomy (GTDB): domain Bacteria; phylum Bacillota; class Clostridia; order Oscillospirales; family Ruminococcaceae; genus UBA3855. The sequence continues at coordinate 3,898 of CADBOP010000063.1, forward strand.
GAATAGCCCGTTGTTGCCAGAACACACGGCACACCGTTCACAAGACAATAATTCAGCAGATTATCCAGAACAGCCGGATTAGAAAAATCTATTATCACGTCCGGTTTTTCAGGCAAATCAGAAAAATTCTGATAAATCTGAAACTCTGCATAAGTGTCTGTTTTCAGGTCTATTCCGGCACTGACAACACAGTCCTCACGGTCTGCAATCGCCGAAGCGACTGCATGACCCATCTTTCCGGACGCACCGGAAATTAAAATTTTTGTTTGTTCCATAATTTTCACCTCTTGATGCAGAAACTCAGTCCACTACAGAAACCGGCATTCCTACACGCTGCATAGCGGACATCAGGCGGGCTAAATTATCAGCTCCCATCTTTGTCAGAGGCATTCTGCAAGCCCCTGCTGCCATACCAAGCTGATTCATTGCTTCTTTGACAGGAATCGGGTTTACTTCACAGAACAGAGAATTAATCAGTTCCAGATACTTGAGCTGGAGTTCGCCGGCTTTCCGGAAATCATTATCCAGACAAAGCTGTGCAATCTCGTGTGTTTCTTTCGGGAGAATATTGGACAGTACGGAAATAACACCCTTGCCACCGAGAGACATAATCGGCACAATCATATCATCGTTGCCGCTGTAGATGTCGATTAAATCGCCGCAGGCGGCTGCGACCTGTGCGACATAGCTGATATTGCCGGAAGCTTCTTTAATTGCTGCAATATTCTTGTGATGTGCCAGCTTTTCGAGTGTTTCCACAGTGATGTTCATGCCGGTTCTGCCGGGGATATTATAAAGAATAATCGGAATTTTCACGCTGTTTGCAATAATTGTGAAATGGTCGAGCAGGCCGGCCTGTGTTGTTTTGTTATAATAAGGTGTTACCAGCAGAAGACCGTCTGCCCCAAGGTTCTGTGCTTCTACAGAAAGCTCGATAGCATAGCGTGTATCATTGCTGCCCGTGCCGGCAATGACAGGGACTCTGTGATTGGTGTAATCAATCGCAAATTTAATGCATTCACGGTGTTCTTCGTCTGTCATGGTAGAAGATTCGCCAGTTGTACCGCAGATGACAATTGCATCTGTACCGTTGTCAATCTGGTAGTCGATATTCTTTCCCAGACCCTCATAATTAATAGAGCCGTCAAGATTGAACGGAGTAGTAATGGCAACTGCTGCACCAGTAAAAATAGTATGTTTCATAAATTAAAACCTCGCTTTTGTCTGAGAGAATAGATTAATCAAAATAGCCCTTTGCAGCTAACAGTTCTGCTAACAGAACACCGCCGCCTGCTGCACCTCTGAGAGTATTGTGGGACAGGCAGACAAATTTATAATCATACTGTGTATCTTCACGCAGACGGCCTGTAGAAACAGCCATACCGCCTTCCAGCATTCTGTCAAGTTTTGCCTGCGGTCTGTTGTCTTCTTCAAAATAATGAATAAACTGCTTCGGAGCAGAAGGCAGTTCCAGTTCCTGCGGCACACCCTTGAAATCAGCCCAGAGCTTGAGAATTTCTTCTTTGGAAGGCTTATTTTCAAAAGATACAAATACAGCAGCGGTGTGACCGTTGGAAACAGGGACTCTCAGGCACTGTGTGGTAATATTCGGGGAAGTAGCCTTGACGATTTCGCCATCTTTGATTTCGCCCCATACTTTGAGCGGTTCTTGTTCGGATTTTTCTTCTTCACCGCCGATGAACGGAATTAAATTATCTACCATTTCCGGCCATGTTTCAAAAGTTTTACCAGCACCGGAAATTGCCTGATATGTGCAGGCCAGTACGTTTTTCAGGCCGAATTTTCTCAGCGGATGCAGAGCCGGCACATAGCTCTGAATAGAGCAGTTGGACTTGACAGCGATAAAGCCTCTTTTTGTCCCGAGTCTCTTTCTCTGGGATTCGATAATTTCAATATGTTCCGGATTCAGTTCCGGCACTACCATAGGTACATCAGGTGTAAATCTGTGAGCAGAGTTATTGGAGATAACAGGGCATTCTGCTTTTGCATAGCGTTCTTCGAGTGCTTTAATCTCCTCTTTTTTCATATCGACAGCACAGAATACAAAATCTACCTGAGAAACGATTTCATTCATATCAGCATTCAGGTCTTTGACAATCATGTTTCTGAGATTTTCCGGAATCGGTTCGTCCATAGCCCATTTTGCACCAGCAGCCTCTTCATAGGTTTTTCCTGCACTTCTGGGAGAAGCGGCCAATACAACGACATTGAACCACGGGTGATTTGCCAGCAGAGTTGCAAAACGCTGACCTACCATACCGGTTGCACCTAAGATACCAACTTTGTACTGCTTCATAATAACATAACTCCTTTTGAAAATAGATTAAAAATAAAAAAAACAGAGCTAGAAAACAAAAAACTGGATTTTCATCTTGAAAACCAGTTCATCATGTGCTATAATAGAATACAGGCAGACCCTGCCCGACAGCTCTCCATCACATGATGACAGTATCAGACTTATTCAGCCAGATACCAGAAACAGAACTGTTCAGGGGGGAGAGGGGATTCTGTTTCTTCGGCGGTATGGCCTTTCACTGTTCTTCACAGAACTGAACTTTCTCAGAACAGTTACTCATCGTGACCGCACCTCTGTCTCCTGTTATTATCATAGCATGATTTGATGTATTTGTCAATAGCTATTTTAAAATTTTTTTATTTATTAAGAAAGGATTTTCAGACTATGCAGAAATCAGATTTTTATTATGACCTGCCGGAAGAGCTGATAGCCCAGCATCCGGCCGAACCAAGAAACGCTTCCCGACTGCTGGCAGTGGGGAGAAACTCCGGAGAGATACAGCATCTGCATTTTTATGATTTGGGGAAATTATTAAAAGCCGGTGACCTGCTTGTAATGAATGATTCACGGGTACTTCCGGCACGTCTGTATGGCGAAAAGGAAAATACAGGCAGTTTTGTAGAATTTTTGCTGCTGCACCAGACAGGCGAAAAACAATGGGAAATCATCTGCCGGCCGGGGAAGAAATGCAAGCCCGGTGCAAGATTTCAGTTTGGAAACGGCAGACTGAAAGCCGAGGTGCTGGAAATCAAAGACGATGGCAACCGGATTGTAAAATTTGAGTGTGAAGGGAATTTCTATACTGCTCTGGAAGAAGTCGGCCAGATGCCGCTGCCACCGTATATTACGGAAAAACTGGAAAATAAAGAACGCTATCAGACAGTATATTCCAAAAATCTTGGGTCTGCTGCTGCCCCGACAGCCGGCTTGCATTTCACAAAAGAGATGCTTGCTGATTTGCAGAAGCAGGGGATAAATCTGGCATATGTCACGCTTCATGTAGGGCTGGGGACGTTCCGGCCTGTAAAAGAAAATGATATTCTCAAACATCATATGCATTCTGAGCATTTTATATTACCGCAGGAAACCGCTGACCTGATTCGGCAGACAAAAGAAAACGGCGGCAGGGTCATTTCTGTCGGGACAACTTCATGCAGAACGCTGGAATCTGCCGCACAGCGATGTCCTGACGGGCTGACAGCCTGCGAAGGCGATACCGATATTTTTATCTATCCGGGGTATGAATTTCAGGTCATTGACGGACTGATTACTAATTTTCATCTGCCGGAATCCACTTTGATTATGCTGGTTTCTGCTTTTATGGGGTATGAACAGACAATGCATACTTATCAGACGGCAGTTGCAGAGAAATACAGATTTTTCTCATTCGGAGATGCGATGCTGATTCTCTGAAACCTGTGTTTACAGAATCAAAAGCCTCAGTTAGTAGCAATTTGCTACACAGGGACAAAAACAGGGACAGGGGACTCCAAGTCCGTCCCCTGTAACCCTGTCGTTCATTGATTGACAACCCGCAGAATCAGAAAGAAACACATCTTTGGATGTGTTTCTTTTTTTTGATACTATCATAATCCGGACAGGCTCTGCATAATATTAGACAGCAAAGCAGAAAGGATGTGCAGAAATGACCCATCTTGAAAGTATCAGAGAAATTATGCCCTATCTGCCTGTCAGAGTACAGAACGTTCTGAAAACACAGTTACAGGAAACTCTGTCCCAGATACAGGAAATCCGTCTCAGAAATCACAAGCCTTTAGGCCTTGTCAGACAAAATCAGGAATATCCGGAAAAAAATATCATTCTCACTTTTGAGGAAATTTCCAAAAGTTTTCAGGCAGTCTGTTCCTATTCTGTTTATCGCTATGAACAGGAACTGTCACAGGGATATATCACCATCAGAGGCGGCTGCCGTGTGGGTATCTGCGGCAGTGCTGTCAGAGAGGGCGATAACATTCAGACCCTCAGCGATATCAGCAGCCTGAATTTCAGAATCGCCGGAGAAAGAATCGGGCTGGCCGAATCTTTACAGCAATATCTTTCTGACAGCCTTCTGCTGGCCGGAACAGTCGGAAGCGGAAAAACAACTTATCTCAGAGATATTTGCAGAATTATCGGCAATACGCACAGAACCGCCCTGATTGATGAAAGGGGAGAGCTCGCTGCTGTCCACAGGGGACAAGCCGCCCATGATGTCGGAATTATGACAGATATTCTGGACGGCTATCCCAGAGCAGCCGGCATTCTGACAGCTTTACGAGTTATGACACCGGAATATATTCTATGTGATGAAATCAGCACAGAAGCAGATGTCAGAGCAATCCAGCAGGCCGCCGGATGTGGTGTCAGGCTGATAGCCTCCTGTCATGCCGGAACACCGGAAGAACTGAAAAAAAGAAAATTTCTCCGTCCGCTTCTGGAAACGAATCTGTTCCGGACACAGGTTTTTCTGAAAGACAGAAAAATTCAGCATATCCGGAGTCTGTCATGAAATATACAGGATTGCTGCTGCTGTTCTTCTGCTGTACGGGAATCGGATTTTATGCGGCATATCAGGTCAGAAAAAATATCAAGCTTTATGAATTATGTCTGCTTCTGACAGAAGACTGTATGACATATATTCGTTATCAGCATCTGCCGCTGCCGGAACTGTTCGGACTTCTCAAAGAAAAACAGAGCTATCAGAAATGGGATTTTATCCGGAATCTGGAATTCTCTCCGGAAATTTCTCCGGAAACGCTCTGGAATCAGGCTTTGCAGAATAGTCAGCTTCCCAGAGAAGCCAGAGAAAGCTTGCAGCATCTGGGCACAGAACTCGGCCGGACAGATATGCAAGGCCAGATAGCAGCACTGACACTCTGTCAGCATCAGATACAAGCCCAGCTTGCAGCCTGCCGGACTGACTGCCAGAAAAAAAGCAAGCTGTATCAGACACTGGGGGCTTTGGGCGGAGCAGCTGTGATAGTAGTATTTTTATAAATTATAATAATTTTAAAATAAATCTAAAAGGAGCGGTCTCATGTGGAAATTGATTTGATTTTCAAAATTGCCGGAATCGGGATTATTGTTTCTGTATTAAGTCTGGTTCTGAAAAAATCGGACAGGGAAGAACAGGCCATGATGACCGTCCTCGCCGGACTGGTTGTAGTATTAATGCTGATTATTGAACAGATTAGTGCATTGTTCGATACGGTCAAGGCGGTGTTCGGGTTGTGAATCTCAGTGCTGTCCTGATTTTCTGTATCATTGCCTGTGTGCTGATTCTGATTCTGAAACAATATCAGAAAGCCTATGGAATGCTGCTGAGCATTGTGGTCTGTGTGGCAGTGCTGCTGCTGCTGCTGCCGCAGGCGGAACGCATTCTGCAAACCGCAGAACATATTTATTTGCAGACCGGTCTGGATAACAGTTATTTTATTCTTCTCTGCAAAGCCATCGGCATTTCTTACCTGACACAGCTGGGGACAGATATCTGCAAAGACTGCGGAGAATCGGCCATTGGTACAGCTGTGGAGCTGTGTGGCCGGATGGTACTGGTCTTGCTGGCACTGCCGCTGTTTCTGACACTGTCTGAAATGATACTGGAGCTGTTATGAATAATAATTATTTTTATGATGATACACTTTCTGAATTATTGCACTCTGCCGGAATGGAAGTGCCTACTGTTTCAGAATTACAGTTCTCTGACGTTACAGATACACTTCTGACGGAATTGCAGAAGCAGATACACCAGCCGCTGGAACTGCTTTTGCTTCTGACGGGAATGATTCTGCTGGCTGCCTTGGCCGGAAGTTTGAGACAAGAAAAATCTGCCGTTTCGCAGGTCTGTGATGTGACGGCTGTGCTGTGTGCAGCCGGAGCAGTCATGCCCGCTCTCACAGCATTATTTCAGACCTGTACGGAAATTCTGAAACAGTCAGCAGATTTCATGGCTCTGTTCTCTGGTGTATTTGGTGGAATTTTAGCTGTAACAGGCCGTCTGACGGCTTCGGCAGGCTATCAGAGTGTGATGCTGGTCATGTGCAATATTGCTCTGGAAGTCGCTGTGAAGATACTGTTTCCGTTTCTGACGGCTGGAATGGCGGTATGTCTGGCAGATGCGGTGAATCCGGAGCTTTCACTTTCCGGACTATTAAATTTTATCCGGAAGCTGACTGTCTGGATATTAGGCTTTCTGATGGCATTGTTTTCCGGTTTTTTGTCTGTACAGAGCGTGATAGCCGTATCTGCGGACAAAACCGGCACAAAGGCGATGAAATTTGCAATCTCCGGCTTTGTGCCGTTCGTAGGAGGAGCAGTGTCCGATGCCTATACAGCCGTACTTGGCAGTATGGATATGCTGAAATCCACAGCAGGTATGACAGGGGTAATTGCTGTCTGTATTCTGCTGCTGCCAGTAAGTATGCAGCTGTTTCTGTACAGAATGCTGATGGCTCTGTCTGCGGCCATAGCGGAACTGTTCGGACTGGAGCGGCTCTGCCGGCTGTTTCAGGGAACAGAATCTGTACTGTCAATCGCATTTTCTGTATCGGTCAGTTTCGGAGTGATGTTCATTATCGGGACAGGCTTGTTATCCGCTCTCTGATTTTAATTCTGATAATTTCATAAAAAAAGAGGTGCACTGTCTTGCATATCATTTCTGCTTCTGTACTGGGTATCTGCCTGCTGTCTGTTGCTGTATCGCTATCCCTGCTGATTTGTCCGGATACAGCACTGAAAAAACAAATCCGGTTTCTGGTGGCTCTGCTGTATCTTCCAGCCCTGTTACAGCCTGTGAAAATATTACAGATTCCCGATTCTCTGGAATCCGTCCAGAAAGCACAGAATGACCAGACTGTGCAGAATCTCACAGAACAGGCTGTCAGACAGGCAGTCTTTCAGCTTCTTGCACAGCAGAATATTTCATGTTCAGATTTGCACATCATTCTGCATATTGATGACCAGAACTGCATATCTATTAGTGAAGTCAGCCTGACATGTGATGATTATCAAAATACTGTCAGACTTCTGCGTGAGGCATTCGGCGAGGAGGTGACACTGCATGTTTCAGAAATTCTGGGATAAATACAAAACCAGCCTGAAAAAAGAAATATTAATGCATATTTTAATTATCATCGGCCTGCTGGGAATGCTGTGTATCGGGCTTTCCTCCTGCTTTGAACAGAAGACAGAAACGGCCTTTCCTGAGCCTTCAGAACCGGAGACTTCTGAACAGGAAGCTTATCGGGAAGCTTTGCAGACACAGCTGGCCTCCATGCTCAGTCAGATTGCCGGTGTAGGAGAAGCACAGGTACTTGTCACACTGGAAGGCAGTAAAACCTGTCATTATGCACAGGATGCGGACAGCCGTTATGTTACTGTAGGCGGTACACAGAAAGAAGCTTTGATAGAATCTGTTTCACTTCCGGCGGTTACTGGGGTAGTTGTCGCTTGTGAAGGCGGGGCACAGAGTACTGTGCAGGAAATAGTCTATCAAACTGTTTCGGTCGCCTGCGGACTCCGGCTTGCACAGATTTATGTCACAAAACTGGAGAAAT
>CADBOP010000064.1 GCA_902796255.1 uncultured Ruminococcus sp.
ATGGGGGTCAGTGTCTTGACGAATTTATCAACGATAGTATATAATTCTGTGGATTTGTCGCCCTGACCGGAAATAATCAGAGGGGTTCTTGCTTCGTCAATCAAGATAGAGTCCACTTCGTCCACGATAGCGAAATTCGGTTCACGCTGTACCATGTCTTTTTTGTAAGTGACCATGTTATCACGCAGGTAGTCAAAACCAAATTCGTTATTTGTTCCATAAGTAATATCGCAGGCATAAGCGGCACGTCTCTGTGCATTGGTCAGGCCATGCAGGATACAGCCGACAGACAGACCTAAAAATCTGTGGACTTTTCCCATTTCTTCAGACTGTGTCTTGGCCAGATAGTCGTTTACAGTAACAACATGCACACCCTTGCCGGAAAGTGCATTGGCATAAGCAGCCAGACAGGCTACCAGAGTTTTACCTTCACCGGTTTTCATTTCGGCAATACGTCCCTGATGCAGAACAATTGCACCAATAATCTGTACTTCAAATGCCCGTTTTCCAAGTACTCTGTCACCGGCTTCACGGACAGCTGCAAGTGCTTCCGGCAGAAGGGAATCCAGTGTGTCAGTACCTTCTTTTAATCTTTCTTTGAATTCTACTGTTTTTTCTTTCAGCTCTGCATCGGACAGAGCTTTATATTCTTCTTCCAGTGCAAGAACTTTATCTTTAATCGGCTTGATGCGTTCAAGTTCCTTTGCACTGTACGAGCCAAAAATTGCTGTTAAAATACCCATTTGCGATACCGCCTTATTTTCAAAAATTTTTTATATATTTATTTTATCTTATTTTTTAGATTTTGTCAATAGTTTTTGACGGACAGATTTCCGTCAGCGGACAGATACTGCATTTCGGACTTCTTGCACGGCAGACATCCCGACCGAACTGCACAATTCTATGACAAAATGCAGAAGATTCCTCCGGCGGGAGTAATTTTTTCAAATCTTCTTCTACTTTCTGGGGAGCAGTTTCTTTTGTCAGTCCGAGTTTTCCTGTAATCCGGATAAAATGCGTATCTGTGACAACAGCAGGCTTGTGATAGATGTCACCCATCAGAAGATTTGCCGTTTTCCGGCCAATGCCGGAAAGTGTCAGCAAATCCTCCAGTTTGTCCGGCAGTTTGCCATGATAGACTGTCCGGATTCTCTGACAGGCTTCAATAATACTTTTTGCCTTGAGATGATAAAAACCGCAGGGCTTAATATCCTGTTCCAGTTCTGCTAAATCTGCATCTGCAAATGTATCCAGAGTAGGATATTTCTGAAACAGTGTTTTGGTTACAATATTGACTCTGGCATCTGTACACTGTGCGGAGAGTCTGGCAGCAATCATGAGCTGATAAGGCTCATGATAGACCAGCGAACAGGCTGCATCCGGATAATAAGCTTTTAAAAGCTGCACAGCTTTTTCTGCTTTTTGTTTTTTAGTCAAGGCAAATCCCCGTCCTTACTGTTTATTTTTTTAATATTTATGCAATTGAATTGAGCAAAGCTTCATTTTCTGCGACAGGATATAAAGCCCGCTGTTCTTCAAACCAGCTGTCCATATTTTCAGTCTGAATGTCATTTTTTGCTGTGTCCTTCCAGACAGGGTCGCCCTTGCCGGAGAAGTACATCACATGCACACCGTAAGTCGTTTCGACAATGCCGGTATCTCCGGCTTTTCTGGAAGCATCAAAGCACCAGTCATTGAAAGTATCCACCATCTGGCCGGGGGTAACTTTTTCATATAAGCCGCCGTTGGTGTTTGAGCCGGGGTCTTCGGAATACTGATTTGCAAGTTCTGCGAAGCTGTCTTCGGATTTATCGCCTTTTTCCCATTCTTTCAGAGTATTTTCGGCGAGTTTGTGGCATTCCTGCAAAGCTGCCTCTTCTTCCGCTCTGGATTCTTCTTCTGAAAGTTGTGTTTCTGTTTCGGAGGAAGCTTCGTCCGCAGAATCTGTATCGTCTGTATCAGCATCCGCAGAAGCTGTATGATTGGAAGTCATATAGAGAATATGACGGACATTTACAGTTTCTGTATCATCCAGAGCAGGTTCGCTGAGCAGATAATACACAGAATAAACACCATCGTTTTCCACAAGATATGTGTCTCCGACTTTGGCAGTACCGCCGAAGGCCCATTCAGCAGCCTCAAAGCCTTCCTGATAAGAAAAACTGTCACTGCGTATCTGGCTGGAAAGATTTGTCAGTTCGCTTTCGTCATAATTTTCATAATTAATTAAAATATCACGGACAATCGTTTCAAATTCTTCCGGAGATTTCACAGCCAGAAGCTTGTCTGCGAATTCCTTTGCCAGTTCCTGTGACATCTTGGTTTCGGCTTCTGTTTCAGTTTCGGTATCAGAAGCTGCTTCTGTTGTTTCCTCTTCGGTCTGATAAAAGACATTAAAGCCCATCAGTGAGCAGGTATCAAAATTTTTCTTGTTCGCTTCATAATAGGCCTGCAAATCTTCGTCAGAAATATCCATATTATCCAGAACATAATTAAAATAAGAAGAAGCAAGAGTCTGCATTTCAAGAATTGTCCGGACATCTTCTTCAGAAGCGTTTTCGCCGTAAGTTGTCAAATCTACAGAAGCAAGCTGTTCTTCGACACTCTTTTTGTCTTCGTCTGTCATTTCATAGCCGACTGCACTGGCAGCTTCCTGAAAAACGAGCAGCTGTGAAGCAGAACTTTTGGCCTGACTCATGATATATTCAAACCATGTCATGTCTTCTCCGGATTCTTCCGGGAGTTTGGTTGTTTTCAGGTCTGTTGTTGCAGTGTCAATACCATAATAGCTCATTGCAGAAGCGTAACCGTTCAGGCAGTTCTGATAAAAACATTCCATCAGTTCCGGAGAAATTTCATTATGCTCGGAATAGAGAGCACCTGTCGTGTTTTCAGGCAGAAGCTCTGCCGG
>CADBOP010000065.1 GCA_902796255.1 uncultured Ruminococcus sp.
ACAGCAGAATGCAGTCTTGCAATATCACCGCAGAGATAATAGAAACCTGCACCAGTAGTTTTTCCGGCAGAAACTTTATCAATGCCGTTGAGTTTCTTCATGATGTCTTCATGATGCGGAATTTCAAAATCAGGAACAAACGGTTCACCGAAACGTTCAATTTCAACGTTTTCAGAATCGTCTTTGCCAATAGGCACAGAGGGGTCAATAATATTCGGAATAATCATCATGATTTTTTTGATTTCCTGTGCCAGTTCTGCTTCTTTAGCTTCCAGTGCATCAATCTCCTGATTGATAGGAGCAACTTCTGTCATAATCGCCTGAAAAGCAGGGTCATTTTTAGCAGCATTCTGAGCTTCTTCATCAGACAGCCCCTGTGCTTTCAGTTTGCCGATAATTGCACCGGTAGCCTTGCTTTTTTTCTTTACCTGTGCCCGCAGCTGGTCACCTTTTTGTTTAGCATCTCTGTATGCTTTATCTAATTCGATAACTTTATCAACAAGAGGCAGCTTTTCATCCTGAAATTTTTTCTTGATGTTCTCTTTGACAATATCAGGATTCGTTCTTAAAAATTTCATGTCTAACATAATAAAAAATCCTTTCTGTGAAAATGTTCCACGTGGAACATTTTAATTAATATTTTTCTTCTGGTGAAAGAAGTTCCGCAAGCAGTTTCAAATCTTCTTCGCTATAAAATTCAAGCATAAGTGTACCTTTGTTTTTCTTGAACTGCACTTTGACTTTTCTCCCAAGCCGGCTGTTGAGAGCTTGCTCAATTTCACCAAAATAAGAAACAGGTTTGGAATTTGGAATAGTATCCGAATCTTTGGAATCTGATTCCGCAGCTAATTTTTCAATCTGCCTTACATTAAGAATCCCCTCCGCAGCTTTCTGAGCAGCCAGCAGCATTTGCTTTTCATCTGAGAAAGCAAGAAGTGCTTTCGCATGTCCGGTAGTAATATCACCCTTGATTAATAATTTCTGCACCTCTTCAGGAAGTTTCAGCAGCCGGAGTGCATTGGAAACAGAACTTCTTGAACACCCTACTTTTTTGGCAATGTCCTCTTGTTTCATACCAAATGTATCTTGCAGCTGCTGAAAAGCTTTCGCTTCTTCAATAGGATTAAGGTCTTCCCTCTGAAGATTTTCAATCAGTGCAATCTGTGCAGTTTCAATATCAGAAAGCTCACGGACAATTACAGGAATCTCATTCAGCGAAAGCATACGGGCAGCACGCCAACGGCGTTCCCCCGCAACAATCTGATAATTATTGCTGTCCGGCAGAGGTCTGACAAGAATCGGCTGAAGCATACCATGCTCACGGATAGAATCAGCCAGTGCAGAAATAGCCGCATCATCAAAATTTTTTCTTGGCTGGTTGCGGTTAGGTTCAATATCAGATAAGCGAATTGTCTTTTTCGTTTGAATTTCGGCAGCATTATCTTCAAAAAGAGAGCCTAAGCCGCCGCCAAGACCGCCTTTTGCCATAATATCACATCACTTTCTTTAAAAATATAATGTTTTTTTATTAGTCTTTCGCAATGTTCATTCTGAGTTTCATAATGCTGCTGAGCGGCTCACCAAGAATTTCTTTTCCAAGACACTCATATGCCAGTGTACCCTTGGAATGCTTGTCATAGTACATAACAGGCTTGCCATAACTGGGTGCTTCCGAAAGACGGACATTTCTGGGAATTTTTGTCTGGAATACCTTCGCAGCAAAATATTTTTCCACTTCTTCCACAACCTGTTTAGAAACATTCAGACGATTATCATACATAGTGAAAACAATGCCAAGAATATCCAGAGAAGGATTGTAATTTGCCCTGACAAGTTTCATAGTGTTTACAAGCTGCGTCAGCCCCTCAAGAGCATAAAATTCAGCAAGCATCGGAATTAAAATTTCATCACATGCCGTCATGCCGTTCAGAGTCAGCTGACCAAGAGCAGGGGGACAGTCAATAAAAATAAAATCATAATTATCTTTTACAGTCAGCACCTGCATTTTAAGACGGTTGAATCTTTGTTCCATATTGACAAGTTCTACTTCTGCCCCCGCAAGGTCAGCTGTTGCCGGAACAACAGAAACATTCTGAAATTCTGTTTCAATAATGGCATCTTTGATACCAGCTTTTCCCGTAAGTACTTCATAAGTAGAATATTCTAACTCTTTCTTGCGGATACCAAAACCAGTAGTTAAATTTCCCTGTGCATCAATGTCAATACAGAGAATTTTTTTATCCCTTGACCCAAGATAGGCCGCAAGATTCACAGTAGTCGTAGACTTGCCAACACCGCCCTTCTGATTGGCGACAGCAATCACTTTAGCCATAAATAAGATAGCTCCTTTCTGAAATGGACTTCTTATTTATTATAGCATGTTCGCAAGGATTTGTAAAGATTTTTTGAGAATTTTGCAGAAAAAAATAAAAAAGTTCCACGTGGAACATAACCCAGCAAGGAGGAAAACTGAGAAATGTTCCACGTGGAACATGAACCGAGAAAAAAGTTAATCTTTATGATTTAATGGAATACGAATCCTGTATTCAATATAATCAGAAAACTGCATTTTCTGAGATTCTGCCGAAATTCCAGCCGCCTGCATGGTTTCCACAGCTTTCTGAATGGTATTCGTAAATAATCTGACATCACGGAAAAGTACACTTCTTTTGCGAAAATTCTCTTGGTCTTTGGTATGATTTAATTTTTCTTCAATAAACAGTTCTGTCTTCTCAACATTCAGACCAAGTTTCGTGATTTTTTCAAGAACTGCCATACGTTCCTGCGGACTCGCAATTTTAAGCAAAGCACGGGCATGACGCTCTGTAAGCTGATTTTCAAGAATATAATTTTTTTCTTTTTCCGTCAGCCGCAGAAGCCGAAGTTTATTCGCCACAGTGCTCTGTGCCCGTCCAAGCTGAACAGCAGCATCTTCCTGTGTCATACCATAGTAAGTAATTAGTTTTTCCAGTGCTGCTGCTTCTTCAAAATAATTCAGGTCTTGCCTCTGAATGTTTTCTACCAGTGCCAGAATCGCAGAGTTTCTGTCATTGATTTCCATCACAATACAGGGAACAGAACGCAGTCCGGCCAGTTTTGCCGCACGAAGCCGGCGTTCACCGGCAATGAGTTCATAAAGATTCCCGTATTGCCGGACAGTGAGCGGCTGAAGAATACCGTTTTGCCGGATACTGTCAGAAAGTGCCCGCAGTTCTTCCGGCGGAAAAACAGTTCTTGGCTGATGTGGATTCGGCCGGATATCTTCAATGCGGATATGCAGAACTTTTTGTTCTGTGAGGGTTTGTCCTTTCGGAACAGTGAGAGCGGTAGACATAATAAAAGCTCCTTTCAGTTTGTTCGTTAAAAAGTTTTGTTGTATCTCTCTGTAATTTAATTATAACAGATATGCGAATGCAATGCTATAAAAAAAATCCGTTATTTCTGTTGAAAATAACGGATTTCCGAACATATTCGTGTTTTTTTACAGTTGCTTTTGCTTAATCTGAGCAAATTTTCTGGGATATTTTGTCGGTGTGGGCGATATTTTTTTTATGATATAAATCGTTCTTTCATCACCGTCAGGAAGCTGATAAGAAATGGTGTTTTCAAGTTTTCCGCCCAGAATCTGAATCGCCCTGACAGCCGGCTGAATTTCTTCTTTGCCTTTCATCGCAATCCAGAAACCACCCGTCCTGACATAAGGCAGAGAAAATTCAGCAAGCATAGGAAGTGCAGCAACCGCACGGGCAGTTACAATATCAAAAGCTTCTCTGTATTGAGAAGTCTTCGCAAGTTCTTCCGCTCTGCCATGAACGGGAGTATAACTGCACTGTAATTTTTCTTTGAGAAGTTCAAGAAAAGTGATTCTTTTATTTAAGCTGTCAAGGAGAGTAATCTGAAAATCAGGTTTCAGTAATGCGAGCGGTACACCAGGGAAGCCCGCCCCGCTGCCAATATCAAGAATTTCAGCCGCAGCAGGAAAATACTTTTCTGCATGAGCATAGAGCAGAAAGCTGTCAAGGAAATGTTTTGTCAGAATTTCTTTTCCGTCAGTAATAGCCGTCAGATTGACATGCTGATTATAGTCAACTAAAAAATCAGCATAGATTTCTAATTTTTCAAATGTTCCACGTGGAACATCAATATGATATTTCTGAAAAAGATTTTGAGCAGCTTCAAAATCGGGGAGAATAGACATAAAAATTCCTCCTGAATAAAAATTTGAAAAAATGTTCCACGTGGAACATGAAATTAATTTTGTGAAAGTTCCTCAAGACATTTTTCCCAGAGTACGGAAATTGTATCCCAGTCTCTCGGAAATTCCGGATTTTGAGAAAGTGCATGTATTTTCTGCTGAAACCGTTCTTTTGTGGTTTGATGTTCTTTTATAAGCTGATTTTTATCAAGCTGAACTCTGCCCCAGTCTTTTCCGACAGCATTCTGAATTTGAATATCCATCTTCTGAAAAAATGCAGCAAAAAATTTTTGCACTTCTCTGACAAAATCAGCATATTTCATTTCATAAATGCCTTTTTGTGAAGTCCAGACAGGAATATGATTTTCAAGCATACGGCCATGATTGTCCCACCAGAATTTGATTTTATCCTGAAAACGAAAACAGCCGATTTGATAACCGCCCGTGAGATGACCGGAGTCAAAAGAATTTTGCTGATAAAACCACTCTGTCAAAGGACAGTATGCCTCATCAAAATACCATTTATCAAAAACATCATCCGGCAAATCTTCATGCATTAATTTCCATTTATCTGTAAATGCCATGAAATTTTCAATATTGTCATAAATTTGTTCCGGCACGGATTCGCAGATAAACGGAAATGTTCCGGAAAAATCTTGCAGGAATCTCGAAATCTGATAATTATTATACGGAATCTCTTCATTCCAGAAAGCTCTTGCTTCTTGAGAATATTCATAAATATTCTGATTTCCGGCAGTAATCCAGAGTAAACCATCAGTAAGGCCGTACCAGTGCATTGACTGGTGGGTTTCGTCACCCCACGGAACAATTTTATCAAGTTCCTGCAATTGAAAATGAATTTTGAACATGTTTCACACCTCTTTGCAAAATGTTCCACGTGGAACATTTTATTCAGATACAGCATTTTGATTCAGATAGAGTTCAAGTTCCTGAAAGAACAAATCAAAAGCGGTTTCTTCATTTTTAGCGGAATAAAAATACAAATCAGAATAGCAGTTAAGAGCAGAGCCATAGAAATATTTTTGTTGCAGAAACAAATCAAACTGATGAAGCGTTTCCAGTTCTTGTTTCAGCTGATGATTCTGCTGTCCGTCCAGGGTGAAGCCAGTGCTTAAACCGCAGATAAAATTTTCCAGATAAAAAATAGATTTTTTGCGGAGAAACATTCCGGGAACCTGACGAACAGCAAATAAAATTTTAAATAATCCATCCAGAACAGTAATTTCCTGCATAAAATTCACCTTTTGAAAAATGTTCCACGTGGAACAT
>CADBOP010000066.1 GCA_902796255.1 uncultured Ruminococcus sp.
TGGTGCGAGTGACGGGACTTGAACCCACACGTCGTTTCCAACACTAGCACCTCAAGCTAGCCTGTCTGCCAATTCCAGCACACTCGCATGTATTCTCAACAGCCGTTCTCTCGACTGCTTTATTATTATAGCATATTTCAAAAGATTTGTCAAGCATTTTAAAATAAAAAGTGTTTCAAAAAATAATGCTGTTTTTTGTATAATATGATAAAATCATAAATGAAAATTACTTGAAAAGCTTTTTTGTCAGCCTGTATAAAACTCCGGAACAGGATTTTTTATCCTGTTCCGGAATTTTTCTAATCTGATATACTATTCATCAATATCCAGATTTTTGATTTCACTAAGAATATCAATCTGTCTCTGATGGAATAATAATTCTTTGTCATGAATAAAATATTCTTCTACTCTGTACTGACTGATAAATCTTGCACTATAAGGATTGACTGTCAATTCTGTGACAAGAATGGTTAATTCCTGTCCGTTCGGGAAGACTTCATCTCCAAACCGGAATATATTTGCAGTTTCGGAAGAAATTTTTTTCGCTGACTGCTGAAAAGCTTCTACTCTTGTGTTAAAGTCTCTGCGAATGACATCAAACGGTGCATCAGAGAGCGATTTTTGTACCAGAGAGGCTTCTTTCTGGAGCAGAGCCATAATTTTAATATACTGTGTCTGCTTGTCATGAGATAAGCTTTTAGAGCTGATGCCATGTTCATAGTCCTGTTCTATTCTGTGATATAATTCATGCAGAGCACTGACAGAAGCTTCTTTTGTTGTCATGACGGCTTTTTTTTCTTTGAGCAGTTTAAGCAGTTCGGCAAGGATATCTTCTGTTTCTACTGCTTTTTTCATTTCTGTCATGACAGCGTCCAGAAGAAGGCCTAACAGGGCATAGCGTTCATCAAATTTTGCACGCCGTGCTCTGGTTTTAATTTCTCTGGAAGCTTTTCCATCAAGAATTTCCTGTATCTGATAATCGCTTTTATATTTCAGGTATAAATCATAATAAACAGAAAACTCCTGTGCAATTTGCTTATTCTGCAAATACTGGCTGATTAATTTTTCATCTACCATGATTTTATTTTTTTCATAAAGCTGTATCATCTGGCTGAGGTCGTCCCAGCCTCTGGCAGTGACAAAGCTTTTGCCGTCAACAGTAGTTTCGACTTTATAGAAATTACTTTTTTTGATTTCCAGATATGTCATGACAGCATTATGCATTCCGCTGATATAGGCAAATTCTTTCCATGCATCGAAATCCGGTTCGACATCGACACGCTTTAATCTGTCCCATGTAGCGATATCAAATTCACGGACAGAGTGATTATATTCCGGAGGATTTCCGGCAGTCACGACAATCCAGCCGGCTGGCACTTCGTGTTTGCCGAACACTTTATACTGTAAGAACTGGAGCATGACGGGGGTTAACGTTTCTGATACGCAGTTGATTTCATCCAGAAATAAAATTCCGTTCTTGATGCCGGAGGTTTCCATCAGTTCATAGACAGAAGCGATGATTTCGCTCATAGTATATTCAGATACGTCATATTCTTTGCCCTGATAGACAGCATGTTTAATCAGCGGCAAGCCCAGAGCGGACTGTCTTGTATGGTGTGTCATAGAATAGGACAGCAGACCGATACCCAGTTCAGAAGCAATTTGTTCCATAATTGCAGTTTTTCCGATACCGGGGGGACCCATTAAAAATACTGGTCTTTGCTTATGGGGCGGGATGATATATCTGCCGAGTTCGTCTTTTGTCAGATAGGCAGTAACAGCGTTTTTAATCTGTTCTTTTGCATCTTTGATATTCATAAAAAACACTCTCTCCTTGCTTTTATATATTTAGAAATAAAATTTATAATTTTAATTTTTCTGCTGGATTCTGATAACCGATATGCTTATCTTTATATTCTAACAACAGCAGATACGCTTCATGATACTGGCCTTGAATGGCATATGCAATCAGTTTCTGAATATTGGATTTTGTTATAAATCCTGTTGCAAGCAGTTCCTGCAAGCCTTCTGTTTCCTGTATATCCATGTAGAATTTTGTGATTTTGACGATATTTCTCTTTGCATATTTCCGGATTATGTCATCTTCCTGCCGGATATGCAAAAGATAATATGCCATTGCTATTTTATATTTTACATATTCTGTTTTGCTGAACAGACTTCTTTTCTTTTCAAAATTTTTTTCACAGAGAAATTTTTTCAGCAGACTGGTATCTTCCTGAGTCTGATAACAATCATTCATCTGCACACGGAATACAGCATCTGCAAGCTGAAATCTCATCAGACGTTCCGGCCCGTAAAAGGCATAAGGCCCGATAGATTCCAGATTTTCCGGCAGTTTCAGTTCTTTCAGAGCCGTACAGCCGGAAAA
>CADBOP010000067.1 GCA_902796255.1 uncultured Ruminococcus sp.
GAATTAGCTGTACTTGGTCTTGGCAATGATGGAATCAGCTATACCGAAACAGGAACAGCATGGTTTGAAAGTGAAGATTTTGATGAATTGATTGATGCTGGTGAATTTGAGTTTCCGCACGAAATCATAGGCAGAAAATTGAAACTGGTTGCTAACGGCACTAAGGGATATGACTTTCATGAAGAATTGGATTTGAAATAATTGATACTCAAAAAGCCGGATATACTGCGATTGTGGTATATCCGGCTTTTTGGTGCATAGAAGTTAGTTTCCGAAGATAAAAATATCAGCATTATTTATCAAGAAATTTTAAGAAATACTATTGCATATTTTCTTTTTTTGTGGTATAATGAAAGGCAAGAGGATTGGAGGTGCTTTTTATGATGTCGATATCTGTAAATATCCCTGAAGGGGTTCTGTTCGATACTAAAATGACACAAAGTTTAGCGGAAGCTTATGCAAGGAAAGCAGTTGCACTCAGTTACTATACTAAAAACGGAGTTTCTCTCGGTTATTGTGCCGAAATTGCTGGAATGACAAAAACTGATTTTATAAAATACCTTGGTGAAAATGGTGTTTCTATTTTTCACTATGATGATGAAAATGAGTTTCTTGAGGAACTGAACAATGCGTAGAGTAATTGTAAATTCCACTCCGTTAATTGCATTGAGCAATATTGGAAAACTAGATTTGCTTCGGCTGCTTTATAATGAAATCTATATCCCACAAGCAGTATATCATGAAGTATGTGAGAAAAATGATACTGCAAGCAAAATATTAAATCAATCTCTTAACTGGATTCATATTGTTCCAATTGAGCATCCTGAGAATTATGCATTATATCGTGCTAAACTTCATGCCGGAGAAATTGAGGTTATGATTCTTGCACAAGAAAATCCCAGAGCTGATTTGCTGATTATTGATGATAATGCAGCCAAAAAAACAGCAAAATTTCTGGGTTTGCCTGTTGTAGGTACAATGGGAGTTCTGGTAAAAGCGAAACAATCCGGAATCATTGATGAAGTTGCTCCATTACTTGATACACTCAAAATAAATGGATTTTATATTAGTAATCAAGTTGTACAGATAGTTTTGAAACAAGCTGGTGAAATTTGAAAAATAAATGATGAATAAGTATTGAAAATATTGCCGGATATACTGCAATTGTGGTATATCTGGCTTTTTGTTTTGCTGTGCAGTTGATTGTTTCTGATTGTTAGGCATCTGATAAAAACACCTCGTAACTTACCTTAAACACATAACCGCACCATACCTTAAACACAAAAAGTTACCAGTCTAAAATTTTTGAATGATAAATTGAAACTGATGTATCATCTGTTACACTTCCCTATTATTTATTCAGCAGATGTGATTCTTACCTCGCAACTGACCTTAAACACAAAAATCAGAAATGCAGAAAATGACGATATATAGCCGTACCTCATTTTCAAAAGTTCCATTTTCGCATATAAGACACTGCACGGGTCGCCTCCACCAATTGAATATTTTTCAAAAATCCCTGTATTTCGTAAAATGAAGAAATACAGGGATTTTTAATCATATACTGTTTTCTATAAAAAAGCATATTTTTCATTTTAATAGCTTCAAAACTCAACTTCAAAACTTTGTTTTCAAACAAACTTGTCGAAGTTCAGGTGATGCTGACAAATTATACGAGAGAAAAAAGTACTGACCAACATAAAAACCCGTGGTATCATGGGGAGAAATTCAGCTTGGCATGATTCTTGATGAAATTTTAGCACCAGACCAGTATGAAAAAGAAATTGCTACGATTTCCAATAGTTCCAATCATGTGGAATATGCTGTCCGGCTTCTGGGTGCTGATGGCGAAGGCATTGTCTACCTGCCAATTGACTCCTTGAAGGGCTTTATGCTGAAGTAGTCAACAGCGGACTTGTGGAAGTGTTCCAGCGTGATTACAATTACCGGACATTTTACCATGGCGGCTATGCAACATGCATATGAAAGCTGAATCATGAAAGCAGCAAGTGCATCTTCCATAAAACCAAGTTTCTGTTTTTTCTCTGCATTGTGATACTGCAAGCGTTGGCGAGGAAAGCAAACATTTATTTCTTCATAGATTTTCGTTTTCTTTTGAATTTCAAAGTTATAATTGCAAACACTGTCAATATCAGCCCAACAATCGGATAGACTGTCAAAAGTGAACTATTTGTGCCATAAATGTCCAAAATACCCTTTAAGATACTACCAATTGTGAAAGTAATAATAGCAGAATTCCACAAATGCAAAAATGATTTGTCGGGCTGATATTGTTTCAAAGCCATAAGACTGTAAGGCAAAGCCCCCATGACAAGCGGAATCGAAAAGGCATACATCATATAATATGAATATACTTCATGACTAAAACGCTCATAAATTGACCCGAAAAATGCAAAACAGATTGTAAAAATCAACTGCATGAGAATTTGTTTCAGCATTGTTTTAACTGATGTAGACAATATCGCTCACTCCTCTCTCTTTGATGTTCCCTGTTGTTGTAGGGTTATTGATGACTTCCCCATTGAAATACATGGTAGACGAACCACCGCCATCCAGATTATAGGCTGTCGTAACACCGAGTTTCTGCATAAACTGAGCCAATTGGTACAAAGAGAGTCCTTCACTTTCGTTAGTACGTCCATCTGACACGACAAATACATAATGATTAGGTGCAATCATGCCAATGGCGGTTCTGGGATTGCTTGCCATTGCCTTGCCGACTTCCTGATTTTGGGTAACAGTAATTTGACCATCTTCCACCAATTCAGGACCAAAACTGAAAGCCTGCCATACACCTTGCGAAACAAGCTCTTCCGTTGTATATTCATCAGGATTGACAACTTTCAAAGTTCCGTCAGCGTAAATGCAAAGTACATCATTTGTGCCTTTGGTACTTCTGTAGACAACTCCGTTACGAATGACATAACCCCTTTCTTGTGCACCGTAATAATCGCCGTTAATGGCCAGAATGGCATTATGAGCCGATGCAATGGACGAAGTTTTTGCTGTCACATTTTTTCCGTAAGTATCTTCTGCAAAGGCGGTTTTCAAATATTCCGCTGATGTGACCTGAACATCTGCAACATAGATTTTTGAATTATTTTCGTAATATTCCGTTAAAGTAATCTGAATATTCTCATCTTGATAGGAGACATCAGAAATACTCTGCACTGGTTCTTCGGTAGTGGGTTCAGTTGTGTCAGAAACTTCTTTTTCTTCTTGATGGTGTTTTCTTCTGTGATTTTGGCTTTCTGTTTCTGGTATAGTTTCGGCTTCTGTAACAGGTTCGGTCAATTCTGCACTGACGGAAATATTTTCAAACATGGATGTATTCATCTGGATGGTATTGGTTTGGTAAGTATCACGGAGAACAAACGTATCCAATAAAATATAAACTGTAAATGCTGTCAGTACAATGCCGTAGCATATCGGAAAAAGAGAATGCTTTTTCATATTGTTTAATGCTCCTTTCTGAATACAAAATGATGCTGAATCACATAACTGAATATGAATAACAGAATTTCTGTGATAATTTTTGCAAGAAAAGTATTGATTCCTGCCAACGTCAACGCTTTTAAAATCAGCGTATTGCAGAGTAAAATCATAATTGCAAGGGAAAAATATTTCACTGCTGATTGGACTGTATTATCTTTCATACCAAATACAAATTTCTGATTAAGTATAAAATTCAATACGGAACTGCATATTCTCGCTGTAATATTGGAAAATACAAGCATTCCTGTTAATGCCGACAGCAGACAGAATGCCCCATAATCTACCAGAAAACTAATAAATGAAGATGCTGAAAATTTCAGAATTTCCTTATAAATCCGGTAAGAATCCCTGA
>CADBOP010000068.1 GCA_902796255.1 uncultured Ruminococcus sp.
TGTGCAGAACGCTGCTCGCTTCTGATTAATGATAAAAATAAAGCTCCGATGCGTTGTCAATTTGCTGACGGTTATCTGGAAATTTCCTGCAAGACTGCTATTGGTGCAGTGAACGACCGGATTCCGGCGGAGATTATCGGCGAAAATCTGACAATTGGTTTCAGCAATAAATATCTTTCTGAGGCTCTGCGTTCCTGTCAGTGTGACAAGCTGCGTTTCCAGATGAGCGGCAGCAACAAAGTGATTAAAATCACACCTGTTGAAGATGAAAGCTTTATTTACTTAATCATGCCGATACAGCTCAAGGATTAATTTTCCACAGCTGTGAAAAACTGTGTTGAAAACTGAAAACAAATTCAGGAGTGAAAATGCAACATTCCACAACTGTGAAAAACTGTGTTGAAAACTGAAAACAAATTCAGGAGTGAAAATGCAACATTCCACAACTGTGAAAAACCGTGTTGAAAACTAAAAACAAATCAGGAGTGAAAATGCAATATTCCACAACTGTGAAAAACTGTGTTGAAAACTGAAAACAAATCAGGAGTGAAAATGCAACATTCCACCAAACCAAGAAAGGAGTTGCCAGAATGGCTCAGAAACCTGAAACAGAAATCGTCAGAATCCGGACAGAATTTATCAAACTCGATTCTCTGCTTAAATTTGCCGGACTCTGTGATACAGGAGGATTTGCGAAAGAACTTGTTCAGCAGGGAGCTGTCAAAGTCAACGGAGAAGTCTGCACCATGAGAGGAAAGAAAATCCGTGCAGGTGATACTGTTTCTGTCGATAAATATACTGTCCGTGTGGAAGCAGAGTCCTGACACATGTATATTACTGAATTTTCTGCTGACGGTTTCCGGAATCTGAAACAAGTCAGCTTTCAGCCCGATGAAAAATTAAATCTTATCATTGGCGATAACGCTCAGGGCAAAACCAATCTGCTGGATGCTATCTGGCTTATGACCGGATGCAAAAATTTTCACGGTGTGAAAGAAAGGCATTATCTCGGCTTTGATGCTCCTTTCTTTCAGTGCAGTATGCATTTCTTTGATGGCAGAAGGACACAGGAAATCCGCTATTCTCTTGAACGAGGCCAGCAGAGAAAAAAGCAAATCTCTGTCAATCATGTAGAAAACCAGAAGGCAAACACACTTTTTGAAATCTTTCACTGTGTTGCTTTCTCTCCGGAAGACATGGAGCTGATTACCGGAAATCCTGAAAGACGCCGTTCGTTTATGGACTTGTGTGCCTGTCAGCTTCATCCGAACAGAGTTCAGCATGTCAGCCGTGCGAATCTTCTGCTTTCAGAACGTAATGCAAGTATTCAGAAAGCACTGAAGCATAAAATCCGCAATCAGGATATTCTGCTCTGGGACAGTCAACTTGCCAAGACTGGTGCATATCTGACTCTCATGCGTTCAGAATATATTCAGAGCCTTGCACCTCTGTGCGAGCGTTTATACGGCATTATTACGGGGGGGAACGAGACCCTGCATATTTCCTATAAAAATGCTCTGGGGCTCTCAGAAGGCCAGCCAGTGCCCTCTATGGACGTGCTGGCAGAAAAATATCAAAATATGCTTGCTTCGCATCTTGAAGAAGACCTCAGACTTGGTTATACACAGAGGGGCATTCAGCGTGATGATTTGCTGATGACCATCAACGGAAAGCCGGTGCAGCAATTCGGTTCACAGGGGCAGAAAAAAAGCACAGCTCTTGTGCTGAAACTTGCACAGGCACACTTGTATAACCAGAAGCTAAAGCGTTCGCCTGTTGTGCTTTTAGACGATGTGATGGGCGAACTTGATGAACGCAGGCAAAAATTTCTTTATGATACTGTTTCCGATATGCAGGTTTTTATCACTCTCTGTCATGCTTCTTCTCTCAGGCTTGGGCAGAAAGCGAAAATCTTTCAGATACAAAACGGAAATTTAATAAATATATAAAATATTTTTATTTTCAAGTTTTCCACTGCATTGTTGAAAACTATGTTGAAAACTTGTTGAATCATTTTTGAAATATCATTTTTTTATTGATATACAGGGATTATTTCACTGTGTTGAAAAGTTGAAAACTTTGTGGAAAACATTGTGAATCCCCTTCTTCGCTGATAGATTCATCAGCAGAAACGGAGTGTGAGTTACTATCATGAGCAATGAAAAAAATCAGGAACAACAGTATGGTGCAGAACAAATTCAGGTTCTTGAGGGACTGGAGCCAGTCAGACAAGTACCGGCGATGTATATCGGCTCAACCAGTGTGGACGGGCTGCATCATCTTGTCTATGAAATTGTCGATAATGCTATTGATGAGGCTTTAGCGGGATACTGTACAGAAATTACTGTTGAGATTCTGCCGGATAATATTATCCGGATTACAGACAACGGCAGAGGCATTCCGACAGGCATTCATCCGACAGAGGGCATTTCTGCGGCAACGATTGTATATACTGTCCTTCATGCAGGCGGTAAATTTGGCGGCGGCGGATATAAAGTTTCCGGTGGTCTGCATGGTGTGGGGGCTTCTGTTGTCAATGCACTTTCTGAGTGGCTGGAATTAACTGTCTGTGACGGTGAGCATGTACATTTTCAGCGTTTTGAGCGGGGAAAATACAGCGAGCCTCTTAAAATTATCGGAAAAACGCAGAAGACCGGCACAAGTGTCATGTTCAAGGCAGATTCTGAAATTTTTGAGACGCTTGAATATGATTATGAAACGCTTCTCAAACGCATGAGGGAGCAGGCTTTTCTGAATGCAGGGCTGAAGATTCTGATTTCCGACACCAGAAATCCGGATGAAATCCAGAAAAAGCAGCTTCATTATGAAGGCGGTATCCGGCAGTTTGTAGACCATATTCATCATACCAAAGGCTATGAAACCATTGGTGATGTAATTTATTTTTCGGGTGAACAGGATTCTTCTTTTGCTGAAATTGCCATGCAGTACAATGACAGTTATAATTCGCTGATTCTTTCTTTTGCCAATAATATTCATACCAAAGACGGTGGTACGCATGAGATTGGTTTTAAAAATGCTGTTGCAAAAGTTCTCAATGATTATGGCAGACAATTTGGATTTCTCAAGGAAAACGACAAGCTTTCCGGTGATGATACAAGAGAAGGGCTGACGGCAATTGTTTCTGTAAAGATTACTGACCGTGAATTTGAAGGGCAGACCAAAGGCAGGTTAAACAGTCCTGAAGTCAAGCCTTTTGTTGAAAAATTAGTTCAGGAAAAACTGATGAGCTATTTTGAGATGAATCCTAATATTGCGAAAGAAATTTTTGACAAATGTCTTGCAGCACGCCGTGCCCGTGAGGCAGCCAAAGCAGCAAGGGAGACTGCACGCCGCAAGACTGCTATGGAAAGTGCTTCGCTTCCCGGCAAACTTGCGGACTGTTCGGAACATGGAGTTGCCAATACTGAAATCTATATTGTCGAGGGAGATTCTGCGGGAGGTTCTGCCAAAGGTGGCAGAGACAGAAAATATCAGGCGATACTTCCGCTCTGGGGGAAGATGCTCAATGTAGAAAAGGCGAGAATTGACAGGGTTTATGGCAATGACAAGCTTATGCCTGTTGTAACGGCACTGGGCACTGGCATTGGTGAAGATTTCAATATTGAAAAATTAAGATACGACAAAGTTATTATTATGGCGGATGCCGATGTAGACGGCTGTCATATCCGGACATTGCTTCTGACGTTCTTTTTCCGTTATATGCGGCCGCTTATTGAAAACGGCAATATTTATATTGCACAGCCGCCGCTGTACCGTGTTGCGAGGGGAAAGAAAGTCTATTATGCTTTCAGTGATGCAGAACGTGACAAATATATTGCGGAGCTTTCTGATGCAAACGGCAATTCTTCCAAAGTTGCAGTACAGCGTTACAAGGGTCTTGGTGAAATGGACAGTGAGCAGCTCTGGGAAACGACCATGAATCCTGAAACACGGACGATTCTGAAAGTCAGCATGGAAGATGCTGTAAAGGCAGACGAAATTATTACTATCCTTATGGGCGACAAAGTTCTTCCCAGAAAAGACTATATTGAAAAATATGCCCGTACTGTGCATAATCTTGATATTTAAATATTACTTTCAACTTTTTATTCCACAACTGTTGAAAATTTCTCAGGAGGTGAATCCGTGAACGATACCGGTCTTTTGCTTGAAAAGCTTTATCAGATTCCTTTTCTGCTTTTTAAAACTTCTTTCACAGCATTTCAGAAAAAATTTGTCTATCCCAGAGCGTATCTTACTATGGGAGTTCTGGCTCTGATTATCGGCATTTATGCATATTTTGTCATTAATGGTCCAGATTCGCAGAGGCCTGTATACTGCATGATTATTCTTGTCTGTGTCATGCTTATTGGTTTCCAGTGGTACAATCCGCGCAAAATCCGCAGAAATCTTCTGCTTGCTGTCAGAGAAATCGAACAGGACCAGTATAAAATCCGCATTTTTCCTGAATATCTTGAAATTGGTACGATTCTTCCTGCTGAAGATGCCGGAGAAAATTCTGATACAGACGATTTATTTGACGACACACCTGAAGAAAACTTTTCCGGCACAAGAATTTATTATAATAAAAATCTGCATATCACAGAATATCAGGATTTTTTCATGCTTTATCAAACCAAAACGATGTTTTATGTTCTGCCGAAAGCAGTTTTTTCTGAAGAGGAACTTGAAATTCTGCGGGTACATTTTTCGCAGAAACTTGATAAAACTTTTCAGCAGAGCAAATAATATTTTTGAATTTTTGAACTTGAGGTGATTTCATTTTGAATACAGAACAAAATCAGAATCCGGATGTACAGAATCAGCCGCAGCAAAAAGTGATTCCTGTAGATGTTGCTGACGAAATGCATGATTCTTTTCTGGCTTATGCTATGTCCGTTATTATTTCCCGTGCCCTTCCTGATGTCCGTGACGGTCTGAAACCTGTTCACAGAAGAATTATTTACACGCTTCATGAAAACGGTCTGACACCTGACCAGCCTTACAGAAAGTGTGCGGACACTGTCGGGGCAGTACTTGGCCGGTATCATCCGCACGGTGATGCTTCTGTCTATGATGCACTTGTCAGACTGGCACAGGATTTTTCTCTCAGGTATCCTCTTGTTGACGGTCACGGAAACTTTGGTTCTGTGGACGGAGACCCGCCGGCAGCCTATCGTTATACAGAAGCAAAGATGTCAAAGCTTTCTGTGGAAATGGTAACAGATATTAATAAAAACACTGTTGATTTCGGGACGAACTATGATGACAGACTGAAAGAGCCTACTGTTCTTCCCTCTCGTTTCCCGAATATTCTTGTCAATGGTTCTGTCGGCATAGCTGTCGGCATGGCTACTAATATCCCGACTCATAATTTAGGGGAAGTCATTGACGGGCTGAATCTTTTAATCAAAGACCCTGACTGCACACTGGATGACCTTATGGAATGCATTAAAGGCCCTGACTTCCCGACTGGCGGTATTATCATGGGAAAAGCCGGTATTCGGGCTGCTTATGGTACTGGCAAAGGAAAAATTCTTGTCAGGGCGAAAACTTCTTATGAAGAAATCAAGGGCAGACAGCATATTATTGTTCATGAAATTCCCTATATGGTCAATAAAGCACGGCTTGTTGAACATATTGCTGAATTAATCAAAGACAAGCGTATTGAGGGGGCTGCTTTTGTCCGTGATGAATCCGGCAGAGACGGTATGAGAATCGTCATCGGCCTTAAAAAAGATGCTGTTGCAGATGTTGTTCTGAACAAATTATTTTCCTATACACAGCTTCAGGACACCTGTGGCATTAACATGCTTGTGCTTTCCAAAGGTGTTCCGAGGGTACTTTCCCTGAAAGAAATTCTGGAGCAGTATCTTGAATTCCAAGTAGAAGTCATTACCAGACGGGTACAGTTTGATTTAGACAAAGCTCTCAAGCGTGCCCATCTTTTACAGGGCTTTATGCTGGCTGCGGATTATATTGACGAAGTAATTGCTATCCTGCGTGGTTCTGCCAGCATTGCCGAAGGCAAGGAAAAATTAATCAACCGTTTTAAAGATGTCGATATGCTGGCACTGCTTTCCAAAGCACAGTATGATTTATCCGGTCTGCATCTGCCTCATACTATCGGCCTTTCTGAAGAACAGGCAGATGCGATTGTGCAGATGCGGCTGGGGGCATTAACTGGTCTTGAGCGGCAGAAAATTACAGACGAATTATTTGCTCTGTGTGAAAAAATTTCTGACTATGAAGATACTCTTGCCGACAAGCAGAAAGTATATCAAATCATTTCTTCTGAACTTGAAGAAATCCGTAAAAAATTCAGTGATGACAGAAGAACGGAAATTACTTCTGTCAGCGGAGAAGTAGATATTGAGGCTCTTATTCAGGTTGAAGACTGTGTTGTCACTTACACCAACAACGGTTATATCAAACGCATGGCACTTGAGACTTACAAGACCCAGAGAAGGGGCGGCCGTGGGGTTTCCGGCATGAAGCAGCGTGAAGAAGATTTTGTTTCTGAAATGTTTATCTGTTCTTCTCATGACAATATCTTATTCATCACCAACAGAGGCCACATGCATAAGCTGAAATGCTATGAAATTCCGGACGGGTCGAAAGCCTCGAGAGGATTCCATTTTGCAAATCTTCTTCAGCTGGAAGAAGGGGAACGCATTTCTGCGATGCTCAGAACGAAAGATTTTGACGATGACAAATTTGTCACAATGGTGACGAAACTTGGCCGTATTAAACGCACAGCCCTCAGTGCTTTCAGAAACATTCACAAAAAAGGTATGAGAGCTACATTCCTTGATGAGGGTGACGAAATTGCCGGTGTACGCATGACAGACGGTTCTAATCAGCTGATTATTGCTACGAAGCAGGGATTTGCACTCCGGCTTGAAGAAAACAAAATCCGTCCGCAGGGGCGTTCTGCTCATGGTGTGAAAGCGATTTCACTCCGGACGAATGACGAAGTTGTTTCTATGGCGAGAGTCCGTGACGGTGCGAGTGTTCTTACTGTTTCTGAACAGGGGTATGGCAAGCGTACTGCTCTGGAGGAATACAGAATCCAGTCAAGAGGCGGCAAGGGTATCAGAAACTATCCTGTCAAGGAAACGGGCAGTCCTGTATGCGGTATCAAAGTCGTTGACGAAGAAGATGATATTATCTTAATTTCGGCAGAAGGTGTCATTATCCGTGTCCCTGCCTCTCAAATCCGCATGTGCGGCAGAGTTTCCAAAGGTGTAAAAATCATGAAAGTTTCTGAAAACAATACTGTTGTTGCCTTTACACGTGCGGAGCATGAAAATTCTGAAGAAGCGGATTCTGATGAAGATACAGAAAGCAATGATAAATCTTCTCAGAAGTCTGAAGAATTCAGTTCGGACAGCAATGAGGAAGTTACTATATGACAGACAGACAAGAGTGCATTATTCTGGACGGTGTCAAGACGCCGTTCAGAATTCTGCATATCTCGGACATTCATTTCAGTACCCATACTTCTCACGACAAAAACCAGCGAATCATTTCTGAAATTCTCAGAAAAGCGGATTTCTATTCGCCGCTTTCCAAGCACAGCGGCATAATTGCCGTCACCGGCGATTTAGTTTCCAGAAAAATCAATGAATACAGCATACCGGATGCACTTGACCTGCTCTGTAAGCTCAAGCGTATTGCACCTGTAGCCTATTCACTTGGCAATCATGAAAAAGACCTGCCGGACGCTGTACTTTCTTCCATGCTTACGGACTGCCGGAAAGCTGGTATTCTTGTACTGGACAATTCTTCTGTCCTGATTCATGATATTCTTTTTACCGGCCTGACGCTTCCGCAGTCTGTCTATAAAAATCAAAACGGTTCTTATTCTGATTTATCTCAGATTACTTTTCAGATGCTTTCTGACTGTCTTCATCCCTGTGTGACACATCCCTGTGTACTGCTGGCACATTCGCCGATGGGGTTTGAAGCCTATGCACAATGGGGGGCTGACCTTGTGCTTTCCGGCCATGTTCACGGCGGGATTGTCAGAATGCCTGTGATTGGCGGTGTACTTTCGCCGGAACGCAAATTCTTTCCCAAATATACCAAAGGCCTGTATCGTTATCAGTCTTCTTACATGAATGTTTCGGCAGGTATCGGGAAAATAAGGGTCAATAATCCTCCGGAGTGTATCTGTATTGATTTACTTCCTCTGGAGTCCTGATTTTCAACTTTTCTTTCCACAGCTGTGGAAAACTTATTTCTGAAAGGAGGCTTTCTGTTTCTATGCAATTTTCTTTTCCTGATTCGATTCAGCACATGTGCAGTATGCTTTGTGACAATGGCTTTCAGGCCTATATTGTGGGGGGCTGTGTACGTGATGCTGCTCTTGGGCTTGTTCCGCATGACTATGATATCACTACCAATGCAAGGCCGGAAGAGATTATTTCTATTTTCGGAGCGGAGCACTGTTCGCAGTACGGGCGGGCTTTTGGCACTGTCGGGGTCAAGCATTCCGGTGGATTTGCTGAAATTACTACTTTCCGGACGGAAACGGATTATACAGATTACCGGCATCCTGCTACTGTTCTTTTTGCTGACTCCATCTTTGATGACCTTGCAAGGCGGGATTTCACCTGTAATGCGATGGCATGGGATTTTCAGACGCAGCAGCTTGTTGACCCTTTTCATGGGATGCAGGATTTGAAACGGAACATTCTTCGCTGTGTTGGTGTGCCCTCTGCACGTTTCCGTGAAGATGCCCTCAGGATTCTCCGTGGGATGCGTTTCTGTGCAAGATTTGGCTTTGTGCCTGACGGATTGACTGATGCTGCTATGAGGGCCGCTGCTTTTCAGCTTAAACATATCTCGGCAGAAAGAATCTTTTCTGAATTATGTTCTATGCTTATGGGAGATTATATCACACAAGTACTGATTTCCTACCCACATATTCTGGCGGTCAGGATTCCTGAAATCCTGCCTTGTATTGCTTTTTCCCAGCATACACACTGGCATGATTTCACAGTGTGGGAACATATTGCGAGAACTGTGGGCAATGCACCGAAAGACCTGATACTTCGTCTGACGATGCTTTTTCATGATATTGCCAAGCCGGAATGCTATACGCATGACCAAGAGGGCGGACATTTTAAAACCCATGCTGAGAAGAGTGCAATCTTGGCGGATAAAATTCTGTTCCGGCTGAAATCTGACAATCATACAAGAAAGCTTGTCTGCAAATTAATCTATTATCACAGGGAAACGCCTGTTTCTCTTTATGCTGTCAGAAAGATGCTTGCTGACTTTTCTTATCAGGAATTTGCTTTATTTCTGCAAGTTCTGGATACAGACAGAATTTCCAAATTAAAAGGCGAACCGGAGAGCCGTTCTAAAATTGAAAAGGCGGAACATTTCTTTCAAATCTGCAAAGAAAAAAATCTCTGCTGCCGCATAAAAGATTTGGATATTACCGGAAACGACCTGCTTTCTGTCGGGTTTCAGGGAAAAGAAATTGGTACTGTTCTTCACTATCTGCTTTCCTGTGTTATCTCGGAAGAAATTCCCAATCAAAAAAGCATTCTGCTGCAATATACAAATGCACAACATCTGTTCCGACAGGGGGAAATCATATGATTTATTTCGTTGAAGATGATAACAGTATCCGTGAGCTTGTTACTTACACTCTTGGGAGTGCGGGTATGCCTGCGGAGGGATTTGAAAAGCCTTCTCTTTTCTGGAGTGCTCTTGAAAAGCAAATTCCGGAACTGATACTGCTTGACATCATGCTTCCGGAAGAAGACGGTCTTTCTATTCTGCGGAAACTTCGGGCAAAGCAAGTAACCAGCAATATTCCTGTGATGATGCTTACTGCCAAATCAAGCGAATATGAAAAAGTGATTGGTCTTGATGCCGGTGCAGATGACTATCTTCCCAAGCCTTTTGGCATGATGGAACTTATCGCCCGTGTACGGGCACTTCTACGCAGAACGCAGAAAAATTCTGAGCTGGATACACAGGCATATCAGCTTGGAACACTTTATGTCAGTCCGGAGAAACATATTGTTCAGGTCAACGGCTCTGAAATTATTCTTACTTTCAAAGAATTTGAGATGCTTTGTCTTCTGCTCAAGAACAAGGACATTGTCCTGACCCGTGAGCAGTTTCTCAACAGTGTATGGGGGTACAGTTTTGACGGAGAAAACCGCACTGTTGATGTACATATCCGCACATTACGGCAGAAACTGGGCTGTGCCGGAAACTATATCAAAACCATTCGGGGCATTGGCTATAAAATAGAAGATTCTTCGGGAGATACTGTTGATGCGGACTGAACTGACGAAACGTATTTTTCTTGCATGTATTACTGTTTTTCTGCTGACTACCAGTCTGATTCTCTATGTTATCAATTCTTATCTTATGCAAAGAAATATTGATGAACTTCGGGACAGGACGCTGCTTCTTTCCTCGGCTGTAAATCAATACGGCTGTGATTTTCTTTCTTCTGTCAAAATCGGCACGGCAAGAATCACACTGATTGATTCTGACGGCACAGTTCTTTTTGACAGTCAGCTTGACCCGCACAAAATGGAGAATCATTCTCAGCGTGAAGAATTTATGGAAGCCATGCATTCTGGTGAGGGGGACAGTGAACGCTATTCTGATTCTCTGCTGCAAAAGACTGTCAACTATGCTGTTAAATTAGACAATTCTCAGATAATCCGTGTTTCTGTGTATCAAGATACTGTATTTCGTTTAATTCTTGCCATGCTTTCGCCTGTGATATTTATTGTTCTTCTGATGCTTTTGCTTTCTGTTGTTCTGGCGGCGGAAAGTTCGAGAAAAATCATGCGGCCGATTAATCTTCTTGACCCTGAAAATCCTGATGACAGAAACATCTATGATGAAATGAAGCCTTTTATCCGCCGGCTTATTGCACAGAATCAGCAGATTCAGCATCAGATGCAGCAGCTTCGTTCTGAGCATAAAAAACAGGATGACATCCGGCGTGAATTTACAGCGAATGTTTCTCATGAACTGAAAACGCCGCTGACTTCTATTTCTGGTTTTGCTGAAATTATCCGTGACGGTTATGTTCAGCAGAAAGATATTTCGCATTTTGCGGACACTATCTACAAAGAAGCACAGAGGCTGATGGTGCTTGTCAATGATATTCTGAAGCTTTCCCGACTGGAAGACGGCAGCACGGCAATGCATGAAGAACGAATCTCTGTCAATCTTCTGGCACTTTGTCAGAGCATACAGGAGCGGCTTGCAATCAATGCTGCACAGAATCAGATTACACTTTCCTGTGAGGGGGAATCACTTTCCATTATTGCTATTCCCCGTACACTGGAAGAAATTATTTACAATATCTGTGACAATGCGATTAAATACAACAAGCCTCATGGTTTTGTCAAAATTTCTGTTTTTCAGCGGGAAGTTTCTGCTGTTGTTCAGGTACAGGACAATGGCATTGGCATTCCTGAAGAAGACCAAGAACGTATTTTTGAACGTTTTTACAGGGTAAACAAAAGTCATTCCAAAGAAGTTGGCGGTACTGGGCTTGGGCTTTCTATTGTCAAACACGGCATGGCTCTGCATTATGCCAGAATTGAACTTGAAAGTGAAGAAGGCAAAGGCACTTGTATCAGACTTTGTTTTCCTCTTAATCACTGACATCAGTTTTCAAAATTCTGATGATACAGAAAGCGGCAATCTCCCTCTTGACATTTCGCTTTTTTTCAGATATAATATTAATAATGCATCTCCCCTCAAACAGTATGCAGGGGAGATTTATTTTTATCAGGAGGCAGGTTTTTATGATTCAAATCTTTAATACCCTCACTAACAAAAAAGAAGAGTTCAAAACTATTGAACCCAATAAAGTCCGTATGTATGTCTGCGGCCCGACTGTCTATAACTATATCCACATCGGCAATGCAAGGCCGGTCTGTGTTTTTGACGTCTTCCGAAGATTTCTTGAATATATGGGTTATGAAGTCACTTTTGTCCAGAACTATACTGACGTAAATGATAAAATTATCCGTCAGGCCGGTATAGAAAACATCTCGCCGGAAGCCTGTGCAGAAAAATACATTGCTGCTTACTGCAAAGATGCGGAGGGGCTGAATGTCCGGCCGGCTACAGTACACCCCAAAGTTTCTGAATTTATTCCTAAAATCATTGACTTTATCCAGACACTGATTGATAAAGGCTTTGCGTATCAGGCCGGCAATGATGTCTACTATAAAACCAGAAAATTCATTTCTTACGGCAAACTCTCCAATCAGTCTCTTGATGACCTCAATGCGGGGGCAAGAGTAGAAATCAATGAAATCAAACAGGACCCTCTTGATTTTGCTCTCTGGAAAGGCTGTGACCCTTCTCAGCAGCACTGGGATTCCCCATGGGGAACTGGCCGTCCGGGCTGGCATATTGAATGCTCCTGCATGGCAAAATACTGTCTTGGTGACACGATTGATTTACATGCTGGCGGTCATGACTTAATCTTTCCGCATCATGAAAATGAAATTGCTCAGTCAGAGGCGGCAAACGGTGTTCCTTTTGCTCATTACTGGATGCACAACGGTCATATCAATGTTGACCACCGCAAAATGTCCAAATCCGAGGGCAATTTCTTCTTAACCAAAGACGTTGCCGAAGCATACGGCTATGAAGTAATCCGTTATCTTATGATTCAGGCACAGTACCGTGCTCCTATGAACTATACTGTAGAGCTTCTCAATGCCTGCAAGGCTTCTCTTGACAGGCTGTATCAGTGCAGGGAAACGCTTAAAAATGCACTTAAAAATGCAAAATCCGGTTCTGTTTCTGAGCAGGCTGAAACTACTTTCCATCAGGCAAAACAGAATTTTATTCAGGCTCTTTCTGATGACCTCAATACTGCGGATGCTCTGACAGCAGTCTTTGAACTTGTCCGTGAACTGAATATCATGGCTGCTGACGTCAATACTTCTAAAGAACAGCTTCAGAAGGGCTTGGCACTTTTTGAAGAATTCATCTCTGTGCTTGGCCTTCTTTACGAACGCAAAGAAGAAGCCATTCCGCAGGAAGTTCTTGACTTAGTCAATCTCAGGGCAGAGGCAAGAAAAGCCAAAAACTTCTCCGAAGCAGACAGACTCCGTGACGAAATCAAAAAGCTCGGCTATGCCGTGAAAGAAACTCGTCAGGGTGTTGAAATCTCTAAATTATAATCACTATGGCAAGATTTTCTGACCCTTCTAAAAAAAGAAAAGCCCTTTCCACCATGGGTATTTTTCTTCTTGCGGCTGCGATACTCAGCTTTATTGCATTTTACATCATTGTCATGATATCCCAGCAGGGTTATCACTACATTGACCCTGAGACGCTTGTACTTGTGCAGATGCAGGAAATCCCTGACGGCACACCTACAGCAGTGATTGAAACTTCTCTTGGTGAAATCCGTGCAGTTCTCTATCCTGAATATGCACCGAGTACGGTTTCACAGTTCATTTCTCTTGCGGAAAAGGGCTGGTATGACAACACTTATATTTTTGAAGTCAAGAATGATGTCTATTTTGCGGCAGGTTCTGCCGATTCTTCCGGTACACTGAAAACGCCTCCTGTATTTGACAATCAGGAAAAAATTCCGCTTGAGCTGCATCAGAATCTCTGGCCGTTTTGCGGGGCTTTATGTTCACTTACCACTTCCAAGGACACCAGTTTTTCAAAGCGGCTTTTCAAGTCAGAAGTCAGCTATACCGGCAGCCGTTTCATGTTTCTCAACACGGTTGACTTTTCTGACGAAGAATTTGCTGCACAGTTCCGTGAAGCTTCCGGCAGTCAGGAGCTTGCAGATGCTTTCTTTCAGCTTGGTGGTGTGCCGAATTTTTCTCAGCAGGTTACTATTTTCGGGCAGGCTTATGCCGGTCTGGATGTTATCCGGCAAATCACTTCTGTACAGCTGGCAGAGCAGGCTAATGCACAGGGCTATACGCCTCCGGCAGAAGAAATCAAAATCCTTTCTGTCAAAATTTCTTCTTACTCACAGGAAGATAAAAACCTGAACGAACTCACTGCCCTGCAAAGTCCTTAATTCTTCCCTATACATGTACTTTTTCACAAGTATTTTATTTCCCCGAACAAGATTATTATTAAAATTCCTAAATACTTGCAGGAAATTCATATTTTTACTTTACAAATCCTGTCTGATGTTGTATAATAATCTTATGCAGGTCTTTTCCTGTATGCAAATCATTTCCAGAAAGAAGCATGTCCTATCATGAAATTAAAACTTGCGGCTCTCTCGCTCAGCCTTCTTGCAGGCAGTATGCTGTTTTCGGCCTGTGGGAAAAAACACATTCAACTTCAGGACTTTCCTGTGCTGAATTATACTGCTCCCGCAGAGGGTGATGAAATTATCGTCATGAAAATCAAAGATTACGGAGAAGTCAAAATCCGGCTTTTCCCTGAGCTTCTCCCTGAGGCCTGTGAAAACTTCACTACGCTTGCCAATGAGGGCTATTATGACGAACTTATCTTTCACAGAGTCATTCGGAATTTCATGATTCAGGGTGGTGACCCGAAGGGTGACGGCACTGGCGGTGAATCCTGCTGGGGCGGCAAATTTGACGGTGGTGTTTCCAATCAGCTGATTCATGTCCCCGGTGCTTTGGCATATGCCAACAGTGGCGGCATGACTTCTACTGACGGCAGTCAATTCTACATTGTCACAGGGCAGCCTGTAGATATGGCTTTTCTGGATGAACTTGCTGAAAACAATAACATGTATTTTTCCGCAGAAGCAATTACTAACTATACACAGTACGGTGGTACGCCTTTTCTTGACGGCAGTTATACCGTATTCGGGCAGGTGATTGACGGGCTGGATATTATCTTCCAAATTTCCCAGACGGAAACCGATGCCAACGACAAACCAAAAAAAGCTGTGTATATAGAAAGTGTGAGAACAGAACATTATGACAACAGTCAGATTCGCTGGTATCCGGCAGATTATGAATCAGAA
>CADBOP010000069.1 GCA_902796255.1 uncultured Ruminococcus sp.
AACAGGAGAACAACATGAAAAAAACGGTATTTTCTTCCCGACTCGCTTATTATCGCAAACGTGCCGGACTCAAACAGGAAGAACTCGCCGTGCAGTTGAATGTCACGCCGCAGGCGGTCTCCAAATGGGAAAACGGCTCATTTCCAGACGGAACACTTCTCCCCAAAATCGCTGAAATATTAAATATCTCTCTGGATGTGCTGTTCGGCCTGAAAGACGAAGAACCCGAACCGGATTATCTGCACGAATATATTCAGAAACTAAGCATACTTGAAGAAGAAGAACGGACGGAACAGGCTGTTGAATTATTCTACAGGTTTTTGTGTGCCTATGATAAAAACATCCAGCCCCATCAGGTACAGTTTCCGGATAATCTGAAACGGGAAACCTATGCACAGTTAAGAGCCGATTCTGCTTTAAGTTTAATGCGGCTTAATCCGGATATGCAGTTTTTCACGTTTGTAAAGATTCCCAAGCAGGGAATCGGAAATTATACAGAATTTTCTGACAGAATGCTTTCTCTGTTCAGATTGCTGTCCGACAGGGATGCTGTAAAATTAATTGCTTTTTCCGAGAGCCTGCCGAGAAATTATATTCTAACACAGAAAAGTTTCTCTGAACATTTGCAGATTCCGGAGAAAAAAATTCAGCAGATTGTCACAGACTGCATTCATCTGGGAATTATCTGGGAATTAAAAGCCGATGTCGGCGGAAAAGTAATGAGTACTTACGGCTATGTACATTCTGTACCATTTACGACTATTCTGGTACTTGCAGAAGCGATGATAAATTATATCTCCAACTGCGAACCCGATGTTGACACATGGACAAAAGGAGCTTTTCGCTCTGAAACAGATAAATAAATATATTTTATATGCTTTTGCTTTAAGGAGGAATTTCTATCATGAAAAAATCAAATCGTGTACTTGCAGCCGCTCTGGCCGGATTTTTACTCACTGCACCGGCTTCTTCAATGGCTGCAACAGTCAATGCCGCTGATGCTTATCAGATGACTGTAACTGTAGATACATCTAAAAACAGAAAAGCTATCAGCCCGTATATCTATGGCGTGAACGAATACGGCAACGGTGCAAATCTTGAAAACGTCAAAGTAAATGCAGTACGTCAGGGCGGTAACCGTTATACAGGCTATAACTGGGAAACAAACTGGTCCAATGCCGGAAACGACTGGAAACACAGTTCTGATACCAATATCGGCGATATTACTGACGGTGCAGGCTATGCCGCAAGAAACCTCTCGAAAAATGTCAATAAATACGGCATTCCTTACAAAATGACAACACTCCAGATGGCCGGCTATGTTTCCGCTGATAAAAATGGCGAAGTTACAGAAGAAGAAGCTGCCCCCTCTGCAAGATGGAATGAAGTCAAATTCAGAAAAGACGGCGAACTTTCCCTTGAACCGGATACGACTGACAATGCTGTCTATATGGACGAATATGTAAACTACATCGTAAAAACATTGGGCGATGCCTCCACAGCAGAAGGCATTCAGGCCTACAGTCTTGATAATGAACCTGTACTCTGGAATGATACCCATCCGAGAATGCACGCTGAAGAAGTAACTAACAGCGAACTGGTTTCCAAATCTATTGAACTTGCCAAAGTCGTCAAGGAAATCGACCCGAAAGCCGAAGTTTACGGCCCTGCATTCTGGGGTATGCTGCCGTGTATGCAGATTGGTGAAAGCGGAAACGGCTTTACAGACCCTGACTGGCAGGCTGTAAAATCCAATTATACATGGTATATGGATTACTATCTTGACCAGATGAAAAAAGCCGAAGAAGAAGCCGGCACACGTCTGATTGATGTATTTGATGTACACTATTATGCACAGGATGTCTCTACAGATGAAGGCATCTTACAGGCTGCAAGAAGCCTCTATGACCCTGAATATGAAGAAAACAGCTGGCTGATGCCGTGGGGCAAGAGCTATTTCCCGTTCCTGACAAGAATGCAGGAATCTATTGATAAATATTATCCGGGAACAAAGCTTGCTGTTTCTGAATATAATCTGGGTAATATCGCCAGTGAAAAAACAACTGGTAAATCTGTCATCACAGGTATTGCAGAAGCAGAGGCTCTGGGGGCATTCGCTCTGAATGAAGTATATTTTGCAACTTACTGGGGAACTCTGCCGGAATGCCCGTATGTAGAATCTGCCATCAATCTGTATACAAACTATGACGGCAAGGGTGGTGCATTCGGTGACACACTCGTATCTGCCGAAACAGAAGATTTGTCCAAAGCCGCAGCATTTGCCGCTATCAACGGCGAAGATGATTCCGTTGTTACTATGACACTTTCCAATAAAGATGCTGCTTCTGAAGAAAATGCTGTGATTAATCTGACAGGTTCTGACAAAAATTATCAGAGTGCTGTTGTCTATGCAATTACACAGGATTCCAGCGATATTAAAATTATCGATGTCCAGAATGATATTGAAAACAATACACTGACTGTGACTCTCCCTGCCCTGTCCGTTGCACAGATTGTCATCAGTGACCAGAAATCTGATGCGGAAATCACAGAAGAACCTGATATCACAACCAAAGAAACAGTATATAACTATGCAGATTTAGAGCTTTCTGAAAATGGCTTTGCCAAACTTCCGCTTGGTGATAAAGAACATCTGAAAGAAATTGTATTCAATGTGACCGCAGGTGCTTTAGGCGGCGGCGGACTGTGCTTCAATCAGGTTGTTCCTGATGGTGAAACCGAAGCTGTATGGGGCAGCAAGCCCATTTCCTTCGATGCAGGCACAAAAGATAATATTGTCAAGTTCAATGATAAATTCACAATCGTTGTAGATGAAAAAGGTGTTGAAGTTACCGGTAAAACTCTGGATGATTACGCAGAAATCCAGCCTAACTGGTGGACCTATCCCGAAGGTGCTGACGTAGCTTATAATTCCGTAAAACTGGTTTATGAGTACGAAGGCAGTGAACAGCAGACAGAAACTGAAAGTGAATCGGAATCTGAAACAGAAACGCAGACTGAATCAGAATCCGGCACAGAAGAAACTGCAACTCTGCTGGGAGATGCCAATACTGACGGCAAAGTAGATATTGTAGATGTCATTGCAGTGAACAAAGCCGTATTCGGCAAAGAAACACTCAAAGGGCAGGGATTACTCAACGCTGACCTGAACAAGAATCAGGTACCGGAATCGGATGAATCTTTAGCGATTCTGAAATATATCGTTGGCCTGCTGAAAAAAGCAGATTTAGAAAATTATTAATCATAAAGAAATCATTCCTCACTCTTTTCAAGTACACCATCCGGAGTTTTTCCGGATGGTGTATTTTATTGCACTTGTATTTTTTTCAGGAATATGCTATGATAACAGCAGGAGGGTTTTAAAATGACGAATGATTTTATTATCAAAAATACTGTTCTGGAAAAATATACAGGCTCTGCCTCACATGTTATCATTCCGGAAGGGATTACTATCGAAAATCATCTTGAAGAAATGCTGTGTGATTTAATCCATGCCGGTCATGAAAATATAATCCAGAAAATGCTGGATTCCGGCCGGTTGATTACAAGAGAAAATATAGACTTCTGTATTCAGACAGCAATTGCTTCTCAGAACCATGCTGTACAGCTTCTGCTAACAGATTATAAATATCAGCATTTTGATTTCTGCAATCCGGCAGACAAATTAAAATTATAAAAGCATTTTCCTTGACAAATGCGTGAAATTGTGCTATACTAAGCATATCCGGCAGGATGGTATAATTTTCAGGTCTGCGGGCATACTCTTTCTGAAAGGGAGTGTATGTGCATGTACCAGAATAATTTAGGTGAATATCATCCGCCGGAGGAAGACACTCCGGAAGAAAAATCCGAAGAAGAAAAACAATTAAATACAGCCGAAATTATTGAAAATACCGGAAGTATTCAGCCCTCTAATGCGAAGCACCTGATTCACTGCCTGACAGTCATCGGTCAGGTAGAAGGCCATTATGAATTATCCTCACAAAACAAGACAACAAAATATGAGCATATCATTCCTGCTCTTGTTGCTGTGGAACAAGACAGAAGCATCGAAGGCCTGTTGATTTTACTGAATACTGTGGGCGGAGATGTTGAGGCCGGTCTTGCCATTGCAGAGCTTATCGCCGGAATGCAGACCCCGACTGTATCTCTGGTAGTCGGCGGAGGGCATTCAATAGGAGTGCCTTTATCTGTAAGTGCAAAAAAATCTTATATTGTTCCGTCCGCCTCTATGACGATTCACCCCGTCCGTATGAACGGTATGATGCTGGGTGTACCGCAGAGCTTTGATTATATCGCTAAAATTCAGGACAGAATCATCAGTTTTGTAACAAGAAACAGCCGGATTCCGGAAGAAAAATTCCGTGAACTGATGACCAATACAAAAGAACTGGCCACAGATGTCGGCTCTGTGATTTCCGGTGAACAGGCTGTAGACCTCGGACTGATTGACAGCACCGGCAGTCTGAGCGATGCCATTTCGGCTTTATATGATTTGATTGAAAATACCCCCGTCCGTTATCCGGACTGAACAGAGAAAGGCACGTCAGAGTGCCTGTACATATTTATATGCTATATATAAAAATATATAAATATTATAATAAGGATGAAAAGGAGACTACATATCATGTCAGTACTGGACGCAATTTTACAGGGAATTATTCAGGGCTTAACGGAATTTCTTCCGGTGTCAAGCTCGGGGCATCTGATGCTTTATTCGCACATTACCGGAAACGCCGGCAGCGAGAATAATTTCTTATTCTCAGCTTTTCTGCACTTAGGCACACTGCTTGCCACCTGCATTGCCTTTAAAGATACCGTGGCAGCTTTATTCAAAGAATGTATTGCTATGCTGAAAGACCTGTTTACCGGAAAAATCATCAAAAAAGGCCTTGGCAATCCGGAACGCAGAATGATTTACATGCTGTTTATTTCACTCGTTGTATTAGTGCCTTTTTATTTTATCCGTGATTTTATCGAGGATATCGCTGCAAAATATCTGGTAGCTCTGGGCTGTTTCTTTCTGTATACCAGCTTTATTTTATTCATGTCTGACAAATGCAAAAAAGGCAAGAAAACCCCTGCTACAATGACATGGAAAGAAGCCCTGATTATCGGCTTGTTTCAGGCAGTGGCACTCCTGCCGGGTGTCTCCCGAAGCGGGTCTACCATCTGCGGAGCATTATTTGTCGGTACAAACAGAGATACCGCTGTAAAATATTCTTTCATGCTGGGAATCCCGACTATTTTAGCCGGCTGTTTAGTAGCCATCAAAGACGCTGTTGATGCAGATGCTCTCCCCGTGAATGAAATTCCGGTCTATATGATAGGCTTTGCAGTCGCAGCTGTTGTTGGTATCGCTGCTATCAAATTAGTAGACCTGCTTGTAAAAAACAATAAATTCAAATATTTTGCAGCATATACCCTCTTGCTTGGTCTGGTTGTTATCGGCTTCGGTATCTTCGGATAAGCAAAGCACAGAACGATAGAAAGGAACATACGTGGCAGATACGAAAAAAAAATCCGGTGCTAAAAAGCCGGAGAAAAAATCTGATAAATCCAGTAAAAAAGAACCAGCGAAAAAATCCAAATCCAAACAGCCAGCCATGCCGGCTCTGGAGGAAGTGCCGGAACTGCCTCTGTCCAAAGAAGAACAAGAGGCAAAAGAAAAAAAAGAAGTTCCGGCTCGGATTTATTCCGTCTGCCTGTTTACGCTCGGTATTTTTATTACACTCCTGATTTTTATTCAGGGCAGTGCCTTCTGGAAAGTGCTGCATGAACTGATAAAAGGACTGTTCGGCATCACTTCCCTGTTAGTACCGGCCGGCTTATTCTGGACAGCTTTCTGGATTGACAAGAAAAAAGACAAAGACAAACTCGGAAAACAAATTAAAATGCTGTGTATCAGCATTGTGTTTCTGAGTTGTTTTATTGAAATCATGTTTTTCGGCGGCAGAATTTTAAATTATGACTCCCCTAACAAATGTCTGGAAATGCTCAGCAAAGAAGGCATTGCATGGCACGGGGGCGGGATAGTCAGTGGTCTGGCCTACCCGATACAGGCAATTTTCGGCGAAATCGGTGCAAAAATCATGATGATTTTATTATTATTCATCTGCATCATGCTGCTGTCAAAGAAAACACTTTCTGAATTATTTCAGATTTTGCACAGACCTCTTGCAGATTTTGCAGATTTTATCCGTGAAGACCGGAAAGATTCTACGCTTGTATCCGGCTATGAAGAAGAACAACGCCGGAATGAAGAAGAAAATGAACAGGAAGCCCTTGCCATCGCACGGCAGAGCAAGCCGAAACTTCTCCCGCAGCAGGAAGACACTTCTTTCATGCTGGATATTCCTGTCAGTGATTCTCCCGTAAAACGGGATAAAAAAGGCATGAGCGAGTTTTTTGAAATGCCCAAAGATGGCAAAGTAAAAGTCCGGAAGAAATCCAAATCCAAAACAGAATCCGACAGGGATTATGAAGAAAATCAACAGCTGGAGCTTGTCCCCTCTCTGGAAGAACTGATTAATCATGCTGCTGAAAAGCCCAAGAAAAAAACAAAATCAGAAGCAAAATTAGATTCTATTTTAGAAATTGCTGACGAAGCTGCACAACAGTCCAGCCTGCATGATGGTATTGTTTATCAGATGCCTAAAATTGAATTTCTGAAACAGGGCAATTCCCATTCTGATGACCCGAATCTGAAACAGGAACTCCGGAACAATGCCAACCAGCTCTGTGATGTACTCAAAAGCTTCAATGTTGAAGTCAATATTACAGATATTGCAAGAGGGCCTTCTGTTACAAGATATGAAGTACAGCCCGCTCCGGGGGTAAAAGTTTCTAAAATCACAAGCCTTTCTGATGATATTGCTCTGAATCTGGCTGCGGAAGGGGTCAGAATTGAAGCACCGATTCCAGGGAAACCGGCTGTCGGCATTGAAGTGCCGAACTCGCAGAAAGACACTGTTTCGCTTCGGGAATTACTGGAAGCTCCGGAGTTTCAGAATGCCAAAAGCAAACTGACATTCGGTGTTGGAAAAGATATTGCAGGTAATGTCATTATTGGTGATATTGCCAAAATGCCGCATATGATTATTGCAGGTGCAACTGGTTCTGGTAAATCCGTCTGCACCAATTCGATTATCATGAGTATTCTATATCATGCCGCACCGGATGAAGTGAAATTAATTTTAATAGACCCTAAAATAGTAGAATTTCGTGTATATGACGGCATTCCGCATTTATTGATTCCCGTTGTGACAGACCCTAAAAAAGCCGCCGGTGCATTGAACTGGGCTGTGCAGGAAATGCTCAGACGCTATGATATCTTTGCCCAGAATTCTGTCAGAAATTTAGCAGACTATAACA
The DNA here is from genome assembly GCA_902796255.1 of uncultured Ruminococcus sp. GTDB lineage: Bacteria > Bacillota > Clostridia > Oscillospirales > Ruminococcaceae > UBA3855. The sequence continues at coordinate 7,396 of CADBOP010000069.1, forward strand.
GAATCTGCAAAACCAAGCCGGAACTGAAACTTGCTAAAATGCCGCAGATTGTCATCTGTATTGATGAGCTTGCTGACCTGATGATGACAGCTTCCAAAGAAGTCGAAGAAGCTATCTGCCGTCTGGCACAGCTTGCCCGTGCAGCTGGAATGCATCTGATTATTGCCACCCAAAGACCGACAACTGATATTATCACGGGTCTGATTAAAGCCAACATTCCGAGCCGTATTGCTTTATCTGTCATGTCACAGATAGATTCCCGAATTATTTTAGATACCGGCGGTGCGGAAAAACTCTTAGGCCACGGCGATATGCTGTATCTGCCGAGCGGTCAGCCGAAACCCGTCAGAGTACAGGGCTGTTATGTCTCAACAGAAGAAATTGAACAAGTTGTAGAATTTATTAAAAAGCAGTCTGAACAGGTAATTTATGATGAGGAAATCGAACGTGCTGTAAACCAGATGGCGGCCGCAGGCGATAAGAAAAAAAGCAGCGGCTCTGAAGAAATTGCAGTTTCTGGTGATGCCGATTTGATTGAACAGGCGATTGAAGTAGTAGTCGCTGCCGGACAGGCCTCTACAAGTTATCTCCAGAGAAGATTAAGATTAGGCTATGCCAGAGCCGCCAGAATTATGGACGAGCTGGAGGAAAAAGGCGTGATAGGCCCTCCCGATGGTGCAAAGCCCCGAAAAGTATTGATTTCTGCTCTGGAACTGGAACAGAGAAAAATGAAACAGAAAGGAGAGTGACTGCATGGCAGGAAAGAAACATCAGAAAACAATTCCTGAAGAAACACAGAATAATACAAGAAATAAAATAATTTATATTATTCTCGTCACAGTTCTGAGCATCATTGCCCTTCTCAGCGGAAAATACAGTTCAGAACATCAGGAAGAATCACAGCTGCAAGTATTCCAGAATCAGAATATTACTGTTTCTGATGCTGAATTTCAGGTGCATGTGATAGATGTCGGGCAGGGAGACAGTATTTTAGTTTCTGCTGACGGCCATACAATGCTGATTGATGCGGCAGAATCCAGTGCAGGCGAAAAAATCGTCAGCTATCTGAATGCACAGAATATCACATCTCTGGACTATGCCGCAGCAACACATATGCACGCTGACCACATCGGCGGCTTCCCGAAAGTTTTTGCTTCCGTCAAGCCGGAAGTCATGATTGAACCTGTTTTTCAGGATTCTCTGATTCCGACAACGAAAACCTATGAAAAATATCTGGATGCTGTCGAAGCCACAGGGGCAGAATACAAAGCCCTCAAAACCGGAGAAACATTCACGCTCGGCAATGCACAGGTAACTGTTTTAGCTCCTGTTTCAGAACATGCCTCTACACTGAACAATACTTCTCTGGTATTAAGAATCCAGTATGATGATATTGTCTGCCTGTTCACGGGAGATATGGAAACCCCTGAAGAAAAGACAATTCTTTCTACAGTGGACAATACTTTGCTGAAAGCGGATTTCCTGAAAGCCGGTCATCACGGAAGTGATACTTCTTCCGGAGAAGCATTTCTGGAACAGGTACAGCCGAAATATGTCGGCATTTCCTGCGGAGTAGATAATAAATACGGACATCCGGCAGAAAGTACGCTTGAACATCTGAAAGCCTATACAGATAATATTTACATCACGGCACAGCAGGGAGATATTGTATTTCTTTATGACAAAGATACAAAAAACTGTAATGTCGTGACAAGCGGTAAGGAGTAAAAACATTATGATTTACAGTGTCGACCGTTTCGAGGGAGACTATGCAGTTCTGGAACAGAATGGAAATTTTCTTGATTTTCACCGGAGCAGACTTCCGGCTGAACTCAGAGAAGGCGATTTGCTGGAATGGACTGGTGAGAGCTGGCATATTCTGCATAAAGACACAGAAAACAGACGGCAGGCCTTGGCGGAACGCCGCCGCCGTATGCTGGAGGGGAATACATGAAAATAGTAATTATCGGCGGCGGTGCAGCAGGCTGTTTCTGTGCAGTGCAGTCAGCTGCTCTGGGGCATGAAGTGATGGTCATCGAGAAAAATCAGCAAATAGGCCGGAAACTCAGAATTACAGGGAAAGGCCGCTGTAATCTGACAAATAACTGTGATACAGAAACACTTATGAAAAATATCCCCAGAAATGCAAGATTTTTATACAGTGCATTTTCTGTCTGCAACCCACAGGATATTATGCAGTATTTTGAGGGTTTAGGTGTCGCCCTGAAAACAGAACGGGGAAACAGAGTGTTTCCGGTCAGTGACCAGTCTGCTGAAATTGTAGAAGCTCTGCATACGGAAATGCAGCGGCTGCATGTCAGAATTGTACATGACAGAGCAAAATCACTTATAATAGAAAATCAGGTTTGTCGGGGTGTAACATGTGAGAAAAATCAATATCATGCAGATAAGATTGTATTGGCTGTAGGGGGTGCAACTTATCCGGCAACAGGCTCAGAAGGTGACGGCTATGCCATTGCCAGAGAAGCCGGCCATACCGTGACAGCTTTGCGGCCTTCTCTTGTGCCCTTAGAGACACTGGAAAGAGATTGTGCCGAAATGATGGGGATTTCTTTAAAAAATGTAAAATTAAGCCTGAAATATAAAAACAAGCTTATCTATGAAGAACAGGGCGAAATGCTGTTCACACATTTCGGACTTTCCGGCCCGCTGGTTCTGACAGCCTCTGCACATATGCAGGAAGATACCGGTTATACAGTGCATATTGATTTAAAGCCTGCACTGACACCAGAACAGCTTGACAAGCGGCTGCAAAGAGAAATTGCTGAAATTCCGAATCAGCAAGTAGTAAGCTTATGCCGGAAATTAGTTCCCTCGAATATGGTTTCTCCCCTGCTTGGAAGATGCGGATTATCGCCGTATCTGAAAAATCACAGTCTGACCAGACCACAGAGAATGCGAATCTGTGAAGAACTTAAAAATTTTAAATTCACTATCAGAGGCACTCGGCCAATGGCAGAAGGCATTATCACAAGAGGGGGTATCTCCTGTAAAGAAGTGAACCCGAAAACAATGGAATCGAAACTGATTCAGAATTTGTATTTTGCAGGAGAAATTCTTGATGTCGATGCCTATACAGGGGGATTTAATCTACAAATCGCCTTTGCTACAGCCAATCTTGCAGCAATGCATTTTTAATTAAAAAAATAAATTTTATATCTAAAAGGAGCATGATTTATATTATGAAAAAAATTAATATTGCCATAGACGGCCCTGGGGGAGCAGGAAAAAGCAGCATTTCAAAAGCCATTGCCAAAGAACTGGGCTTTATTCATGTCGATACTGGTGCTATGTACAGGGCTATCGGCCTGTATGCCATCAGAAACAACTGTACCGAACCAGAACAGCTTGCCAGACAGATTGAAAAAATTGATATTGAACTGAAATTTATCGGTGGTGTACAGAGAGTTCTGCTGTGCGGTGACGATGTATCAGATTATATCCGCAGTCCGGAAGTTTCCATGGCAGCCTCGAAAGTATCTGCTGTTCCGGAAGTCCGGAAACATCTGCTGGATTTGCAGAAAAAAATTGCTGCCGAAAATAATATTATTATGGACGGCCGTGATATCGGCACTGTTGTACTGCCCCATGCAGATTTGAAAATTTTTCTGACTGCTTCTGCCGAAGAACGAGCCAGCCGCAGATATCTGGAACTCAGAGAAAAACCGGACTGTCCGAGCTATGAAGAAATTCTTGCAGATATGAAACAGCGTGACTATCAGGATACCCACAGGGCCATTGCACCTTTGTGTCAGGCGGAAGATGCTGTTTTAGTAGATTCTTCTGATATGGGCTTTCATGAAGTAGTAGAGCATATTACAAACTTAATCAAAGAAAAACTGGACTGAGGTCAGAATTATCATGTTATATACATTTGTGATGTTTTTAGTACGGATTGCCCTGCATATCTGGTATGATTTAAAATTCGAGGGCAGAAAAAATATTCAGAAGGGCAGGCCTTATATTTTTGTATCGAATCACAGAAGTTATCTTGACCCTGTTTTAGTTGCCTTGTCCGGATACGGAAGATTCGGCTTTATGGCAAAAAAAGAGCTGTTTGAAGGCAATAAAGCTTTTGCAGGCCTGATTCGCTGGTTAGGTGCATTCCCTGTTGAAAGAGGTTCGGGAGATATGGCCGTAATTGAAACTTCTGCGGACTGCATCCGGAGCGGAAAGAATTTATTGATTTTTCCGGAAGGCACAAGAAGCAAAGACGGCAGAGTCGGAAAAGGGAAATCCGGTGTTGCTTTGGTTGCTGCAAAAGTACACGGTGATATTGTCCCGATAGGCATTAATTTTGACGGACAGAAACTGCATTTCCGCAGCAAGATAGTTGTCAGAATCGGCGAACCGATTCCGGCAGATTCTCTGCCTTCCACAGAAAACCTTTCTGACAGGGAACTGTTAAAAACATTAAGAACTTCTATTATGCCGCCGATTATGGACGGAATCAAAGCCCTTGTAGATGAGCCGGAACTGCCGGTACAAACAGAAAAATAAAAATAAAAAATGCCATATCAGTTTCTGATACAGCATTTTTTATCATTACGGGTTCACTGCCGGAGCTGTCTCTGGTGTAAAAGCCGCCGTTTCCTGTACAGGTTCTGCCAGTGCAGGGTCAGGGCCAATGTCCACCGGTGCAGTTTCTGGTGCATCCCAGAATTCTGCATCTTCGGGAATCTGTACTGTTTCGGCTTGGGTTTCCTGTACATCTCCGCAGGCAGTCAGTGCAGCCCCCAGCACCAGAACAGAAAACAGCATAATTAATTTTACTTTCATAAACACGAATCCTCTCTGTCGATATTTTTGATTTCCTGTTTATTATATCATATCTTTGTCAGAATTACAAGAAGATTCTAAAATTTTTCAGGAAAAAATTTAAATTTCTATTCAGGCTTGACAAATCAGAAAAAATATGCTATAATATATTATATTTTAATTTTTTTTGATTCTCAAAGAAAGAAGGCGGTTTTTTTATGAAAATCAAGGTTGCAAAATCCGCCGGATTCTGTTTCGGGGTCAACCGTGCCGTAGACATGGTTTACACGGCTCTCAAACAGCATAAGCCCGTCGCAACATTAGGGCCAATCATTCATAATCAGGATGTCGTCAGCGATATGCAGAACAAAGGTGCACGAATTATTCAGGATGTCTCAGAGCTCCGCCCCAACGAATCTGTTGTCATCCGGTCGCATGGTGTCGAAAAAGCCGTCTACGACAAGATTTCTGCCCTCGGTAATCCTGTGATTGATGCTACCTGCCCTTTTGTACGCCGCATTCATAAAATTGTAGCTGACGAAACAGCACAGGGCAGTTTTATTCTCATCGCCGGTGATGCGTCCCATCCCGAAGTTCAGGGGATTATTGGACATTGTCAACAAAATTATTTCGTTTTCAAGGACGAAACTGTGCTGAAAGACTTTTTTCAAAATCTGGAAAAAAACTTTTCAAAAAAGCTTGCAATTGTTGCACAAACAACGTATAATAATATAATATGGGGAGAGTGTTTGAAAGTCCTTCCTGAGAAAGATTTTAATATCGTTGTTTACGAAACGATTTGCAGTGCAACCGCACAGAGACAGTCAGATGCAGCTTCTCTTGCTGCGGAGTCCGACTGCATGATTATCATCGGCGGCAAACACAGTTCCAATACTGTGAAGCTCTATGACATCAGCAGACGGCATTGCAAAAGTTATCATATTGAGAATGCGGACGAGCTTGACACTTTAGACCTGTCTGATGCCGAAAAAATCGGCATTACTGCTGGTGCT
>CADBOP010000070.1 GCA_902796255.1 uncultured Ruminococcus sp.
TTCATTTCTGCCAGTGTCATTTGTCTGTCCATATTCTTATTATACTACTTTTGGTGCTGTTTTGCAACTGTGCGGTGTTGCCTCAGATAAAATAGAAGATTTACTGCCAGCGGCATTTTTCGTAGGAATCGGGTTTGCCATACTGGAGAATTTAATTTTACTGACACAGAATTTCGAAGAAGTGACATTATTCTGGTCAGTCATCCGAGGTTTGGCCTCTGGTTTAATGCACGGCATCTGCACAGGTACAGTGGGCATCTGCATTTCGTTTATCCGGAAAAAGAAAAAACTGTTTTACTGTGGAATTCTTGCAACATTTGATGTTGCAATTGTATATCATTCCATTTTTAATGCCTTAGTACAGGCGGACAAGCTTTATCTGAATTATCTGGGCTTTCTGCTTCCGATTACAGCATATATTGCCATTCTTGCAGGACTTTCCATACAGAAGAAAAAAGCAAAGTCCTGATTGAAAAAAAGATAAAGTACAACGTAAATAAGCCATTTCTTCAATTAAAAGCCATATTTCTATTTGAAAAAGTGGAGGAATGGAGAAAAACAAAGTGTTGAAAAATAACTATTTATAGCTGTTTTTTGAATTTTGCAATCGCCTAATAAGAAAAAGAAACGCAGAAAGGAAAATGATATATCAAACAATAGTTTATCCTTATTGCAAAAACGATTAGGTGGTATTTTATCGGCATTTTTAAGATTATTAGAATTTTTGGATGTAAAAATAATAAAATGAAAGAATGTAATAAAATGAAAGAAAAATGTAAGATAATTTCTGTATTTTTAACTGGAGTCATACTTCTTAATATGGGTGTTTCACTGTCAGAAATGCAAGCGAAAGCAGAATCCATTTCAGCAGAATTGCTTTGTGATGGCACAACAATTTCTTATTCTTCTGAAAAAAAACAGGAAGCATGGAATGAGGCGAATCGTAAAAAAAATGCAGTTTTAAAACTTTATGAGGACTGGACAATAGACAGCAATCTTACTGCTGTTTCTGAAGCAGAATTTACACTTGACCTGAACGGGCATATTTTAAAACGCAGTTTGACGGATTATCAGGATGAAGGACACCTGATTACATTAGAAGAAAATGCAAAACTTAGTATTGTTGACAGTATGCCAGATGCCGTTCATGAAAATTATGCTATAAAAGGCGGCATTCTTACAGGTGGTAAAAGTGGAGATACTGCTGGATGTATTGAACTTGAGGAACACTCTGTATTAAATTTGAAAGGGTGTTCTATTATTGGCTGTTCTACACAACAGGACGGCGGTGCAATCCGTATGGATTATGTGTGTGAACTGAATATTCAAGATACTGGATTTTATGTTAATTTTACAGCAGACAGCAATAACAACTGTCATGGTGGTGCAATTTATATCGGTGATGGTACGGCCACAATTCAAAATGCTTCCTTTGAAGGCAATTATAGCGAGGATAATGCAGGAGCAATTTATATCAACGATGGCGGGCTTTCTGTATCAAAAAGCATTTTTCGAGGTAATTATGCTAAAGATTACGGTGGTGCAGTTTATGTAGATAATTCATATAATCCGGTTTTGTTTTCTGGCTGTACGTTTATGGAAAATACAGCAGAAGATAACGGCGGTGCAGTCTATATTGATGAATGTAATCAAACTGTTTTTAATAATTGCTATTTTTCCAGAAACACTGCATGGGATCAGGGCGGAGCACTTTTTATTGATGATGATAATACAGCGGTTGTCAGTACGACAATTACGAATAATACTTCTGGAAATGACGGAAGCGGCGTTTATATAGACGGCTCGCATATATTCGGCATACAAGGAAAAGTAATCATTCGTGATAATTATCAGACAAACGGCAGCAGCAATAATTTATATCTGGATACTTCATGGGTTGGGTCGCCTTCTACGCTTACTAATGGCGGATTATATGATGGTTCAGATATTTATCTTTCTTCTACAGCATCAGGAAGAACATTAATTGCTGAAAATTTCAGCGAATTTCAAAAAATACAATTTCTTCATGCAGAAACTGGTTCGCTGGAAATAGATAAAGATACTGTAGAAAAACAGGCGGAACGTTTTCTTGCTTCTGTTATTGGCAATCAAAATATGTTGGTAATTGGTATAGGCATTTTGATGTTTCTTATTTATATTATAGTTATCATAGTAAAAAATAAAAAAATGAAAGGAATGGATAATCGTGAAAACAAAGCTTAATTTTTATCAGTTCCTTTCTTTCTTTTTAGCTATAATGCTGGTATTTCTTCCATTATTTTCTTATACAGATATTGCACTGCCAGCGGCGGCGGCAGATGCAAATTTTAATCCTTTTGGAAATTATGAAGAAGAAGCTGGAATGTATCTTTACAAATTTGAAGGTACTTTGACAAATCCGTGCAGTACCTCATCAAGAAACTCAAAACCAGAAGTCATCAATCAATTTTGGTTTGATTTTAGCTATTATACAGAAAATGGCACTGGAAAATCTGAAAAATATCGCCTTGACTTGTCTTATTCTGGAGGGCAAAATAAAAATAACGATTTTGTAACCAGAAATTTTGTTCGTTCTAATGATGACAGCTGTCCGCTTTCTTTTGAATTATGGCTTCCGGGTATGCTGACACAAATGGATATGCATCTTGAATTAAATGGCTATATTAGTCTGTTTAATTACGAACGCATGAGCTTTGAAATCAATCGTATTACTTGCGGAGGAATAAAAATCAATGCCAGTCCGGATACAGATTATGTTTCTTCTTCAACAGCCAGTTCAGATGGTACAATTGGAATTAAAATGAATCTTGTTGATGGAGAATATATCAAAGAACAACTCCATGTAAACAAACTTACGATAAAAGAATTTGAACAAAAAATCACTGGAGATGAAAAATTTCATGACCAATATGGTGCTGTGCTGGAAACAAATGCTTTGAAAAATCTTACACTTCGGTGTGATAGTGATATCAATCAGTCGTTTTCTCATGCAGATGAAACTGACTGGTATCTCTATACCCTTGTCATGAATGTGGAAAATCCTGTCTGCACGAAAAACTCGTATCCAGATTCTGTTGAAAAATTTTATATCGATTTTGAATATAAACCTGAAAATGGCTATTCTAATGAAACTAAAACTTATCGCTTAGATATGTCATGGAATGATACACGCAATCTGAATGAAAACTGTTTGCAAAAATTCAGAAATGAAGACGAAACTCCTTTTGTTACGGAATTAACTATCTGGCTTCCTGGAATTTTACAAAAAATGAATGTATTTCTTGAAATGCGTGACCTGAATCTTTTGCATATGGCAAAAAACGACAGACTTACGGTGCGGTTCAGCGATATCCGCCTGAATGGTTTTAATATCAATCGAAATATTGATTATATTTCTTCCGCAGGAGGAGAATCAAAAGCAGAAATTTCCTGTATTGCCCCTTCTGCACTAATCAATCTGCAATATCTTGATGAAACAAGTACCAAACAGGCTCTTGATGCAATCAATAACGCAAATACCGAATATCAGTTTAAAGACCAGTATGGTGCAATTGTTTCTTCCATTCTTGTTAAAAAGGCAATGGAAGAAATGCAGGATTGCTTCAATGTTGCACTGAATAGTTCCAATACTTCTATAAAGGAATACTCTGTTTCTGTAGAAAATCAGGCAATGTCCGGCAGTCTCTACCATGCAAGTCAGAATGAAATCATACAGGAATATATGGAACAAAAAATTCTTGAAAAACGTATGCAAATGCAATAATGCATGAACATAAATTTAAAACACAGTGAAAGGAAAGAGTACTATGAAATTAAAAAAACTCATGAGAACAATCGCTGTTATTCTGGGTACACTTTGTGCGTTCCAGAATCCAGCACAAATGATTGCATCTGCAAAGGAAAAACTGTATATCAGTGAACTGAAAATCAGCTATGGGGAAGATGAAGAATCTGCTAAAAAATGGCTGACTGATAATGATTATCTCGTTCTGGATAAAAATTTAAATTCCGGTTCAGATGATTTGTTTTCTAAAAAACGTGCTGTTTATGTCGGGTATAAAACAACTACTGACCGCACAGAAGCTATCACTGATATGAAAGTAATGAATATGAGTGGTGATTATAGTCTTGTAGATTATGAACAGCTTTTGGAAAACGTGAAAGAAAGTACAGATGCTTTTATAGAAGATATTACGCTCATGCTCACAGAATACCGTGCAAATTATAAAGCAGGAAAAGAAAATGCACTGTTTGCACATGATTTGCTGAATCAGTATACAGATGATGATACTGGTATGCTGATGGGAGATTTATTGCTGAATGAAACGAAAGAAGAACTTGGTGATAAATATGATGCTCTTTCAGAGGATGAGAAAAAACAGCACGCCGATTTAGTCACCATGAGAATGCAGGCAAATGTCAGTGTGCTTGATAATATTGTGCAGTACTTAGCAATTGGTATTAATTCCAGCAATTCTAATTCTGACTGGATTAAGGAAATTGAAGCTGCTGATTATGATGTTCTCTTTGAGGAATATCAGGCATTTGACCCTCTGGCTTCTGCACCTTCGATTGAATCCAGAATGATTGTCGATTTTGATGCGGATGCGAAATATCTTGCTGTTGGCATTGAAGGCTTAAAAACATATCTTAGCTACTATACAGACAGTGGTATTGCACTGGATGCTCCGGAGGAAGAAATTCAGCAGTATTTTGATACACATGAAGAGGGCGATGCTGTTGTATGGACTGATGCTGGTATGCTTTATACAACACTTAAAGAAATTAACTATAATGGCAGTTCTCTTGCAGAGTTTATTCTTGATGAAGAATATGATTTTGTGCATGATATTGATGACAGAATTGAACTGTATCCACTTCTGAATACCATGTCTCCTGCACAGGTTGCAGCACTTGCTGAAATCAACCTTTCTTCCCTGATGCTGAACAGCTTCTCAAATGAGGAAAGCTGGAAACTGAAACGAGCAAGTACATCCTTAACAGAAACGGCGTCATCCATTTATTTCGGTGTCAACCGTAAGATTTTTGAAGAAGGCGGAATTGGTCTGACAGGTTCTGCCAACAGCTTACAAAACGGTTCTAATAAAACTTTTGATGAAGGGATTTTCGGCTACGGCATAAAAACAAGTGAAATTATTTTTGGCGGTGCAGCACTTGTTACTGCCTCTATTGGCCTTTACATTGCAATTGCCAATAGAGAATATGGAGAGTGTTATAGAACCTTAACTAATAACCTTGAAGTTGCTCAGGGAAAATTCGTTGATGCAACTAATAAGCTTAACGATGCTGTAGAGAACGAATTTATGGTAGAATTTGATGTTTTACGTGATGATTGGGGTGTGCAGCCAAATCAAGTAGACGAAATAGGAGAATTTTTAAGCTCAGAAATCGGTGAGAGTTGGCTGAAAAAATTGAACCAAGCCAAACAAGAGGAACAACTCGCTCAAAACAATTTAAATGCTTTTGTAGAAAAGAACGGCGTTCGTATTTCTGACTATATTGGATTAGCTATCTGCATTATTTCCCTTATCTTAGTTGTGATAGATGTAGTATGTATGATTAAGGATGTTTATGAGTACTATCATCGTGAGCTGAGCCCAATTCCCTCTATGATGGTGCATACCTATCAAGATGAGGCAGACGGACAGCAATTCTGCTATTATTATGCTACAACATGCAACCGGAATGAAGTTGGTATGGAATATGATATACTTGGTGTCAACGGCGACCTGAACGGAGATGTCGGCAAAGAATGGCTTGCACTGTACTATACCAAAGATTCTCATGCTGGCAAGCCGATTCTGGCAGACAATTTCACAACCGGAAGCAACATGCAAAGTCCTGTCGGAACAATTGCACTTTCTCTGTTTAATAATGCAGCTTCTTTAAATCTGGTAGATGAAGCTTATGTATTTAGTGGCGGTGCAGACCCGATTTATCTTTATTTCAAAACAGATAATATACCCTATACTGGTTCTGCATTCTCAAGCGGAACGCTGATAGTTTTCTCTTTTGTCTCTGCGGTGTTTGGGGCTGGCATTTATGCATTAATAATGAAAGGACGTAAAAAGAAAGAAATTTCTGCATCATAAACTCGTTTCTGAAAAGAGGGATATTATGTTAAAAACAGACAGAATAAAGAAAAGATTATTATCTTTTGTTGCCTGCATGATTGCTTTAGTGATATTATGGGATTATTTTCCATCAATTCTATATCATATAAAATCTTCAGCGGATATGGCTTACGAATATGTAACAGATGTATGCATGTTTTATGGCAATACGCTGGAAGAAGCAATCACAGACTGTCGTGCAAATGGATATATTCCTGTAGAATCTGATTTACAGCAATTCCAGTATAGACAAAATAGAAAAGATATGGTATAATAGGAAGCAGAGGTGATAAA
>CADBOP010000071.1 GCA_902796255.1 uncultured Ruminococcus sp.
GAGGGCTTTGCTGGAGCTGGATTTATCCGGCGAACTGGAAATAATTAAAATTAAATTTTTCAATGCACTGACATCTACAGCATGGGGGATTATTTTTTCTATTATTTTTAAAACAGTCCATGCCTTATTTCAGTCATGGATTGAAACACAACTGAATAAAACAGAAACTGTACCGGAACGAAATACTAAAAAAATTACTGCTGAAAAAAAACGGAAGAAAGAATCAGAGGTTGAAACAGAATGAAAATCAGGGAAATTATTTTAGATTTTACTTCTCTGCTTGATATTTTTATGCTGATATTATTTTTCTTTATTTTATTCAGTCATTTTGAGGTAGAAGATGCCAAAGAAACTGCGAATCAGGCTCTGAATGAGGCGGCGGCAATCTCTGAAACAGCACAGGCTCTTCAGGAACAGGCAGAAGAAGAACTCGCCTTACTGGAGGAAATCAATCACGGAAAAGCGGTAGATTTGACGGCATTACTTGAAATCAGCCGTGGGACACTTATGCAGAGCCGGCTGATTATGGACAAATCCGGAGATTTCTGGACAATAGAACTCAAACGCATGGATGACAGCACCAAACAGGATTTGTCACTTGGTATGATAGACAATACAGAAAATATTGCACAGGAAATTGTTTTGATTTTACAGAAACAGGAGTATATTCAGGAAGATAAAATACCGTTTTTATTTCTCTATGATGGTACAGAAATCGGTTCAGAGACAGCATGTAGTCTGGTCAGCGAGGCATTCAGGGAAGTCCGGCAGACATATCCGCATTTTTATTGTATTGAAATAGATGTTTCAGATTTCGGAGGATAAATCATGAAAAGAACAGTCAGAGGCTTGGCAGCATTTCCGGTACTTGTTGCAGTTGCCTGCATTGCGGTAGGGGCAGCAGTGGGTGTCGGCGGAACACTGTTATATATGAAAATGCATTCCGGCGGGCTGGGGGACGGAAAAGAGATTGCCATACAGGCGAATGAAAATATTTCTCCGGAAGAAATTCCGGAAGTTTCAGAAAGCCTTGTTTTACCTGAAACAACAGAAACAGAATCAGAAACTGTTCCGGAAACAGAACCTGTGACGGAACGGGGCGGTTATGTGATGATTACTGTGACAGGGAATGAATATCTTTATGGAAATCAGCTTTATGATTTGGAAGATATGCTTGCGGTACTGCATAACAGCAAGGAACAGCTTTCTGTCAAGATTATCAATGACAAGGCCTCCCGAAAGGCATATCAGGCACTGACAGCCGCTTTGCAGAATGATAATATTGCTGTCATTACAGAATAAAATTACCGTGTATCAGAGAGTATTTCTGATACACGGTTTTCATATATTGTTATTAATGCAAAAATCCCAGAATAAACGGCAGAATCTGCTTATAGCTTACGGCAAGATTGATATTTTCTCCTTTGATAACATGGGCTGTATTAATGCCGATGATTTCTCCATAAGTATTCAGCAGAGCACCGCCGCAGCTGCCGTCAGAAACAGCTGCTGTGAACTGGATATATTCCTGATTTTCTGTTTTCCGGAATCCGGCAATAATCCCGTCAGATACGGAATTGAACAATCCCATCGGACTGCCGATAGCAATAATTTTCTGTCCTCTGACGAGTTCGTTTCTGCCGTCATAAATCCGGAGCGGGTCTAAATTCCTGTCTATTTTTATCACTGCTAAATTAAACTGGGTATGATATTTGATAATCTGGTAAGCCGGATAAACCTGCTCGTCATTCTCCAGCCGTACAGCATAGATATCCCCGTCACTGAGTACATGCAGATTTGTTAAAATATAGCCGTCTTTGCTGATGGCAATGCCTGAACCAGAACCCTTGAATTCACCGTTCCGGTCATATACGCTAATCATAACTACAGATTTTGCCAGTCTTGCAAGGGCTTCGTAGCTTAATTCCGTGTTTTGTTTTTTTCTGTCCGGATGGATAGTATTAATTTTCTTCTGTGCAGCAGCCTGTGGTCTGAGGGCTGGTTTCTGATATGCTGGAATTTTTACTGCCTCTGTCCGGCCGGTTGTGAATGCCTGCGACTGCTTTAATAAAATATCTGAAATTTTTAAATCTCCTTCCGGCAGAAGCAGAAGCACGTCAACCCCCAGCAGATATGCAAAATAACAGAACAGATATTCTTTATAGCCCATTTTTCCGGAACAGACTAATTTCTTTCTTCCGGTCTGCTGCATATATTCTTTCAGATAATTATCATACCAGAAAAAAACCGAAACCAGAAGATTTTTTTCAATCGTCTGATTGACCAGCTTTATACTCTGATGATATAATTTCAGCATTTCAGAAATTTTCGGATAATTTTTCTGATATTCCTGTACAGTTTCCTGATAATGCTGAATCTGATTTTTATCTGATAAAATTTTAAATTCATTTATTCTCAGATAACTGCTGTTGCCTGCAAGAGTGCAGTCCAGTTCCTGAATTTCCTGTAAATATGTTTCAGAAATGCCGATGATTCTATAAAAGCACGGCTCTCCCTGCCGACTGGCAAATAAATCAAATTCCTGCATGATATGCCCTCCCTTTTTTACTAAATTATATCATGAAATATACATAATGTCAATCAAAAATGCTTGACTTTTTATATTCCGTATGCTAAAATAAAAATATAACTGCGCTTGAATTTTTTACCGGAGGTATATTTATATGAAATTTTCAGACGGATTATGGCTTAACAGAAAGGGTTATCAGGTATATTATGCAACGCAGGCCTATGAAGTAACACATACAGAAAATTCAGTTTCTGTTTTTGCAACAACAAATGCAATCTATAATCGGGCTATGACACTGGGGGGCGTCACACTCGAGATTACATACACGGCTGTTGCAGATGATACTATCAAAGTGCATATTGTGCATCACAAGGGTACACTGAAAAATCAGCCGAAATTTGAACTCAATGAACCGCAGGGCTATCAGGCTCAAATTACAGAAGAAGACGGTTTTATCGAAATGACAGCCGGCAATACTAAAGTCAGAATCAAAAAAGCATTTGACTGGGACGTGGAATTTTCTTACAAAGGCAGGCGGCTCACCGGCGGTGCATGGCGGTCTACCAGCTATATTGAGGAAAATCAATTCCATGCAAATGCCCGTGTTGCTGTGCAGGCAGATGACCAGTTCTTTAATGAGCCTGTCGATGCCAGAAATACGTATATCAGGGAACAATTGCTGCTTGATGTGGGTGAATGCATTTACGGCTTCGGTGAAAAATTCACCACTTTTGTCAAAAACGGGCAGAATGTGGAAATCTGGAACGCTGACGGCGGTACGTGTTCGGAACAAAGTTATAAATCTATCCCGTTCTATCTTTCTTCCAGAGGATATGGCATACTGGTAAACAGTTCCGGAAAAGTTTCTTATGAAGTGGCTTCTGATACAGTTTCTAAAGTCTCCATGACACTCCCCGGCGAGGAAATGGAATATTATTTCTTTGGTGGTGAGAATCTTGAACAGGTGCTTGTGAAGTACACAGACCTGACCGGAAAGCCTGCACTCCCGCCGGCAAATACATTCGGCCTGTGGCTGTCGACTTCGTTCACGACTGATTATAACGAAGAAACTGTGAACGAGTTTATTGACGGCATGTTTGAACGTGATATTCCTCTCCAGATGTTCCATTTTGACTGCTTCTGGATGAAGGGCTATGAATGGACTAATTTTGAGTGGGATACGAATAATTTCCCTGACCCGCCTGCTATGCTGAAAAGACTGCATGAAAAAGGGCTTGGCACATGCTGCTGGATTAATCCGTATATTTCCCAGCGGTCGGGATTATTTGACGAAGGTGCAGAAAAAGGTTATTTTATTCATAATACAGACGGGAGTATTTTCCAGACAGACTTGTGGCAGCCTTCTATGGCGATTGTCGATTTCACGAATCCGGAGGCCTGCAAGTGGTTTTCTGAAAAATTAACCAGCATTCTGAAAACCGGTGTTGATGCCATCAAGACGGATTTCGGCGAGAGAATCCCGACAAATGTAAAATATTATGATAATTCTGACCCGATTGCAATGCATAATTATTATACTTATCTTTATAACAAAGTAGTATTTGAAACACTCGAAGCCTATACCGGAAAAAACAAAGCGTGTCTGTTTGCCAGAAGTGCTACAGTAGGCGGACAGAAATTCCCTGTACACTGGGGCGGTGACTGTTCGGCAGAATATACCTCCATTGCAGAAACACTCCGTGGCGGCCTGAGCCTGTGTGCTTCCGGTTTCGGTTATTTCTCTCATGATATCGGCGGTTTTGAACAGACTGCTTCAGCAGATGTCTATAAACGCTGGTGTGCATTTGGCCTGATGTCGAGCCATTCCAGACTGCACGGCTCTACTTCTTACCGTGTGCCGTGGGCTTATGAAGAAGATACACCGGAAAATCCTGAAAATGCATGTGCTGTTCTGAGGTTTTTCACAAAGCTCAAAGGCAGACTGATGCCCTATCTGTTCAGTCAGGCAGTCAAGACACATGAAACCGGTATTCCTATGATGAGAGCTATGGTATTATCCTATGCGGATGACCCTGCTGTGCCGTATCTTGACAAGCAGTATATGCTTGGTGATAATCTGCTTTGTGCTCCGGTCATGAATGCAGCCGGAACAGCGGATGTTTATCTGCCGGAGGGTATCTGGACAGACATCATCACCGGCGAAACCTACAAAGGCGGAAGATATATTCATAGAGTATGCAGTTTCTTGGAAATGCCTGTGCTTGCCAAACCTAATTCTATTATCGTATACGGCGATTTCAAGAAAAACAGCGTTTATGATTATGTACAGAATGCAGAAGCGGTTATTTATAATCTGGAAGACGGCAAGACTGCTGAAGCCAGAATCTATAACAGTGATGCAGAAGCAGAAGTCACCATTCAGGCAGTCAGAAACGGTGACAAAGTAAAAGTGACTGTTTCAGAAACAGATAAAACATTTAAAGTCACTGTATACGGCGGCAAATCCGTCACAATGGGAAATGGTATCACTACGGCAGAAATAGTGGATGAAAAAATGTCGTTCTGAAATATTTGAACATCCGGCAGAGAGGAGTTTTTTATTATGGCTAAAAATGATTTTGATTATATCTGGAAAGACAGAAAGCGTACTTTTTTAGGGTTGCCGTGGTCTTTCACAGTCTACTATCTGACAGAAGAAAAACTCATCTGCCGGACAGGTTTTTTCAATATTACAGAAGATGAAATTGATTTGTATAAAATTACAGACAAAAGACTGAAACTGACATTCGGTCAGAGAATGGTCGGCTGCGGAACAGTGCATGTTTGCAGCCGTGATGTCAGTCTGCCGGAATTTGATATGATTGTCAAAAATCCCCGTGAAGTCATGAACCTGCTTGATAAATATGTCAATCAGGCTCGTGACAGATACGGTACAAGAGGCCGTGACTTTTACGGTGCTTCACAGCATCATCACGAAATGGATTCAGAACATGAAAATGATGCTGCTGCCTATGACAATGATGATAATTAAAATAAAAGCAATATGAGAAAGGGGAATCACCTGCATGAATGTAACTGCATTTCCGCCAAAAGGTGCGGGACTTGAAAGTCTGGTGACAGAAACAGAATCCTGCTGGGAACGGCTCAAAAAAGAAAAGCGTCCTATTTTTATTTATGGCATGGGGGACGGTGCAGTAAAAATTATGTCAGTATTCCGTCAGTATGGTATTGCTGTCGCCGGAATCTTCGCAAGTGATGAATTTGTCAGAGGACATTCCTTTGCCGGTTTCAAAGTGCATAAGCTCTCTGAAATAGAAGAAATTATCGATGATTTTGTAATCGTTCTTGCGTTTGCAGCAGGCTATCCGGAATTGATTCAGTATATCCGGCATTTGTCTCACAGACATACACTCTATGCACCGGATGTGCCTGTCATCGGCGATGGTTTATTTACATATCAGTATTTTCTGGAACATTTGCAGGAGTGCAATGCTGTCTACAGAATGCTTGCAGATGATGAATCCAGAAGAGTATATTTAAATGCAATCCAGTATAAAATCAGCGGCAATATCCGGTATCTGGAAACTATTTCTGCTTCGCCGGAACAGATTTTCAGGACGATTCTCAGACCTACCCGAAATGAAACTTTTGTTGATTTGGGTGCATATAACGGTGATACGGTCAGGGAACTGCTGAATTATAC
>CADBOP010000072.1 GCA_902796255.1 uncultured Ruminococcus sp.
AAAGGACAAGTCTGCTTTCCTCGATTTAGCCTGCTAAATCGTTTTTGTGCATTTTGTCAAATTCATTGTTGAAATGCTCATTTATAGTAATGATTTACAGCTATTGAATGCACAGTATCCAATATGTTTAACACCTGTTCCGAGGGTTACTGATTTCAGATTGTTAAAGTTTCCGGCAAGCAGTGTATCAGGAATTGTTTCTACGCTATTAATTACAACATCTTCCAATGCAGTACAGTCCAGAAAAATGATGTCTTTCATAAGACCTTCAAAGGCAGTGACTCCATTTCCAATGGAAATGGATTTCAGACCACTGCAACGGATAAATACGCCTTCACCCAGATATGTTACACTGTCCGGAATGTCGCAAGAGGTTAAACCTGTTTGGACAAATGCATACCCTTCTACTTTGGTTACACTATCAGAAATGGAAATGGATTCCATATTAGCACATTAATAAATATATACAAATAGTATTTTGCGAACGCAGGACAACAATCTGAAATTGCCTCTAAAATTATTTTCAAAATATTACTATTCGTATATCCAATCGTGCTGAAAAGAACAGATGTCTTTTAAAATCATATATTTCCATGATGTCAGGATTCGTCATAAATTCTAATTTGTGATTTTTTTGTTAATATTTTTATGCTATACTGAAATCAAGGCATATCCTGAAAATTTTGAAGATTATGATATTATTTTCGTAGGCTATCCCAACTGGTGGGGAACAATGCCGATGTGTATGTTTACACTTCTGGAAAAATATGACCTTAACGGAAAGACGATTATCCCGTTCTGCACCAATGAAGGCAGTGGCATGGGAGCAAGTGAACATGACCTAAAATCCATCTGCAAAGGTGCAACTATAAAGACCGGGCTTTCTGTTCATGGTGCAGAATCCGCAGAGGCGGAAAGTCAAGTGACAGTATGGGCAAAAAAATCCGTCTGAGGAAGTGATGACATGAATTTTGAAGAACTGAAACATATGTGCATTGGCTATCCAAGAAGTTTTATTGTTCATCTGAAACAAAAAAAGCTCCTCATTTCTGAAAAGTGATGTACTGTATTCATTTCAGACATAAACAATAGCGGACAGTGCTTCTGTTATGAAACACCGGCCGCTATTTTCCATTATCCAGTTTGTCAACAGGCTTTTTGCTAAACAATATTAATGTCGAATAAGCTTACTTAGTATATATTGTAAAAAAAATAGCTAATTTTATTTGTAAAACGATGAAAAACATTCCATCCACATCACCGAAAAAAAGTAAAAAGTGCCCCTAGGGGTACTATACAAAATTCAAAATTTATGATAAAATTAAATTGTCAAACAAAAAGGCATCGAGGTGAGTGCTTTATGGATTATATTAAACTTCCGGCTGTCATAGAAAAATTAAAGTCCGCAAAATCTAAATTTTTGCCTGTCTGGATTTCCGCCCCGACAGGATATGGAAAAACTTCCGCAATCAAGGATTATTATGCTTTCAAAAGTATGCTGTGCATCAGCGGAAAAAATGGTATGCTTGACCAGATGCCTGAATTTTCCAAATGGAATTTTTCTCGAAAAAGAAAAAATGGAACAACTCACCAGATGGACACAGGGCTACCCGATAGCATCCCTGTTTTATCTGAAACATATTCTCAATGGAGAGGCTTTTAGTTTGGCACTGGTCGAAAAAGTTTGGGACGATGTATTCCGTTTTTGGGATAGAAATATTTTTGAACTTTATGACAGCGAACTTTGGAATCTTATGCTTGCACTTGCACCCTATCCGGACTTTAGTGAAGATTTTGCTGCCTCGGTAACAGGTGTTTCTGTTGTGCAGGAATGGTTCTTGTATTTGCAGAAAACAGGGCAGTATTTATTCCGGAATGAAAATGCTGTCTGGAAATTCCGTCCGGAAATTGAAAAATTTCTTTGCTGGAAACGAAAGATGGTCTATTCCGAAGAAAAACAGAAGGAAAATTATCACCGTGCGGCATACTGGTATGAACAGCATGACCGTATCAGTGAAGCTCTGGAATGTTACAGAAGCCCTTCAAAAAGCAGAAGAATTCCACTTTGTGCGGGTATTTTCGCTGGAAGGCACAGCGATTCTGTCTCTGCTGATGCATCTTGAAAAAACAGATATTTCGGAAGAATTTCTGAAAGCGATAATGGATGAAGCCAAGAAGATGGCTCTTGCTTATCCAGATTATCTGAATTATGTGACAAAGCCGGATATTTATTTCACAGACCATGAAACACAGGTACTCGGATTGCTCTGTCAGGGACTTTCCATGCAGGAAATATGCAAGGAATGTGGTATCTCCTATGATGGCTTGAAAAAACATAACAGAAACATCTATCAGAAACTCGGTGCAAAAAACCGTGCCGAAGCTGAACGAAAAGTTTTGCAGTTAGGTATTATCCACCGGAAAGGGGGAGAACTATGAGACTAAAAAAACAGGTACAATTCGATAAAAACAATATGATATTGAAACTCGGAAATCATGAAAAGAAAATCAATCCGGAAGATGATTTTATCATTCAGGCTTTACAGAATCATGTTACTGATGATGCCCGCTTTTTAAGAATGGTCATGACAAAAGAACAGTCTGACGAAATCGAAGCCGGCTTCAGAATGGCGGCTTTTGTTGAAGAATATGGTGAATTTCTTAAAGAAGAACCCGCCGGAATTATTCCTTACCACAAAGAATAATTTATAAATTTATCCCCGAAAATATTAGCTGTTCGGCTGATATGATATAATTATAGTTTCCGGAATGGTTTCCGGCAAAGAAATCAAAATACACACCTG
>CADBOP010000073.1 GCA_902796255.1 uncultured Ruminococcus sp.
CTTGATAGAAAAATGCAGCCCCTGCCAGCTGACATCCCGTAATTTATGGCAGAGTGTAAAAGCAGTATAGCTGATAGAAACCACACTTTCCGGAATTGTCACATCCAGCAGATTCACACAGCCGGAAAAAGCATATTGATTGATATATCTGACTCCCTCAGGAAGATGAACTTCTTTCAGATTGCGGCAGTCCCGAAACATGTGGGGATAAATTTCTTTTATGCCCTCTGTAAAACAAACACGTTCCAGTTCCGAGTCTGCAAAAACATCTGTACCCATTTGTGTGATAGTCGAAGGCAGTACCGCATATTGCAGACCAGAATTTTTAAAAGCTTCATGGCCAATAAATTCAACATTTTCAGGAATCTGAATGCCCGTCAGATTCAGACAGTTCTGAAAGGCATTGTCAGCAATCGTCCGGATTCTGGACGGCAATACGATATTTTTCAGATTCTGACAGTTCTGAAAAGCTGCTTTGCCAATTCTTCCGGAAGCAGAAGGAATGGTAACGGTTTTCAGATTCCGGCAGTTCAGAAAAAGAAAATCAGGAATATCGCTGCTGCCATGAAAATGCATTTCTTCCAGACTCAGACAGCCCGAAAAAGCACCTTCTTCCAGACGGGTAAGCTGTTTTGGCAGATGAATCGTTTTCAGACAGGGACAGTTTTTAAACAGATGTTTGGAAATAACAGTCAGCTGGGACGGAAGCTGAATTTCTTCAAGCATATCACAGCCGGAAAAAGCATCTTCACCGATGGAAGTAATACTGTCCGGCAGATAGATATATTTCAGCTTCCGACAGTTTGCAAACGCAGCAAGCCGGATAGCCTGCACACCTTCAGGCAGAATAATTTTTTCAAGATTCCGGCAGTTACAGAAAGCAGCACTGCCGATAATACGGATACCTTTCGGAATGGTAATTTCTTTTTCATAAGAAGCCGGCTGACATCCCAGAAGAATTTCTCCGCTGATTCTGAATTTTTTATTTTTTTCAGGCAGATTGCCATGAATTTTTAGTTTTTTCTGTATAGTTTGCAACAGATTCTGTAATTTTTGTTTCATGCTGTCCACTCTTTTCCGGAAAAGATGTTTCAGTAATATTACTATTATTATATACTATTTTGATGTTCTTGTCAAATCAGAATCTTCAGAAATTCCTTCTGTGCTTTCAGGAAGAAATAAGATTTTAACAGTCGCAAAACAGATTTTGATATCCTGAATCATACTGGGGTGTGCAATATACATCAAATCCATCTGCAATTTGTCATAAGGCGAAGAATTATATTTTCCGTATACCTGTGCATAGCCTGTCAGGCCGGCTTTTGCCTGAAGCCGCAGAGCAAAATCAGGCATCGTTTTTTCATAGGCGGAAGCAATTTCAGGCCGTTCCGGACGAGGGCCTACTACAGACATATCGCCTTTCAGGATGTTTATCAGCTGGGGCAGTTCATCAAGCCGGAATCTACGGAGAATCCGGCCTGTTCTGGTGACACGGCTGTCGTGTTCGCCGGTGGAAAGTCTTGCAATGCCGTCTGCCTCGGCATCGGGACGCATGGAACGGAATTTCAGAATCCGGAATTGTTTTCCGTTCTGGGTTAATCTGGTCTGCTGATAAAAGACAGTACCGCCGTCAGATTTTACAGCAAGTGCAATCAAAAGCATCAGTGGTGCAAGCAGTAATAAAGCAATGCCGGATACCAGAATATCAAATATGCGTTTCATGATGATATATTCCGGCACAGGGCGGTAACGTTCGACACGCAGCATAGGCAGATGGAACATGTGCATAGTACGGGCACTGCTCATAATCAAGTCACCTGTACTGGGGATGACATAGGCAATAATTTTATGTGCAAGGCAGTATTTCAGAATTCTGTTGCGTTCGTGGCTGTGAATATCATAGATAAATACTGTCTGGATAGTATCATCAATCACAGAAAAATGTGTTTCCATACATTCCTGTACAGAACAGGTTTTTATGACCTGAAATTTGATGTCCATTCCATAGGCAGAAATCAGGTTTTGCAGTTTGTCTTTTTGATTATAAATAATTACAGTCCGGAGCGGCGGAAAAGTTCGGAAATACCATCTGTGAGCTGAAAGTGACCACAGGGCAGAAAATGCTGCCTGTGCCAGAAAACATAGCAACAGAGGCAGAAAATTTATCAAATCATGCCCGAGCAGGCTGAAAATCACGGCCATAATACTGTCTGAAAAAAAGGCTGCCAGCATCTGGCTGTAAGTCAGTTCTGAGATTCTCTGCAATGACAGGTGAAAGGCATCATAAATCCGGCTGAATACAGCATAGAGAAATATAAATAATAATAAAATTATCATATTTTCTTTCTGATAAAAATTATCAGAATACAGCAAAGGCATATAATATGCAAAATAACAGCAGAAAAACGGCAGTGTAACAGCAAAAATATTCAGAGATTTTACAGCCCGGACAAGCAAATCATGTTTGAGTCCCATTTTTGTGTTCTCCTTAAAAATAAATATACTTGTATTATTATTATGATACACCGGATTTATAATTTTGTCAATTATAAAAATATTTCAGAATAAAATTTTTCTTGACAGATTGCCTGTTCTGTAGTAAAATAAAAATATATAGCAAATTGTTTATATATGATTAATAAGAAAGGCAGCCAAAAATATGAATGTTTATGATATGCAGCAGAAAATTCTGCAATTGAAAAAAGAAAAAGATGTCTGTATCTTAGCACACAGCTATGTAGCAAGGGAAATCAGCGAAATCGCTGATTTTACAGGCGATTCCTATGGGCTGAGTGTACAGGCTTCTAAAGTCCCGAATCAGACCGTTCTGATGTGCGGTGTGCGTTTTATGGCAGAAACTTGTAAAATTCTTTCACCGGAAAAGAAAGTAATTCTGTCAAATCCTCTTGCAGGCTGCCCGATGGCAGAACAGATGGATAAACAGATGATTTCACAAGTCAAGGAAATGTACCCCGATTATCTGGTCATGGCCTATGTTAATACTACAGCAGATTTGAAAACTATCGCTGATGTCTGTGTTACCTCTTCTTCTGCCGTACAGATTGCAAAAGCTGTCGAGGCAGATAAGATTTTATTTATTCCAGACTGCAATCTGGGTGCATTTACAGCAAAACAAGTGCCGGAAAAAGAATTTAAACTCTTGCAGGGCGGCTGTCCGGTACATGCAGCAGTCAGGGCGAATGCCGTCAGAGAAATGAAAAACCTCCATCCGGATGCCCTTGTCTTAGTCCATCCGGAATGCGTTCCGGAAGTTACAGAACTGGCAGATTATGTCGGCTCTACAACTGGTATTATGGCTTATGCCAAAAAATCAGAAAAAAAAGAATTTATTATCGGTACAGAAATCAGCATTGCAGAACATTTACAGTATGATTGTCCGGATAAGATGTTCTATCCTCTGACAAAACATTTAATCTGCCCCAATATGAAATCTATGACCCTTGTGGATGTCTACAGAAATCTGACAGGTGAACACGGCGAGGAAATTATTTTAGATGATGAAACAATCCGCCTTGCCAGAAGATGTATTGATAATATGATTAGATTAGGCGGTTGAATATGAAAGAAAAAGCAATGATTGCCATGAGCGGCGGTGTGGACAGCTCGGCCGCTGCTCTGCTGATGATAGAAGCCGGCTATGAATGTATCGGTGTGACAATGCAGTTGTTCCATAATGAAGATGCAGGCCTTCCAAGAGAAAAATCCTGCTGTTCCCTGAATGATGTCATGGACGCAAAACTGGTATCCAGCAAATTGGGAATTCTGCATTATGTATTTAATTTTTCTGATAAATTCCGTGAAACAGTTATGGCCAGATTTTCAGAAAGTTATGAAAAAGGGGCAACTCCCAATCCATGCATTGACTGTAACAGATTTCTGAAATTTGATGCCATGATTCAGCGGATGCATGAAATGGAATTTGACTATGTTGTCACAGGCCACTATGCAAGAACGGAATTTGATTCGCAGTCAGGCAGATATATATTAAAAAAGGGTCTTGATGAAACAAAAGACCAGAGCTATGTGCTGTACTCTCTGACACAGGAACAGTTACAGCATGTCCGCTTTCCGTTAGGAGATTATCATAAAACAGAAATTCGGGAAATCGCTGAAAGAGCCGGTTTTGTGAATGCTCATAAAAAGGACAGTCAGGATATCTGCTTTGTACCTGACGGCGATTATGCCGGATTCTTGGAGCGATTTACAGGCAAGACCTATCCCGCCGGAGATTTTGTTGATGCTTCCGGAAATATTCTGGGACAGCACAGGGGAATTATTCACTATACAGTCGGCCAGAGGAAAGGCCTCGGCATAGCAGCGAAATATCCGCTCTATGTACAGGAAATCCGGACAGATACCAATCAGGTAGTATTAGGCAAAAATGAAGAGTTATTCTCTGATTCCCTTACTGCTGATGATGTGAATCTGATTTCTGTTGAGAATCTTGCAGAACCTCTGAAATGTTCTGCAAAAATCCGGTACAGACATCCGGAACAGCCTTGTACGGCTTGGCAGACAGAAGACGGTATTTTACATGTCAGGTTCGATGAACCGCAGAGAGCCATTACCAGAGGGCAGGCCGTTGTGCTCTATCAAGGTGATATTGTCATTGGTGGCGGAACAATTCAATAAAAACAAAAACCGGAGTGAAAACCACTCCGGTTTTTGTTATGCCAGCCAGTCTGTTCCGAATCTCTGAGCTAAAATATCGCAGAGTACCAGAGCGGTTATACTGTCGACAACGACTCTTGCCCTGTGGATAATTGCAGGGTCATGTCTGCCCTTGATTTCAAGCACGGCATTTTCATTTTTAAAGAAATCAACCGTATTCTGTGCCTGATAAATTGAAGGTGTCGGCTTGACGGCACACTGGAACAGAATCGGCATTCCGTTGGTAATACCGCCGTTGATTCCGGCATTGTGATTGGTTTCAGTGATGATTTTATTATTTTCAATTCTGAATGCATCGTTATACTGGCTGCCGTAAGAATTAACCAGTTCAAAAGCATTTCCGAACTGCACCCCCTTAACAGCCGGAATGCTAAATAATGCATGAGCAAGAAGACCTTCCATAGTATCGAACCATGGTTCACCGACTCCGGCCGGAAGATTCAGGACAGCCGTTTCAAGAATACCGCCGATGCTGTCTTTCTGTTCAGCAGTCTGTTTAATGAGATTCTGCATTTCCTCGGCTTTATTGTCATCCAGAACAGCAAAAGTTTTTTGATTTAAAACAGCAATGTCAGCTTCCGGATTTTGAAACTCTCTGTCCTGAATGTTACCGCATGACTTGACATGTGTACCAATCAGAATGTTTTTGGTTTTCAGAGCAGAAAGAGCAATTGCCCCTCCGGCAACAAGTCCCGCTGTGATACGGCCGCTGAAATGGCCGCCGCCCCGAAAATCCTCAAAGCCGTGATATTTACAGTAAGCTGTATAATCTGCATGGCTCGGACGGGCAAGGGAACGGGTAGCAGAATAATCTGTGCTTCTGGTTTGTGTATTGGGAATCATAATATGAACAGGTGTTCCGGTGGTCTTGTGTTCATAGACACCAGAGAGAATTTGAAAGGGGTCAGGTTCTTGACGAGCTGTTGAAATGCTGCCGACTGGCCGGCGAAGTGTTAACTGAGACTGTATAAAATCCTCATCTACAGGAATACCGGGAGCAAGACCGTCAATCACAACCCCGACAGCCTGACCGTGACTTTCTCCATAAATTGTAACAGAAACACTTTGTCCGAATGTATTTTTCATGAGACATTCTCCTTTTGTGCAGAATAATAGAGTTTAAGTTCAGTATAGCATATAAAAAAATTTTTGTCAAGTAATAGAAAGGCAATAGAGCCTGTAATTGAAAACTTCTATAAACAAAACTGTTGACATTTTTAAGAGAATATGCTATAATAGTTTTCATCAGATTAAGATAGTTCTGAGTAAAAATATTATTTTGAGGTGGTTGAATTATGAAACAAAATCAGCATCAGAATCTACAGAAATTAAGCTTTGCTGCATTGCTGGCTGCTTTTACAACTGTTGCAACCCTTGTGGTTCAGATTCCGACTCCGACAAAAGGATATCTGAATTTAGGAGATTGCTTTGTAAATATTTCCGCATGGCTGCTTGGGCCTGTGTGGGGAACAGCTGCCGCCGGAATTGGTTCGGCAATGGCGGACGCCATCGGAGGATACTGGATTTATGTACCGGTTACGCTGATTATCAAATCACTGATGGCTTTTGTTTCTTATCAGGTTTATCAGAAACTAAGCGAAAAAAATTCATTCCGTGCCAGAATCACAGCCGCCTGTATTGCAGAAATTATTATGATTCTTGGCTATGCCGGCTTTGAAGCTGTTTTATATGCTTCCCCTGCAACGGCTTTGCTGGGAATGCCTTCTAATCTGGTGCAAGGAATTATGGGGGCGGCTTCTTCTGTGTTAGTTTATGAATTGCTCCTGAAACATGTGCCACATCTGCATGTAAAATAAAGCATTAAAAAAACGGACAATTTTTTGTCCGTTTTTTCTGTGTGACATCCTCCCCCGCCTAAGGGGCGGGGGTTTTCTTGCTAATCTTTGATAAAATTCATAAAAATCGTATTGACTAATTTATGATTTTATGCTATAATATAAAAGAATAACATCTGTATGGCACAGGATGTTCATATATGTATATGGCACATAAAGGAGAACTCACATGAATAATGAAAAAAAGAATAATGCACAGATGAAATCAAATCCAGTTTCAGATTTGCCCGAAGTGCCTTCTATCTCTAATATTGATACGCTCGAACTGGAAGAACTGGCAGATTCGTTTCCGTATGCAGAAATGCTCGGAACAGAGCCGGAAGCTGTGCTTGATATTCCCTCTTTTTCTGGTCTGGATACACTCGATATCGCCTCTGCTGCCGAAACGATAGAGGACTTGGAAGAAAATTCACAAAAAGAAACCTTGCCGGAAATCCCTGTCTTTTCTTCTGAAAAAATAGAAAAATCAGAAGAAATCATCGAAATTCCATCATTTTCTGATGAATCTGGATTTGAAAAAGAAAGTCCGGAAATAATCACAGAAATTATGTCTCTCTCAGAAACAATGGGAGAACAGACAGACCTGCCCGCTATCCCTTCTTTTGTGGATGAAACAGAACCAGAAAAGAAAAATGCAGATTTGGAAAATCTGCCTGAAATATCAGCATTTTTTAAATTTGACAGCGATAAAGGGAAAGTCCCTGTCATTGAAGTGCCGGAACGGCCGGATGAAGAATTTCAGGGCGACTTGTCAGAGGCAGCCAGAGATATCCTGCCCCTGATTCCGTCTGTATCAGATTTGAATGAGATAGATATGCTCTCTATGCCCACAAATGCAAATGATAACGTGACACTGCTTGATGAAGAAGCAGATTATCTGCCGGAAATTCCTTCTGTGGCAGACTGGGAAGAAAAAGATGATGATAAAATTCCGGCTTTCGATGAGCTGGAAGAAGAAATGCTCACACCTATGACAGAAGAAATGCTCGCCGAAGAAGAAATTGCCTATGTCGAGGAAATGCCGCTTTCTGTCAAAGCAAAAAACAGTTTGCTGCGGGCAAATATCCGCAGTTCCCGTCAGCTGCTGCTGGTGAAGAAAGAAACACTCAGAGAAATTCCCTATATGGATGAGAAAACATTACAGGAAATCTGGAGATATAAAGAATCTAAAGAAAATTTAGTATATCCTGTCGTGAAAGCAATGTCCAAGGAAGTCAGCCAGTATCTGGATGAGTTTATTGAAGAACTGGCAGATTTGAATATTGAACAGTCCAGACAAAGAGCTTTGAAATTATATCTTTGTGCTGCACTGCCCGATAAAAACAGAACCAAAGAAAATTGCTGGAATATCTGGTACAGGGAAAAACATGTCATCAGTCTGCTGGATAAATATATCACCGGCCTGATTCGTAACAGACAAATGTCAGGCCTGTCAGAAACTATGCTCAGAGAAGATATGCCCGTTTCTATGGATAAGAAAATTCTTACCGAAATTTTACAGGATATGAAAAACAATGAAAGAATTCATGAAACCAGAGGAGAGTATTACATTCTGAAATATCCTTCCGTTCTGGAATTCCTGAAAGAAAATACAGAGGAAAAAGACCAGCATATTGATGTAATCAGATACAGAATGCAGGGAAATACCCTTTCGGAAATTTCCAAAAAAACAGGCTATTCCAAAGAACATGTTATGAGAATCCAGAATAAACTATTGCGTCTGGTACAGAAACTCTGTCTGATTAACAGTACTTCTGTATATGAAGAACGCTTCCGGCCATTGTTTGAGAGATATAATTTGAGCAGCGAAATTTTTACGGCTCTGACGAAAGAACCATCTGAAGTTTATCAGTATTTGTCTTTGATTTCTATCCCTGGCAGTGCCAAGCCCGAAGATATGAAATATGACTTCGGTGTGCCGGATTGGGTAAGAGCTGCATGGAAAGCCTATCAGGAACAGAAAAAATCTTGACAGTCTGTGCAGAATATGCTATAATAATAAAGTTCTAATTTAGATATCTCTCAGAAACGGAGGAATTATTGTGAAAGAAAAACTGGAAGCTCTGCTTCAGGAAGGCAAAGAAAAAATTCTGGCAGCCGGTACAGAAACCGGATTGCAGGAAGTCAAAGCCTCTCTGCTCGGTAAACAGGGCTCTCTGACAGAAATTATGAAGGAAATGCCGAAACTCGACAAATCCGAACGACCCGAAATCGGCCGCATTGTAAACGAAATCAAAACCAAGCTGACCTCTCTGATTGAACAGCAGAGAGAGGAACTTGTACTGAAAGCATCAGAAATCCCTGCGGATTTCGATGTCACTGTGCCTGGTATAGCTCCGTCCGGCGGCGGTCTGCACCCGATTACCCAGATGTGCTATGATTTGAACGATGCTTTCCGGTCTATGGGGTTTGAAATCTATGAAGAAGAAGATATCACAAGCGAATTGTATGCTTTTGATAAGCTGAATTTCCCCCAGAATCATCCGGCAAGAGAAAGTATGGATACTTACTGGCTCGAAGGCCATGACACCGGTGCAACAAATGAAAAGCTCTGTCTGCGGCCGCACCTGACCGGCGGAAGCGTGAGATATATGCAGACACATAAACCACCATACAGATTTGTATATCCGGGCAGAGTCTACAGAAATGAAACAACAGATGCCCGGCATGAAAGAGCCTTTTTTCAGTATGAAGCACTGATTGTGGATAAAAATATTGATTTTGCTTCCGGCAAAATTATGCTCCAGAGTGTGCTCTCAAAAGTATTCGGCCGTGAAGTGCCTGTCAGAATGCGTATCGGATTTTTCCCGTTTGTAGAACCCGGCTTTGAAATCGATATGGGCTGTCTGGTCTGCGGCGGCAAGGGTTGCAGCGTTTGTAAAAATGTCGGCTGGATTGAAATCATGCCCGGCGGTACACCGCACCCGAATGTACTCCGTGCAGCCGGCCTGAATCCTGATGAATTTACAGGTTTCTATGTCAATATTGGTCTGGACCGTCTTGTCATGATGCGTTACGGAGTAGATGATGTCCGTCTGTTCCATAGTGCTGACCTGAGATTCTTGCAGCAGTTCAAATAACAGGAGGAAGAAAAATCATGAAATTATCTTTAAACTGGATAAAAGACTATGTAGCAATTCCGGAAGATATGGATTTAAAAAAGCTGGCTTATGATTTGACAATGTCTACTGTAGAAGTAGAAGATGTCAAGCCTCTGGCAGAAAGCTTTGATAAATTGATTGTTGGTGTGATTCAGGAAGTGCTGCCGCATCCGAATGCGGATAAACTCCGGATTTGTAAGACAGATATCGGTAACGGTGAGATAAAAGACATCGTCTGCGGCGGTTCTAATCTTGCAGAGGGCATGAAAGTGGCAGTCGCCTGTCCGGGGGCAGTTGTCCGCTGGCATGGCGAAGGCGAACCGGTTGTGATTAAAAATGCAAAGCTCAGAGGTGTCGAAAGTTTCGGCATGATTTGTGCTTCTTCAGAAATTGGCCTTGCCGACCTGTTTCCGGCAGGCGGAGAAGCAGAAATTACAGATTTGTCCGCCTTTGATGTGCCTGCTGGTACAGCTCTGGCAGATGCACTGGATTTGAATGATATTATTTTGGAAATAGATAATAAATCTATGACAAACCGTCCCGACTTGTGGGGACATTACGGCATTGCAAGAGAAATCGCTGCTCTGTATGATTTGCCGCTGAAAGAAATTCAGAAATTTGATGCTTCCGGTCTGCCTGTTATGAAAGTCGAAGTACAGGATTTTGAAAGATGCCCCAGATATATTGGTGCAGAAATTGAAAATCTGACAGTAAAGGCTTCTCCGTGGCAGATGCAGAACAGAATCTGGAAAGTCGGTATGCGGCCGATTAATGCACTGGTGGATATTACCAATTATGTCATGCTGGCAACAGGACAGCCGACACATGCGTTCGATGCTGACCATATCAAGGGAAATATCGTAGTTCGCAGAGCTGCCGAAAAAGAAGAACTCCTGCTGCTTAATGACAAGAAACTGGAATTGAGTACTGATGATTTAGTCATCGCAGATACAGAAAGTGCAGTCGGATTAGCTGGTGTCATGGGCGGGGCAAAAGATTCTGTTCTGCCGGAAACAAACAGAGTAATTTTAGAAATCGCTAATTTCAATGCCGCTGGTATCAGAAGAACTGCTCTCAGATATGAAAACCGGACAGAAGCTTCTGCAAGATATGAAAAGGCAATTGACCCTGAACGCTGTGAACAGGCTCTGGGTATGGCAATGGAATTATTGAAAGAAATTTATCCGGAAATGGAAGTCAAAGCCTTTTCTGACAGCTATCCGGAAAAGCTGGTGCAGCAGGAAATTGATGTGCCTGTGAGCTGGCTGGAACACCGCCTTGGAAAAGAGTTTTCTCAGGAGACTTTGACAAACCTGCTCGGCAGACTGGGCTTTTCTGTAGCATTTGACGGTGATAAGATGCATGTCATTGTACCGACATGGCGTTCTACTGGTGATATTTCCATTAAAGATGATATTATGGAAGAAGTCGCCCGTATGTATGGTTATGAAAATTTTGACGGTGAAAAGATTACTACTTCGTTTACAGGGGCAATTAATCAGCTGGATATTGATTTGGAACGTAAAATTAAAGAGTATCTGGCATTCCGCTGTGGTATGCAGGAAGTATTCACCTATCCGTGGATGGATGATGTATATATCAGAGCCATTCTGGGAAATACAGACGGTATGCTGGCAATTTCTACACCGCCGTCCCCGACAGAAAAATATATCCGTTCGTCCCTGCTGCCGAATCTGGTCAAGGCAGTTTCGGAAAATCTGCGGTATTACAGTGAATTTTCTATCTTTGAGGGTGCAAGAGTCTTCTTCGACAGAAATTATGTTTCTGCTTATGATGCATCAGAACAGCTTCCGGAACAGAGAAAGCATATCGGCGGTGCATTCGTTGGCGATTATAAGAATATCAATCTTTTATTCCGTCAGGCCAAGGGCATACTTGAAAATATGGCAAGATATACCCATATGGAAGCCCTGAGCTTCAGACAGGAAACCAAGCCTGTCTGGGCAGATGCTGTTGTATGGCTGAATATTTTCAGAGATAACGAGAAAGTCGGTGATTTTGCACTGCTGTCCAAGAAAGCAGCTCTGGAATCTGGCATCAAGAATAATGCTGTGCTGTTGTTTGAACTGGATACGGAAGTATTAAAACCCTTCACTTCCAGAACAAACGAGTTCACACATCTGCCGGATTATCCGCTGATGGATTATGATTTGTCTATGTTGGTAGAAGACTCTGTCAAGTGGGAAGAAATCAGAGACGTGATTTTATCCAAGAAGAAACAGGGCAGTGTATTGCAGTCTGTTGCATTCGTGGAAGAATACAAAGGCAAGCAAGTGCCTGCTGGTAAAAAGTCTGTCACTGTCCGTCTGGTGATTGGGTCTCTTGAAAAAACACTGACTTCCAATGAAATTGAAGCCTGTGCGGAAAGCGTGACAAAAGTGCTCCGGAAAAAACTCGGTGCAGAACTGCGTTCCAAGTAATTTAGTAATTTGTATATTTATCAGATTAATGCACTCTCCAGAAACAGGAGAGTGCATTTTTGTGATATTTTCATAAAAAAGCATTGACTTTATAGAATTTCTATGCTATAATAAAAATACAGACTGCTGAAAATCTATCAAAA
>CADBOP010000074.1 GCA_902796255.1 uncultured Ruminococcus sp.
AAATCGGAATTTACAGATATATTGGAGGGTTCTTAATGGGAAACAGAATATGTTTTAATTCTAATTCTGAAAATACTCAAGAAAGATTAGAAGGTTCTTTAAAAATGTCAAACGGCGGCACGTCCGTATTTATCAACGTTCTCTGTCTAAGTGGCGGAAGATTTGCAGAAACGGAAAGCCAGAAACGCTTTATGGTATTTCTCGCTGAGAAAAATCAACACATTTGTGGTCTTGGGACAGTCGATTTTGATATAGTTGAAATGCCATGGGATAAGGCAAGTTTTGATGATGATAAAGCATTTATGCTAAGAATTATTGAGGGTGCAAAACAAAAAATCGGATGGGAAACGCTCCGCTATCAACCAAATGAAGAATTTGTTAATGAATATCTCGAAACATTCAAAAAACTGATAGAACGTATGACTGTTGATGATATTATTGAATTATATTTAACTGAATGGCTATCCGAAGCCGATGAAAATAATCCTGTGAAAGCACATACTGGTACTGACTTTTCAGAAATCGTCTGCAAAGTTCCTTTCCGATTTCAAGTGCCTGTTCTGGAGTGACTTCCTGCCTGTTGAAACTCTGGATGATATGTTCTGATAAAACTCTGCTTTCTGAATTCCAGACAGGTTTAATTCCGGCAAGCAGTCTACCAAGCGGAAAACCGCCTGACCCGTCAAAGAGGCTGCCGAGGGTGATTTCTTCTTTCATGGCGATTCTCCTATAAAAAAATTGAAAAAAGGCTTGAATTTTCCACGAAATCATGGTATGATGTATATAACGAAAGGGGGGAAAGCGAATGAAAACGAGCGAATTGAAAAGAATGCTTAAAAAAGCAGGGTGCTACAAAATTCGAGAGGGTAACAACCACGAGGTTTGATACAGCCCCAAGACCGGAAAGCAGTTCACAGTTGACCGCCACAACGGCAAAGAAATAGCCACCGGAACGGCAAACAGCATTCTCAAAGATGCAGGGCTGAAATAAGCCCTGCCCCTACGGGGCAACCAAGGTATGGAGCGAACTGAAAAGGTTCTGCTCCTCATGCCAAGCGGTTGAACTCGCTCGTTCGCTTTCCACCCTGAAAATAAAAAGGAGCTGATTTTAATGGCAAAGTATGTTTTTCCGGCAGTATTCACAGAAGAAGGTAACGACCTCTATTCAGTCCATTTTCCTGATGTGAACGGCTGCTACACAAGCGGTGATTCTCTGGTCGATGCAATGGAAATGGCAGAAGATGCACTCACCATGATGCTTGCAAGTGCTGAAAAGGATGGTACTCCGATTCCCACCGCAACACCCATCAGACAGGTTGCTGTCAATGACAGAAGTTTCGTAACTTTGATTCTCTGCGATACCGAAGGCTACGAAGTTACAGAATGCGAGGCAACAATCCACATCAAAGATGCCCGTGCCAAGTCTGGTCTGACAATCGCTGAACTCTCACAGCAGTCCGGTATTCCTGCCGATGTGATTGAAAGCATCGAAACAAAGGAATGGGGAACAGTAGCCAACGCTATCAAACTCTCAAAGGTGCTGAATGTGGAACTTTCCGACATCTGCGAACAGGAGGGCGAGTATGACGAATAAAATCAAAGACATCCGTGAGCAGAAAGGACTGACCCGTAAGGAACTGGCAGAACAGTCAGGGGTTCACTACAAGAAAGTCGCAGACTATGAAAACCAGTATGTTCGCACTGAAAACATCACGGTCGGCAACCTCTACAAAATCGCTCAGGCACTTGAATGCAAGATTGATGATTTACTTGCAGAATAAAAACAAAAAAGAAACGCCTGAAAACAAGCGTTTCTTTCATCAGTGCCGCCGACCGGACTTGAACCGGTACGGATTTTACTCCGAGGGATTTTAAGTCCCTTGTGTCTGCCAATTCCACCACGGCGGCATTTTTCATAACAATACATATTATATCATAAAATTTAAAATTTGTCAAGAGTATTTTTGAAAAAATAAGAGAATTATTTATTTGCTTTTTTATGCATAATGATGAATTTTAAAAATTTTATCTGAAACTGTCATTTTTTCTGCTTCTGCATTGTTTTATGAAATAAGAGGCTGCATTTTTTGAAAAATCACAAAAATGTAAGATTCGTTCAAGATTTGCTTCCGCCTATTGACAAATATTTTTTGCTGTGATATGATAAATATTGCAATAAAAAAATGGGAGGTCTGATAACATGCAGAAAAAAATTATCAGAAAACTGCAAAGCTGGAGCTGGCTGTTTCCCAGTCTGGCAGGTGTTCTGATTTTCTTCGTTGTTCCGTTTTGTGTAGTCATATATTATTCTGTGCTGGATAATCCGGTGTTTGCCAATTTTGTAGGACTTGAAAATTATCTGAAATTGTTCAGGAATACAGCGTTTTTACAGGCTGCTAAGAATACAGCGATATTCTCAGCAGTGGCTGTACCAATATCAGTAATTTTATCGTTGATAATGGCTTTTGGATTAAATTCCAGAATCCCCGGAAAAAGCTGGATTCGGTCATGCTTTTTATGCCCCTTAATGGTACCGATTGCTTCTGTTGTGCTGGTCTGGCAGGTAATTTTTCATTACCATGGAACACTGAACCAGATAACAGCTTTATTTGGAGCTGAACCTGTCGACTGGCTGAAAACAGAATGGTCTTATATGGTGCTGACAGTTATGTTCTTATGGAAAACTTTGGGGTATAACATGATATTATTCATGTCAGCCATTGCAGGAATTCCGACAGATATTTTAGAAGTTGCTGAGCTGGAAGGTGCCGGAGAGTTTTATAAATTTTTGCATATTAAATTAAGATACCTCTCCCCTACGATTTTATTTGTTACCATTCTGTCGATTATCAGTTCTTTCAAAATGTTCCGTGAAGTGTATTTATTAACCGGCGATTATCCATATGAGAGTATGTATCTGTTACAGCATTTTATGAACAATACGTTTAAATCTCTGGATTATCAGAAATTATCCAGTGCGGCCGTGCTTCTTTCAGTTGTCATGATAATTATCATCGGCATTCTGTATCTGGTCGAGCGTAAATACGGAGAGGATGTGGAAGAATGAACCGGAAATCCAAACAGCATTTTGTCACAGGACTGTTATTTCTGATTTCGGCTCTGGCAGCAATTTTATTTATCTTGCCTACGGTTCTGACTATCAGCAATTCTTTCATGTCTGAAAAAGAAATTAATACCAACTATGGTGCTATGATTGACAATGCCGGAACAGACAAGAAAAATTATATCTCTGAAGAACTGAATCTGAAATTTATTCCGGATATGGTCAGCTTTCAGCAGTATATTTCTGTATTGTTCAAGAGTCCGGATTACTTGCTGAAATTCTGGAATTCTGTGATATTGACTGTACCAATTACAATATTTCAGGTGTTGCTGGCCGCTGTGACAGCATACGGTTTTTCCCGATACCGAGGAAAAATCAGGGAAATTATCTTTTTCAGCTATATTATTCTGATGCTGATGCCGTATCAGGTCACACTTGTGCCGAACTATTTAGTGTCTGAATATTTAGGCATTTTAAATACCAGATGGGCAATTATTCTGCCAGGGATTTTCTCTCCGTTCAGTGTCTATTTATTAACAAAAGTTATGCGGAGAATCCCGAAAGCTTATTTTGAAGCTGCCCGTCTGGACGGTGCAGGAGAATTTCAGATTTTCTGGCATATCTGCCTGCCACTGTGCCGGAGTGCCATGCTTTCTGTCGGCCTGCTGGTATTTATTGATTACTGGAATATGGTCGAACAGCCGCTGATTTTATTAAATAATCAAGAACAATATCCGCTTTCGGTATTCCTGTCACAGATTAATAAAGGCGATGTCGGTCTTGCTTTTGCGGTAGCAGTAGTTTATATGATTCCGGCCTTGCTGTTATTTCTATATGGCGAAGAATATCTTGTTGAAGGAATTACATATTCCGGCGGTGTGAAAGGATGAGAATTTATTATGAATGAACAGTCAAACAGTGCAAGACGCAGAGAACATATCAAGACAATTTTAATTATTTTTTTAGTGATTTTATTGCTTCTCACATTTTTTTCTAATACAATCCTGAATTACAGTCTGCCGACAGTATCGGCACAGTATGCCGGTTATGGCACGATTACAGAAAAAATCAGAGGCTCCGGAACAGTGACCGCAAACCAGAATTATGATGTCAATTCTGATGAAAAACGTGTTGTTTCCAGTGTATATATCAAAGTCGGTGATGAAATCAAAGCCGGTGATAAATTATTCGCTCTTGATGCCGGAGAAAATACAGAAGAAATCAAAGCCGCAGAAAGTGCCTTGCAGGAAGCAGAACTTGCTTATCAGAAAGCCCTGCTCACTGCTGTTCCGGATTATGCCGCTGAAAATCAGGAAATCACAAATGCAAAGGCAGATTTACAGACGGCTATCAATCGGCTGAATGCTGCCAAAACACAGACAAAAGCCGTTTCTGATTATGCCTATCAGCAGGCTTTAAGTGATGCGAAATCTGCTGCTTCTGAAATTGAACAGCTGACCAGTTATTTATCTGCTGTTTCTACAGGTGAACTGGATGGTGTTCCGTTACAGTATACGGCAGAACTTCTCAATGCCCAGACAGAAGTGCAAAATGCCGGAAAAAAATTAGAAGCGGCTCAGGCAGTATTAGAAGCCAGAACAGTTCCGGTTTCTTCTGCTGAACAGGAACAGACAGTCCGGAATCTTGAAAGAGAAGCTGAAAAAGCTCAGGTTGCCTATGACCGTGCAAAAGCCGATTATGAATCCGCAACAATCAATGGCATTCCCGAAAATTACCAGTCTGATGACGAGTCTGATGCAAATGCTGTCTATTCTCTGACAGATTTACAGCGTGCGATGGAAGATGCTGCTCAGGTACTGCGTTATGCTCAGGAAGATACTGAAAATGCCAGAATAGTCTTAGAGGCAATCAAACAGCAGGAACAGGCTCTTACAGATGCACAGAACGCTGTACAGCAGGCTCAGGCTGAACAGGAAACTGCTCAGAGTAATTATAAAGCTGCTTCTTCGGGAATCAGTTCACAGATTCAGGCAGATTTACAGGCTGCCAATGCAAAAGCGGATTCTGCACAGTCAGTCATTACAGCTTATGAAAATCAAAGTACCAGCAATGCCGGAGAAGATATCAATTCTTTACAGGATGCTGTTTCTCAGCAGGAACGGACATTACAGGATTTATTGCTGAAACTCACAGAACAGAAAAAAGAAGATACTCTCAACCAGCAGATTGCACAGCTGGACTTGCAGAGCCAGCAGAATGCAATCAACAAACAGAAAGAAGAACTTGAAAAATTACAGAAATCCAAAGATACCAAAATTATCACCAGCAAGAACGATGGTATTGTAAATATGGTCAGCTGTGCTGCCGGTGATACTGTCATGGACGGTGACACCCTTGCAAGCATCACCCTCACGGGTTCTGGCTATACCGTACAGTTTTCTGTCACTGCCGAACAGGCTCGCAAGCTTCGGGTCGGTATGAATGCAGAAATTACCAATCAATATTACAGTGATATGACTGCCTCTCTGGCAACTATCAAGCAGGATACGGAAAAAGCAGGAAGTGACAGTAAAACTTTAGTTTTCAACATTACCGGAAAAGATGTGACATCTGGTCAGCTGTTAGCACTATCTATCCAGACTTCCAGTGAAAATTATGACTGTGTTGTGCCTTCGAGTGCTGTCATGGAAGATAACAAAGGCAAATTTGTATTAGTCATCAAAGCCAAGAACACACCTCTTGGAAACAGATACTATGTCAACCGCATTGACGTGACGGTGCTTTCTCATGATGAAATCAACAGTGCTGTACAGGGTGAAATTTCCAGCTCTGATTTTATAGTCACTGCTTCTGAAAAGCCGCTGACTGACGGTACACAGGTACGTATGGAGGAAAAGGAATCATGAAGCTCCGGAAAATACAGCTTGTCCGTATGCTTCTTGCACTGGGGTGTATTCTGATTTTTATGATTCTGTTGCTGATAACGCATTCTCTTTCTCATTTGCTGGCAAGTCAGCAGGCTGCTGAACGCTGGCAGGAAGACGGCAAAGCGGCTCAGATTAGTATATTTCTCCGGCCGGAAGCAGAGTTTTCTGTAAATAATATAAAAGCCTTGCATGAAAGCATTGAAAATGAATTAACAGCCAAATCGCTCCAGCCGGAGAATAAACAGTCCCGTTTATGGTACGATGCCTATAGTACGCAGGCCGGACAGACTGAAATCACCGGCAACCGCAAGGGGCATTCCAATGCCCTTATCACAGTAGTCGGCGGTGACTTCTTCATGATTCATGCCCCGAAGCTTGTCAGCGGCGGCTATTTCAGCGAACAGGACACAATGCATGACAGAGTTGTGATTGATACACAGTTGGCATGGGATTTATTTGGTTCTTCTGATGTTGCCGGAATGGAAGTTACAATACAGAATCAAAGCTGTCTGATTGCTGGTGTCATTGCTCCGGAAGAAGATTACGCTTCTGAAACTGCTTACGGCAAAATGCCGAGAATTTATCTTCCTTATGATTTTTATCAGAAAAACTGGAATACAGAAACTGATTATATCAGCTGTTATGAAGCTGTTCTGCCGAATCCTGTCAGAAACTTTTCCAGAGAATTGCTCACGAAGGCAATGGGCATTGAGGCAGAAGGCAATCAGATAATAATAGAAAATACAAACCGTTATTCTCTTTCCGGCAGATGGAATACATTAAAGAAAATCCGTGATTTAGTTGTCTGTGAAACGGTGACTTTCCCCTACTGGGAGAATGCTGCAAGAATTATCAGTTTTGATACTGCTGTACTGCTATTACTGGAAATTTTGTTTCTCATCTATCCGATGATTTACTTGATTTATTTATTATGCAGATTTTATAAATTTTCAGAATCTAAAATCTATCAGAAGCGTATGGAATTTAAAAACCGCTATCGTTCTGAAATCAAGCAGATATAAGCACAATCCCCCCTTTGAGAAAAAGGGGGGATTTTTTCAGATATTGCTGCATATGCTAATCACAGCATACAATTAATAATTTTTCT
The DNA here is from genome assembly GCA_902796255.1 of uncultured Ruminococcus sp. Lineage (GTDB taxonomy): Bacteria > Bacillota > Clostridia > Oscillospirales > Ruminococcaceae > UBA3855. The sequence continues at coordinate 7,061 of CADBOP010000074.1, forward strand.
ATGTGAAACTGTTCTTGACATTTTAGTCATTTCGTATTATAATAGTAATGATGTCATAAAAACAAGAAAGGATGTGTTACGATGTTAGAATTAAAACATCTTGCATTCAGTGCAGAAACAGAAAATCAAAAAAATGAAATTATCCGTGATTTGAACCTGAAAATTGAAGATAATCAGTTTGTCGTCATTACAGGGCCTAATGGCGGAGGAAAATCAACCCTTGCCAAGCTTATCGCCGGAATTGAAAAAAATACCGCTGGTCAGATTATTTTTGATAATCAGGATATTACAGAAAAAAGCATTACTGAACGTGCCAGAATGGGTATCGGTTTCGCTTTCCAGCAGCCTGTCCGGTTCAAAGGTCTGACTGTATTTGATTTATTGAAAATCGCTTCCGGAAGAAAACTGAATCTCACAGAAGCGTGCGAATATCTCTCCGAGGTCGGTCTCTGTGCAAAAGATTATATTCAGCGTGAGGTAAACGCTTCCCTCTCCGGCGGAGAACTCAAAAGAATCGAAATCGCTACTGTTCTTGCAAGAAATGTCAGACTTGCTCTCTTTGATGAACCAGAAGCCGGCATTGATTTATGGAGTTTCCAGAATTTAATCAGAATCTTTGAAAATATGAGAAACAGCAGCAGAACGATTATTGTGATTTCACATCAGGAAAGAATTTTAAATATCGCTGACAGAATTATTGTCCTTGCAGACGGACAGGTTCTGAAAGAAGGCTCGAAAGAAGAAATTCTGCCGGAAATCATCGGTACAAAATACGCTCTGAATGCCTGCGAGAAACTGGAGGGATAAGCAATCATGAAACAGATGGATGCAGTACAGAAAAGATTATTACAGGAAGTTGCCGGTCTGCATGATATTCCGGAAGGGGCTTATAACCTCCGTGCAAACGGTGAATCGATAGGAAGAAATACAACAGCCAATATTGACATTCAGTCCAAATCCAACGGAAGCGGTATTGATATTCATATTAAATCCGGTACTAAAAATCAGAGTGTGCATATTCCTGTTGTACTCAGCGAAAGCGGTCTGAAAGAAACCGTTTACAATGATTTTTATGTCGGTGATGACTGTGATGTCCTGATAGTTGCCGGATGCGGGATTGATAACTGCGGTACGCAGGATTCTGAACATGATGGCATACACAGATTTTTTATCGGGAAAAATTCCAGAATCCGCTATGTTGAAAAGCATTACGGCTCTGGTGAGGGTACAGGAAAAAGAATCCTGAATCCCGTCACAGAAGCTTATCTCGATGAAAACAGCTGTATGGAAATGGAAATGGTGCAGATTAAGGGTGTGGATTCTACCAACAGAGAAACGCTTGCTGCACTTAAAGCGAATGCAAAACTGATTGTTCGGGAACGGCTCATGACTCACGGACAGCAGCAGGCTCTGAGCATCTACAAAGTAGAACTCAATGGTGACGGCTCAAGTGCAGATGTGGTTTCCCGTTCTGTCGCAAGAGATAACAGCTATCAGAAATTAGATGCCTGTATCATAGGAAATGCCGCATGTTCCGGCCATACAGAATGCGACTCGATTATTATGGATAACGGCCGTATTCTTGCTGTGCCGTCTCTGGAAGCGAATCATATTGATGCGGCTCTGGTGCATGAAGCAGCGATTGGCAAAATTGCCGGAGAACAGTTAATCAAGCTCATGACGCTTGGTCTGACCGAAGCAGAAGCAGAAGAACAGATTATCAACGGCTTTTTAAAATAAACTTGAAATCAGCCCTGTATTTCAGGGCTGATTTTTTAGACATAAATGCAAAAACCGCAGCATGTCATACACGCTGCGGTTCTTGTCTATAATAAAAGGAATTAAGGAATTACTTAGAAGCTGATTAGTATTTTTTCAAAAATTATCTGCCGCCAAAGCCACCCTGTCCAGGGCCTGCACTTTCAGAAGCCTGACCCAGAGCCTGACCGCCGGACAGTGTTCCGCCAACTGTCACGGACTTGTCGCCAGCCTGTTCCAGTACTGTAGTACCACCGGATACGTTGCCGCCGGACTGTGCAGAAGCACTGCTGCCGCTCTTCAGGCCGCCACCGCTTGCGGACAGGAAGGAAACAATCACATTTCCGGAATTATCTGTAAAGCTGTATCTGGTTGTCAGATTGGTGTTGCCGCCTGTCATAGTGATAATGCTGCCGCCATTATTGGAGAATGTTCCGTCATAGTCCATTGGTTCCTGACCGTTTGCACAGAAGTAACCGCCTGTTATGGTAAAGTTTCCGTTAGAGTCAAAACCGTCATGGTCGCCGTTTGCAGAGTTGACAACACCAAGACCGCCATTAAGTGTCAGCGTGCCGGTAGAAGTACTCATCATACCGCCGCCCCACGGATTTGTGT
>CADBOP010000075.1 GCA_902796255.1 uncultured Ruminococcus sp.
ACAGTGAAATCTGTATCGCATATTACAGGCGGCGGATTTTATGAAAATATTCCCCGTTCTCTGCCGAAGGGAATTTCTGCACATATTAAGAAAGCAGATGTCCAGATTCTGCCGATTTTCGAGTTAATCGCAAGAACAGGCCATATTCCGGAGCGTGATATGTTTAATACGTTCAATATGGGTGTGGGTATGATTCTGAGTGTAGCACAGGAAGATGCTGACAATGCTCTGAAGATTCTTGCACAGACCGGAGCAGATGCCTATATTCTGGGCGAACTGGTAGAATCCGAAGAAGGCGTTATTCTGGAATAATCACTGACGTACTGGCATAAAGGAGAAATTTTTTTGAAAAATATTATTGTACTTGTCTCCGGCGGAGGAACAAATTTACAGGCTCTTATCAATGCACAGGAACGGGGTGAAATCAGAAACGGGAAAATTACCTGTGTGATTTCCTCGAATCCGGATGCCTATGCCCTGCAAAGAGCCGAAAAACATGGAATCAAATCGCAGGTTCTCAGCCGGAAAAATTATCAGAATAATCAGGCATATACACAGGATTTGCTGAAATTGCTGGAATCTGAAAACGCTGATTTGATTGTGCTCGCCGGATTTATGATTATTTTAGATAAAGCTCTGATTCAGGCTTATGAAAATAAGATTATCAATGTACATCCGTCTTTGATTCCGTCTTTCTGCGGTGATGGGTTCTATGGCCTGCATGTTCATGAAAAGGCTCTGGAAAAGGGTGTCAAGCTGACCGGTGCAACAGTGCATTTTGTGAATGAAATCTGTGACGGCGGTGCAATTATCCTGCAAAAAGCCGTTGAAATTCAAAATGGCGATACCCCTGAAATATTGCAGAAACGTGTCATGGAACAGGCCGAATGGAAAATTCTTCCGCAGGCGGTCAGCCTGTTCTGTGAAGACAGACTCACAGTTATTGATAATCATGCCTATATTGATTATAATAAAGGAGAATGAATAAATTATGAAAACGCTGAATATTTACGAAGAATTAGCAAATAATGCCTATCCGGGCAGAGGTATCATCATCGGCCGGACTGCTGACGGAAAATCTGCCGTGACTGCTTATTTTATCATGGGCAGAAGTGTGAACTCCAGAAACAGAGTATTCACAGCTACAGAAGACGGCATCAAGACTGAAGCGGCTGACCCGTCCAAGCTCTCTGACCCGCATCTGATTATTTATTCTCCGGTGAGAGTGCTGGGAAATAAAACAATTGTTACCAATGGCGACCAGACAGATACTATCTATGAACTGATGGACAAACAGCAGACATTTGAACAGGCTCTCAGAACCCGTGAATATGAAGATGATGCTCCGAATTATACTCCCAGAATTTCCGGTATTATGCATATCGGCGAGGGAAAATATAATTATGCAATGTCGATTATTAAATCTGCTGACGGCAATCCGGACAGCATTGAAAGATTTACGTATTCTTATAACAGTCCGGAAAACGGAATCGGCCATTTCATTCATACTTATATGAGTGACGGCAATCCGCTTCCGAGCTTTGAGGGCGAACCTAAGAAGATTGCAATCAATGATACTATTGCGGACTTCACTGACAAGCTCTGGAATGCCCTGAATGAAGAGAATAAAGTATCTCTGTTTGTTCGCTATATTGATATTCAGACCGGTGAAGCAGAAACTAAGATTGTCAATAAGTATACAAAAGCATGATGCAGTTTCCGGAACGGCAGAATGTCTATTATATTCAGACATTCTGCGGTGTCGGGGATGGTGTCGGCATTACAGATAAAAATCAATATATTTATATCAATCATACCGGCAGTACAGACTTTACGGAACTGCGTGAAATTTCACGAAAACAGTATCTTGATTATATCCGGCACTACCAAGAACCGGATTCGGATTTTTATCAGCAAATCTGGCAGCAGCCCTGCATTGCGTTTCAGTCTTCACATTATGAACCGAATCCCGTGAATTTAATTCCCTATGGTTCAGAAAACTGGCAGGAATATTTTGCTTTTATCACAGGTCATATTGTAACAGATGCCGGAATTTCCGGAAATCTTGTGACATTCAAAACCGAACAGGGACAAACCCTGCAATTATATTTTAATCAAGGAGGAAATCTCAATGGCAAATGAAATGCTCTTAAAATACGGATGCAATCCGAATCAGAAGCCCTCTAAAGTCTTCATGGAAGACGGTTCTGAACTGCCGATTACTGTCCTCAACGGCAAGCCCGGCTATATTAATTTATTAGATGCTCTCAATGGCTGGCAGCTGGTTTCAGAACTCAAAAAAGCAACAGGTGTATGTGCTGCAACTTCTTTCAAGCATGTATCTCCGGCTGGTGCAGCTATCGGCAGACCCCTCAGTGATACTCTCAAGAAAATTTACTGGGTAGATGACTTAGGCGAGCTGACTCCCTTGGCAAGTGCCTATGCCCGTGCAAGAGGTGCGGACAGAATGTCTTCTTACGGCGATTTTATCGCTTTGTCTGATAAAGTAGATGTCTGCACAGCAAAAATGATTCAGCGTGAAGTCTCTGACGGTGTCATCGCTCCGGCTTACGATGAAGAAGCTCTCGAAATTCTCAAATCCAAGAGAAAAGGCACTTACTGCATTCTCCAGATGGATGTAAATTATAAACCCGCTCCGGTTGAGCATAAGCAGGTATATGGGATTACATTCGAGCAGGGAAGAAATGAACTGGACATCAACAAAGAATTATTAGCTAATATCGTAACAGAAAATAAAAATATTCCTGCCGATAAGCTGGATGATTTAATGATTTCTCTGATTACCCTGAAATATACCCAGTCCAATTCTGTATGCTATGTCAAGGACGGACAGGCTATCGGTATCGGTGCAGGTCAGCAGTCCAGAATCCACTGCACACGCCTTGCCGGACAGAAAGCAGATAACTGGTGGCTTCGTCAGTCTCCGCAGGTGCTTGGCCTTGATTTTGTTGATAACATCCGCCGTGCTGACAGAGACAATGCTATTGATGTCTATATCGGTGATGAATACGAAGATGTACTCAGAGAAGGAGAATGGCAGAAGATTTTCAAGACAAAGCCTGCTGTTTTCACAACAGAAGAAAAGAAAGCATGGCTGGCAAAGAATACAGATGTTTGTCTGGGTTCGGATGCGTTTTTCCCGTTTGGTGACAATATTGAACGTGCTAAGAAAAGTGGTGTAGCTTATATTGCAGAACCGGGCGGTTCTATCCGTGATGATAATGTAATTGAAGTCTGCAATAAATATCATATTGCGATGGCATTTACCGGAATCAGATTGTTCCATCATTAATTTGATTTTTAAATAATATGGACAAATGGAATATGCCTATGGCATTGCTGGATGCTGTACCTGTATTTTTGTTCTTATTCGGCTGTATTGAGCTGATGAAAGCCTTTTATTCCCGTATGACAGCAATACAGTACAGCATGTTTTCAGCAGGGGGAACTATGGTATTTCTGGCTGGTATGATGAAAACCGTATGGAAATTTTTGTATGTATTAAAAATCGGTGATTATGCGATTTTGTCAGATTCTTTCTTTCCGGTACAGTCAACCGGCTTTGTCCTGCTGGCTCTGAGTACAGTAGGATTTGCCCTGAAAGACAAGAAAAATAATCAGATATCAGATTATAAAAATTATGCTGTTGTTCCGGTGATTTCTTCAAAACTGCCATTTATTATTCTGACTTTCTTAGGCACAACTGCTTTTTACGGTGGTCTGGCTTCTATCAGTATCAAGAAAAAAAATAAACTGATGGCTGTATTTTTTATTGGTGCATATGCTTTTGATATGATTCAGGTCTTTATGGCTACAAAATTTGATGAATCTGCTTCTGTGATGCACTGGATGGCAGAAATTGTCAATACGCTGGCACAGCTTTGTCTGTGGCTCGGGGCACGTCAGCTGCATCGGGAATATCAGGAAGAAAAATATGGCTATTAAGGAGATTTGAATTTATGATACAGAAACCCGAGACTACAAAAAAGCTGGCGTGGATTGCATTCTGGCTGGAAAGCGGCTGGATAGTATTGAATATTATTTTGGTTTTTCTTGCTTGTGTTCTGCCTGTTCCTGATACATTCAGCAGTTTGGCAGATGTAAAAATTCCGTTGCTTCTTCCTGTAATGGCAGCTGTCGGCATAGGGGGAATGATTCCGTTTGCATGGTTTTGTTTAAGAAACGCTTTGAAAACAGAAGTGACTGAAAATCAGGCGGTATCCAGTCTGGTGATTTCAGCTGTGCTGTATTTTGTGGGAATTTTGCTGAACTGGTTGCTGAATACCGGCAAAAGCTTTCTGGCTGTCAGGATTTATAGTGCAGAAATAGCAGGTGCATTCAGCATAAGAACACAATATCAGAATATTCTGGGAATTTTTCCGGTGCAGATAGCGGCTCTGGTGCTGGTCTGCTGTGCAGCAGCAATTGAAATATATATTTTAAAACATAAGGAGTCTTGAGTATGAAGATTTTAGTTGTCGGCGGAGGCGGCCGTGAACATGCCATTATTATGAAACTTGCGGAAAGCCCTGAAAAGCCGGAACTGTTCTGTGCTCCTGGAAACGGTGGTATTTCCAGATATGCAAAGTGCTTCGACATCAAAGCAACAGATATAGACGGTATGGTAAAACTGGCACAGGAAATTCAGCCGGATTGGGTTTTTGTCGCTCCGGATGACCCGCTTGTTATGGGAATGACTGATAAAATGCAGGAAGCAGGATTTAAAACATTCGGCCCGAAAGCCAATGCAGCGGTCATCGAAGGCAGTAAGATTTTTTCTAAAAATCTCATGAAAAAATATCAGATTCCGACAGGTGCTTATGAAGTATTCGATAACAGTGAAGAAGCGATTGCTTATATCAGAAAACAGAATACTTATCCGACTGTTATCAAAGCCGATGGACTGGCTCTGGGAAAAGGTGTCATTCTGGCTCAGAATGAACAGGAAGCTGTGGAAGCTGTCAGGTCTATGATTGATGAGAAAAAATTCGGTGAAAGCAGTTCACATATCGTCATTGAAGAATTTCTGACAGGTCCGGAAGTTTCTGTTCTGTCTTTTACAGACGGAAAAACGGTTGTTCCGATGATTTCTTCTATGGACCATAAGAGAGCTTTGGATAATGACGAAGGTCTGAATACGGGCGGTATGGGGACAGTTGCTCCGAATCCGTATTATACAGATGAAATTGCTGCGGAATGCATGGAGAAAATTTTCAAGCCGACAATTGCAGCGATGCAGGAGGAAGGCAGACCCTTTACAGGTTGTTTGTATTTCGGGCTGATGCTGACACCTGACGGCCCGAAAGTTATTGAGTATAACTGCCGTTTTGGTGACCCTGAAACTCAGGTTGTTCTGCCGCTGCTGGATACAGATTTGATTGCTGTGATGCAGGCTGTCTGGGATGGCACACTGGATAAACTGCCTGTCAGCTGGAAAAATGAAAATGCGGCTTGTGTAGTACTCGCAAGCGGTGGTTATCCGGTTAAGTATGAGAGCGGCAAAGAAATTTCCGGTCTGGATGAAAAAGGACAGGTACAGGGTGCATTTGTTTATCATGCAGGAACAAAGTTCAAGGAAAATATGTTCCTGACCGCTGGCGGCCGTGTGCTTGGTGTGACAGCAACAGCAGATACACTTGAAAATGCCCTGAAACAGGCTTATCAGAGTGCAGAGCAGATTTGCTTTGAAAAAATGCATTATCGTCATGATATCGGCAAGCGTGCATTACAGGCGAAACAGGGGTGATGCTTGATGCATCCGAAACTGAAACGCTGTTTTATCTGCGGACAGTATGCGAATATTTTGTTTTTATTGTTCGCCTTGTTTGCATGGGTGTATTACTGGTCGATTAAGAAAAATGATTTGGAGATTGTCGCTCTGGAAATTGCAGCCTATACAGTCGAAACTGGCGGCTTTCTGTTTATGATTTTCTCGCTGTGGAATTTTCATAAAATAGTCCGGCACAGATATGTCATGAAAATCGCTATGCTGGTTTATATTATTACAGAAGTCGTGATTATGATTTTGGATTTCAATGCAGATAAGCTTGATTTTTATAATTCTGCATCAATGGCTCTGAATCTGTCGCATTCGATATTTTCGGCAGTGATATGTTTTACTTACTTGTCGCTTGAACCGAAAAATACTTCTCTGGAAATCGCAATTATTATTACGGAAGTAATTATTCTTTCCGGTATGTTCGGAGTGGTGTTCGGAATGCATGTGTATGTATCTATGATTGCAAATGCAGTTGCCTATGTGGTATTTTTCTCGATTATGAGATTTTTGTTGTCACAGGAAAGAATCATGATTGACTGTCACGGCGACAAGGCGAAAGAATATAAATATAAAAGTTCTTTCTTTGATGAATAATAAATAAAAATTATATCTGCCCCGATGCCATGCAAAGGGGCAGTTTTCAGAAACGGGGGATTTTTTCATGAATGACAGATTGACATATCTGCGTGAAAAAACGGCGAAACTGACCGCTTCGCCGGGGGTGTACCTGATGAAGGATAAACAGGAGAAAATTATTTATATCGGCAAGGCTAAGAATCTGCATAAAAGAGTCAGCAGCTATTTCAGGAAAGATGCGAATCATCTGCCAAAAGTCGCTAAAATGGTTTCTCATGTATGGGATTATGATTTTATCGTCACAGATTCAGAATATGAAGCTCTGCTGCTGGAATGCAGCTTAATCAAACAGCACCAGCCGCATTATAATATTTTATTAAAAGATGATAAAGGCTATTGCTATATTAAAATTTCCGATGAAGCCTACCCGAGAATTACAGTCGAAAAACATAAAACACCGGACGGGATTTATATCGGGACGTATACCAGCAGTTTTACAGCAAAATCAGCTGTGGAAGAAGTCAATACTGTGTTCGGACTGCCGGACTGTTCCAGAAAATTTCCACAGAGTTTCCGGAAAGGCAGACCCTGTCTGAATTATTATATCAAAAGATGCATCGGCCTCTGCCGTGGAAATTTCTCTCAGGAGGACTATCAGGAAAGAATCCGGCAGGCTGTACAGTATCTTAAAAATGGCAGTCAGGATTCTGTAAAGAGATTACAGGAACAAATGCAGACTGCTGCTGAAAATTTGGAATTTGAAAAAGCAGCTCAGATTCGGGACAGAATCAAGGCAATTGAAAAAGCTGCTGCTTCTCAGAAAATTCTGGATAACGAGTTTCAGAATGCGGATATTATTGCTCTGGCAGACAATCAGGATAAAATCTGTATTTCTGTGCTGATTTACAGAAACGGCAGATTGCAGGATAAAATCAATTTTGAACTGGAGGAACAGGCTGAGGAAAATTTCTTTGATGCTTTTCTGGTCAGATTTTATCATGAACGGGAAGAGATTCCAGATAAAATTCTGATTTCACAGGAAATTTCTGAAATGGAACTGACAGAACAAATGCTCTCTGAAAAAGCAGGACATAAAATCAAGTTGTATATCCCGAAAAAGGGCAGCGGTCTGGAACTGCTTCAGATGGCTCGCCAGAATGCTGCCGAAGCTATTGCGATTCAGGAAAACAGAACAGGAAAAGAACTGCTTGCTGTCGAATCGCTGGGAAAGTTGCTGGGGTTGTCTAAAATTCCGAAATATATAGAAGCATATGATATTTCTAATCTGGCATCAGATTCTATGGTAGCAGGTATGATTGTCTTTGAAAACGGCAGACCACTCAAAAAAGCGTACAAGCGTTTCAGTATGAAAGAGAATCAGAATCAGAATGACTATGCCTGTATGCAGGAGGTTATCAGACGAAGATTATCACATCTGCATGATGATTCCGACAGCTATTTTTCCAGAATACCGGATTTGATTCTGCTGGACGGCGGAAAAGGACATGTCAATGCAGCAGCACCTGTGATTGCAGAACTTTGTCCGGAAATTGCACTGTTTGGCATGGTGAAAGATTCTAAGCACAGAACCAGAGCTATTACTACAGGTGAAAGAGAAATTCAGATTTCCGGAGAAGCATTTCAGCTTATCACCAGAATACAGGATGAAGTGCATCGGTATTCGGTAGCATATATGCATCAGAAGCACAAAAAACAAAGTTTTGCTTCGGATTTGTTGCAGGTGCAGGGCATCGGACAGAAAACTGTCCGGAAATTAATGCTGTATTTTAAAACCAGAGATACGCTCTGGAATGCAGATGTGCCGGAATTGCAGAAAGCAGGCATCCCACAGAAAACAGCCGAAAATTTATATTACTATCTGCATGGGGAAAAGCAGTCATGAGTGTTTTGCAAATTACAGGATTTTTATTCAGGGCTGTATTTGAAACATTCGCAGCATTTGGAATATGGATTTGTTTATATAAAAAATACGGCGGAAGAATTATGCCGTATTTAGCTGGAATTCTGACACTGATGACTCTGGTGATTCCCAGAAAATTATTATCTGATTTATGTATTCCGGAAGAAGGTGAATGGGCCTTCCGGATAGCAGTTTCTATTCTGATTGGAGCATTCTGTGAAGAAGCCGGAAGATATCTGACTATGAAATATTTTTTATCAGATTATCAGAAAGTAACAGATGCTTTTTGCTATGGCTTAGGTCACGGCGGTATGGAACTGCTTGCACTTTCACAGTATTCATGGGAATTTTTCTTAGCCAGTGCAGGGCTGCTTTCAGAATCTCCCGAACGTATGCAGAGGATTGCGGAAATCAGATTTTCAGATAATGCAGAAGCATGGATAAACAGCTGTGATGCGATAATCATGCATGTTGCCTTGTCGGTAATGGTTCATATTTCTGTCAGACAGCAGAAGAAGAAATATTTTTTTCTCGCAGTACTCATGCATACAATGGCGAATATTTCAGAATTATACGGCGGTGTCGCATTTGATATTATCTGGACAGCAGTGCTTTGCTGTCTGACCTGTAAAATTTATTATCAAAATAAAGGAGTATTGGAATTATGAGAGTTATCACAGGAAAAGCCAGAGGCATCAGACTGAAAACTTTAGAAGGCCTTGACGTTCGCCCGACAACAGACAGAGTCAAAGAAGGTATGTTTTCAGCAATTCAGTTCCAGATTCCACAGGCAAGAGTGCTGGATTTATTCGCCGGAAGCGGCCAGCTTGGGATTGAAGCCCTCAGCAGAGGAGCAAAACAGGCTGTATTTATTGACCAGTCTCCGCAGTCTTTGAATATTGTAAAAGAAAATCTGAAAAAGACAGGTTTTATTGATTTTGCAGAACTGCACCAGAAATCCGCTGAACAGTATCTCAGAGGGTGTCCGGATAACAGTTTTGATTTGATTTTTCTTGATCCGCCTTATAGAAATCAGATTCTTGAAAAAATTCTTCCGGAAATCAGCAGAATTTTAAAACCAGACGGCAAAGTCATCGCCGAACATGAAATAAACTGCATTCTGCCGGAAGAAATTTCTGATTTGATATTGCAAAAAAATTATTTTTATGGTAAAATAGTAGTATCAGTATTTTCTGAAAAAATAAATCATGCAGAGGAGTCAGAATTATGAGAAGAATTGCAGTTTGTCCGGGAAGTTTCGACCCCGTCACACTGGGACATCTGGATATTATCACAAGAGCTTCTACTTTATTTGATAAAGTCATTGTATTGATTTCTACCAATGCAGCGAAAAATCAGGCAAGCTTCTCGACTACAGAACGTATGATGATGATAGCAGCAGCTACAGCCCATCTGGATAATGTCGTGATTGATATTCTGGACGGCTTGCTTGTGGATTATGTCAAGCGTGTACAGGCTGTGGCTATTGTGAAAGGCCTGCGGGCTGTCAGCGATTTTGAGTATGAGTTTCAGATGGCTTTGACAAATAAAGTGCTTTATGCCGGTGCGGAAACTGTCTTTCTGACAACCAGTCAGGAAAATATGTATTTAAGCTCCAGTGTTGTCAAGCAGATTGCCTATTTCGGCGGAGATATCAGCCCGTTTGTACCGGCCTGCATTCAGGAATCTATTCAAAAAAGACTTAGCAAACAAGGAGAGATTAATTCATGAGTATTGAAGAAATTTTAGATGATATGGACGAACTGCTGGATAAAGCCAGTTCTGTACCATTTGCAACACATAAATCTGTCATTGACGGTGAACGCCTCAGAGAACTGATTAATGATGCAAGACTGAATGTTCCGCAGGAAGTCAAACATGCCCAGATAGTAGAAGCTGACCGTGACAGAATTATCAAGGAAGCAGAAGCAAAGGCAGAAAAGATTATCCATCAGGCCGAAGAACAGGCAAAGAAAATCGTAGAAGAAGAAGCTATCGTAAAAGAAGCCAAGAAACGTGCTCTGGAAGCTGTGACAAAAGCGAAGCAGGAATCAGATGCAATCCGTGCGGCAACAGATGATTATGTAAAAGGAAGATTTCAGGAAGTCGAGGCCTATTTCAGTCAGGCTTTGCAGGATGTACAGGGTCGCCGGAGAAAGTTTGAACAACTGACACAGAAAAAAACAGATAAAAATTTAAAAAAATAATTATTTTTTAAAGTATGTTCATGATTTGTTCATAATTTTGTGATAAAATATAAACATAATAAAAAACGCAAAGGAGCGTATTTCTCTTTTACAGGAGAAGTATGCTCTTTTGGTTTTTTATATGAGATTTTTAGAGGAGGATTTTTTTATGGATGCTATTGATAAAAAATTGATTTCTATTTTGCAGCAGAATGCAAGAATGCCCCTGAAAGCAATTGCAACACAGGTGTTTTTATCTGCACCGGCAGTATCAGCCAGAATTGAAAAACTCGAAGCCCAGAAACTGATACAGGGATATCATGCCGAAATTGACCAGCAGAAATTAGGGTATCATATTACAGCTTTTATCAGTCTGGAGCTGAGTGCGAAACAGAAGCCGGAGTTTTATCCGTTTATTGCAGAATGTCCGAATGTACTGGAATGCAACTGTGTGACGGGGAATTATTCTATGCTGATAAAAGTCGCTTTTCACAGTACACAGGAACTTGACCAGTTTATCGGACAGTTACAGCATTTCGGGAATACCTCGACACAGATTGTATTTTCGACCCCTGTACCACACAGAGATGTGGTGATTTCTCCGGAAGAAGAATAGAAATATTACTGGCTGTTATGATTTGGATTTTCTTTTTGTTCCGGCCAGCGGAGAATGATTCATGGCTTCCCGTTCAGCTGTCTCGCCGAGATGGGTATAAATTTGTGTAGTAGCAATGCTTTCATGACCCAGAATGGCTTTTAATGTCAGAATATCTGTTCCGCCCTGCTGGTACATCAGAGTGGCTGCCGTATGCCGGAGCTTATGTGTAGAAAGGCCTCGTCCGGAGAGGCCTGCTTCTTTCAGGGAATCTTCTACAATCTGCTGTACTCTCCGCCGGCTGATACGCTTTTTCTGATTGCTTAAAAATAAAGCAGTATCTGGTGTTTCTATCTGTTTTCTGACAGTGAGATATTCTTCGAGAGCTGTCATGCAGGCAGGGTTTAAATAAATAATCCGTTCTTTACTGCCTTTGCCCATGATTCGCATTTTTTCTTCTGTCATGTCCAGAGAAGACATATTTAATGCGACCAGTTCGCCAAGTCGCAGACCACAGTTGAGAAATAATGTCAGAATGCAATAATCACGTATTTCTGACGGGCTTTCAGAATCTGCCTTTGTTTCAAGCAAATCCATGCTTTCATTGAGATTTAAATATTTTGGGAGCGGATTTCTTGGGCTGGAAATTTCTAAGTTTTCTGTCGGGTTATGGTCTAAGACTCTGGCCTGTGTTGTAAGATAATGAAAAAAGCTTCTCAGAGAAGAGCCTTTCCGGCAGCGGATTTTGCCTTTATTGGCACAGACGTTGGATAAGAAATTATAATATTTATAAATATCTTTTAAATTAATATTTTTAATATCCTGTATGGTCATGTTCCGGATGTCTGCTTCTAACAGCATGTCGGCCGTAATTTGTGCGTTTCCTGCTTTATCTAACAGATAGAATCTTAAAAACTGCCGGATATCCTGATAGTAGCCCATGACCGTACTGTCTGCAAGACCTTTGACAACAGACAGATGGGTAATATATTCGTTCAGGAAATCGGGATTTTCTTCATATTGAATTTTCATGCATTTCACTCCTGACTGGTTAATATAATTTTATTATAACACAAATCCGGAAAAACGGCAATAAAAATTTTAATATTTTTTCAGATTGACAAATCATTTCGGATATGCTATAATAGTAACTGCATAACAGGAGGGTTTTATTGTTTATGAAATATCAAATTTTATTTGCTGTTGCAGGAGTCTGTCTGCTTCTGACTGCCTGTGCAGAAAAAACAACAGAAATACCAGAAGCAGCCACAGAATTGCAGACGGCAAGTCCTGTAATAACAGAAATACAGTCTGACTTGCCTGCTACAGAACAGAATATACAGACTGTCACAGAAACTCCGGCAACAGAAGAAATGACTGTTCCTGCTGTACCGTCCTCGCCGGAAGAGCTGATTGGTATCTGGCAGAATCCGGAAACGAAACATGTCTACTGGTTTCAGGAAAACGGCCTTTACGTTACAATGCTCTATATGGGCACATTCCCTGAAGATATTCCCATCGAGATGAGTGAAACTTCTGTCACGCTGACTTTGGACGGCGAACCCGTTACGCTGACACAAACCGGCACACATGTGTTCGATACACTTGACGGTTTATATAATGCTGACGGGAAAGCATATCAGGTTCTGATTCTTGGTAATATGGTATATATTTATAATAATTTAAATACTGCCTATGAATATAACGGCGAAATGCTGAAGCTTGCCGATGGCGAAAATCCTTGCTTTGTCTCCGGCGATACTGCCCAGATTACAGGACAAACTTTCGTCAGAACACATGATTTGGATGCATTTTTATTTTAATCAGGAGGAAAATCAAAATGGAATACTGGGATATTTATGATATTAACCGGAATCTTACAGGAAGAACCATGCAGCGAAATGATTTTACCATGAAAGACGGGGATTATCATCTGACCGTCTTAGGTGTTATCTGCCGTCCGGACGGAAAATTTTTAATCACACAGAGAGCTTTGGATAAACACTGGGCGGCCGGT
>CADBOP010000076.1 GCA_902796255.1 uncultured Ruminococcus sp.
CGTGAGCAGATTGCTGACCCTGAGTTTGAAGGCTATTGTCACTGCCTGTTATATTATAAAGATAATCAGAAATAAGTATATTCTGCCGGAATGTTTTGTTCCGGCAGATGTATTATAAAAGAAATGGAGATAACAGAACATGGGTATTCTGGATACATTTTTTAAAAAGAAACCACAGTTTGACAGTCCTGTGCTGTATAAAGAAAAGCAGTCCTCTCCGGAGCTTCCGAAGTTACAGGCACTGCTGAAAAAAGAAATCCCTGCTTCTGTCAAAGAACAGGTTACACAGGATATTCAGCATATCAAAACCGGAGAATATGGGGAAAAACAGGTCAGATACACACTGGAAAACAGTTATATGCCGATGTATATTCTGCATGATGTGTATCTGAAAAAGGAAAAACTGACAGTTCAGATTGATTTTTTAGTTATCACAAGAAAACTGATTTTTATCATAGAATGTAAAAATTATAGTTCTAATATCCGGATTGATAAAAGCGGACAGTTTATTATCACTAAAAAAGACGGTACTAAACAGAGCATTTCTGACCCGACAGACCAGAACCGGAGACATGCTGATTTTATACAGCACATTTCTCCGGAACTCAAAAAACGCTGTGTGCCGGTTGTGGTTTTTACAGATAAAAATCAGATTCTGAATACAGAACAAGCTCCGGAAACAATTAAGAAACAGGTAATAAAATTAGACAAGCTTGTGAATTTTATCCGGAGTCTGCATGATACCTGCCGGCTTTCTGATTTTTCTGATAAAGAAATGAAAAAATATGCCGATTTCTTTTTAGAACAGCATCAGGAAAATTCTGTGGATTATACAGCAAAATATCAGAAATATCTGAAAAGTTCTCCTGCTCCGGCAAAGAAGGAAAAACCCAGAGCAGAACCGGAAAAAAAGATTCTCTGTCCGAACTGCCGAAAAGAAGTTAAAAAAGGAAAATACGGCTTTTACTGCACTGGAAAATGTGATATGAATTTTTATTATCTCTATGGAAACAAGCTTTCAGATGCACAAGTGCTCTCACTTCTGAATAAAAAAGCTGTTACCTGCCGCACTAAAGCCGGAAATACGCAGGTTCTGCCTGAAAGTGAAAAGAATACGTATCAGGGAAAAACTTCCCATCAATGGAAGAGCAAACTTCTATGATATAATGAAAAAATCTGCCGTATTTATTAATAAAACATTTTGTGCGTATTCTGTGCGGATATTGCTTTAAAACAAAGCAATATCCGTGTTTTTATTTTAATGCAGAATTAAAATAGCCATTTGCTTTTATTTATGCATTCATATTTTTTTAAAAAAAATCAGTAGAATCGTACATGAGTAGCATGTTATAATGATTATAATTATATAAAAATAGATATATTCTATTTTAAGAAGTGAGGACAGAATATGCTTGATTTTCAATTAAAAATTTATCTTGGACTTTATGATAAAGCTGTCGAAAAAGTTGTCAAAGAAGCTCCGCTGCCAGAAGCGGTACAGGCAGAAATCTTTTTGTTTTCTGATTATAAAAATAATATTCCTGAAAATGTGACAGCTGTTTTTATTACTGATAAGATTTCCCTGCTGCGTTCTGCACTGGCTCTCCGGAAAAAAAATCTAAGAATCGTTTACTGCGGTCATGCAGAAGATGTGGGAAAATTGCTGAATAAACTGGAAGCATTATGGCCTGCCGGAGAAAAGACGGAAATTATAAAAAAACGATTCATGATTTTAATCAAAAATCTCAAAAATGAATTTTATGCATGGTTTTATCAAAATGCATTGCTGACAACTATCAACAGTCTGCCGGACATGTTCTGGTATCAACGTATTGATGGTGTGCATACGCTTGTTAATGATACGTTTGCAGAAACTGTACACAAGCCTAAAACAGAAATTTATGGAAAGAAATATTCTGATATCTGGGATATTCCTCGTCCAGAAAAAGCTGGCGAAGAAACTGCTGTCAAGACCTGTGACGGCAGGAAGCAATTTATTACTTATCAATCTCCTGTGTATGACATGTACGGAAATCTGTTTGGTACAGTAGGCATCAGCCGTGATGTCACAAATTCCAGCGACACAGGAACAGACCTGTCTGCTTTAGTGGAAAATCTGCCGTTTCCGCTGCTGATTCTTTCTGCTGACTGGAAAGTGGTCAGAATGAACCGTGCATTTGAGAAACTTTTCGGCTACAAAGCACAGGATGCAGAAAATTTTGATTACCAGAACTGGAAAAAAGAAAATATGACCTCTGTCAATGACGAGACCAGCAAGCAGGAAACACGCTCTGAAATTCAGAAATATTATATTCAATGCAATGCAGACACAAAACAACTCATCGCCAGAGAACAGGAAATCTGTGATGCCTTCAACAATGTTTCAGGCTATTTCCTCATTGTACAGGAAATTACCTGAATATACTAAATGCAGGGGGAAAATAAAATGATGAATCAAACTGAATATATTCATGCTTTAGAAAATTTTTTATCTTCTATGGAACAGATTGAAAATAAAAATACTGCACATGTCGGAAATGCTGTGAAAGATTTATGTCATGTCCTGCATATCGGAAAAATCACAATGCAGTATCTGGAAGAAACAGATTTGCCGGATACACAAAAAATGGTAGTCTTCTATGAAGCAGAACATGTCAGTTTCTCTGACAGTGTAAAAAAAGTGTTGACTTTTCCAAACGGACCGGATATTTTATATGAGGCTTTTCCGGAAAAAGAAAACGCTTTTACAGACGAAATCAGAGAAAAAACAGCATTGTTCCTGCACACTCTGTTTGTTTTCAATGCGAAAGTACAGCTCATACAAATGACAGATACGTTAATGTATCATGATAATGATTTAGATGTCCCCAATGTGAAATATTTCCAGATGTATATCGGAAAACTACTGAAAGCTAACGTGGATATGGCAAATTATGCCGCTGTATTTTTCAACTGTAAGCATTTCTCAGTGATTAATCAGCAGATAGGCCGACAGAAAGGCACTGTTGTCATGAAAAATTATGTTCATGCAATAAAAGATATGCTGACAGAACAGCATGAGTTTCTTTGCCGTATGGGAGGCGATAATTTTACTGTCATTCTGAAACAGGAACATCTGCCCCGCATTTTACAGGCAATTGAAGGAATGGGCGTTGCCTATAATGCCTCCGGTGACAGAGTACTGGTCACAGCAACAGCGGGGGTATATAAAATCCAGAAAAATGACATTATCCGGCTTCCGTCTGATATTCTGGATAAATGCAGTCTGGCCTGCTATGCTGCAAGATACCAGAGCAGTCAGGATATTGTGTTTTTTAATAATAAAATGCTGGAATACAAGAAAAAGAATGTGGCTATTGAAAATATGTTTCCGGAAGCTATCAAAAATGAAGAGTTTCTGGTATACTATCAGCCGAAAATTTCTCTGGACGGGTTCAGCCTTGCCGGTGCAGAAGCCCTTTGCCGCTGGAAACATGAGGGAAAACTGATTTCGCCCGCTGATTTTATTCCTGTACTGGAACAGGGCATGGAAATCTGTACACTGGATTTCTATATGCTGGACCATGTTTGTAAAGATATCCGCCGCTGGCTGGACGAAGGCCGGAATGTTGTCAAAATTTCTGTCAATCTTTCCCGAAGACATATGACAGATATGGATTTACTGGAACATATTTTAGAAATTATCGACAGGAATCATGTACCGCATGAATATATTGAAATTGAACTTACAGAAACCACTACAGATGTAGAATTCAAAGATATCAAGCGAGTAGTAAACGGATTACAGAAAGCGGGTATTTCCACTTCTGTAGATGACTTTGGCATTGGTTATTCTTCTTTGAATTTAATCAAAGAAATTCCATGGAATGTCCTGAAAATTGACAAGAGTTTTCTGCCGAATACAGAAGATACGGATAAGCACACCAAAATAGCAATGTTCCGTCATGTGATTGCAATGGCACAGGAACTGGGTCTGGAGTGCATTGCTGAAGGAGTAGAAACAAAAGAACAGGTAGATTTGCTGATGTCAAACTGCTGCAATTTAGCACAGGGATTTTTATTTGACAAGCCTTTGCCAGTGACTGATTTTGAAAACAGACTTAATGATTATCAATATCATTATCCGGATAAATAGAAATCACAGCAGAATGGTTCTGCTGTGATTTTTTTGCTGTTATTTTTCATTCCAGAGTTTTTCAAACTCATCTAAAAGCTGGCCGAAAATTTCCACTGCACTGTCAAAGGCATCTGTTTTTGTCATATCGACACCGGCAACTTTCAGGGATTCGATAGGATTCTTCTTTGTTCCAAGCCGTAAAAATGCAAAGTAATCTTCCAGAGCATTCGGCTCATGATTCCGGGTTCTCTTTACAATATGGCTTGCAGCGGTCAGACCCACAGCATATTTATAGACATAGAAATTATAATAAAAATGCGGTACTCTCATCCATTCCATACAGATTTCTTCATCCAGAACCACTTCATCGCCGAAATATTTCTGATTTAATTTATAATAATTTTTACAGAGCAGTTCTGCTGTGAGGATTTCCCCTTTTTCAGAAAGTTCATGTGTAAGTTTTTCAAATTCTGCGAACATAATCTGTCTGTAGATAGTTGCTTTGTATAATTCCAGAAGATGATTTAAGATAGAAAGTTTTTCTTCACGGTTTTCAGCGTGTTCCAGTCTGTAATAAGCCAGCACCAGTTCATTGACAGTCGAGGGGACTTCTGCTACAAAGATAGTATAATCCGCATACTGGAGGGGATTGTATTTTCTTGTGAAATAGCTGTGCATCGAATGTCCGGACTCGTGGGCAAGTGTGGAAACATCATCTTCTGTATTCTGGAAATTCAGAAGAATATAGGGGTTTGTCGTTGCACATCCGCCGGAGAACGCACCACCGACTTTACCTGTATTCGGGTAGACATCTACCCAACCGTCTGCATAGCCCTGTTTCAGAATTTCGGAATATTCTTCACCGAAAATTTTCACCGCAGAAAGCACTTCTTCGACAGCCTGTTCATATGTGTATTCTTTCTGGGAATCCGGCAGCATGGCAAGATAAATATCATACATATGCATTTCTTTCAGGCCGAGTACTTTTTTCTTTAATCTGTAATATCTGAACAGTACATCAAGGTGGCCGGAAATGCTGTCGATAATATGCTGATAAATTGCCGGTGTCACATAATCGCTGAACAGGGACATCTGCAAAGCGGAATCAAAATTCCGGACTTTGGCAATTACTTTTTCTGCTTCGAGCTGGCCGGCATAGAGTGCCGCAAACGTATTTTTGTGCTGTTCATAGGCAGAATACAGCTTTTTGAATGCTTGTTTTCTGACAAGTCTGTTATCTGACCGGAGAAAAACAGTATAATTTGTATCTGTCAATTCTACAGATTCGCCGTCTTCATTGAGGATAGTCCCGAATTTTAAATCTGCTGAAGTCAGTGTTTCATACGTATCTGAAGCGGTTTCCCGTTCTTTATGAAACGCAGCAAGCAGTTTTTCTTCTGGTTTGGAGAGGGTATGCGGTTTCCAGCGGAAAGCATTTCTTAATGCAATTTCATATTCTTTCAGGCCATCATGGGCATTCAGAAATGCATCCAGCTGTTCGGGACTGAGCAGAAGCAGGTCAGTATCAAAAAAGGCGATGGCTTCGGAGAAAGCTGTTAATAAATTCTGAGCCTGCCCCATAAATTTTTTTGATTCCGGATTGGTAGTATCTTCGGAATATTTCAGATGTGCATAGGTATATACCCTGTTGACCTGTTCACCAGTTTCAGTAATCTGCCGGACGGTCTGATATAAATTTTCGGCAGAATCCAGCATGTGTTTTTCCAGTTCCGGAAAAACAGCAAGCTGATTTTCTGTATTTTTAAAGGCCTGTTTCCAGTCTTCCGCACTCGGATAGACAGAAGACAAATTCCATTTATATTTTTCTTCGATTTTGTTTCTTTCCATAGAATGGGTTTCCTTTCGTAATAATATAATAACAGATATTATATATTATAGCATATTTCTGATAAAAATGCAATTTTTTATTTCAGCAGTTCTTTTTTCAGGCTGACGAAATCGAAAATATTCGTAATACCGTCCTGATTCATATCAGAAACTGCATACTGTTCCTGTGAGAAAGTTTCACATGCTAACAGATATTTCTGGAACAGAATCACATCTGTCAGGGAAAGTGTACCATCAAGATTGACATCACCGAGCAGAATTTCAATGGGGTTTGTTTCTGATTCCGTGGCAGGTTCAGCAATACTGATTTCTTCCAGACTGGGCTGACCATCGCCCCACCATTCCCAGACATTTCCCTGCCGGTAAGGATTTACACGCTCATCATTTGTCCATGTAAAGACATTATCATATAAATGCCCTTCTTCGTAATACCATCTTGCAAGAGCAATAATTTCATCCGGATAATTTTTATAATAGCCGTCATCATCTCCGGTATAATTTGACCATCCAGTATTGAAGCCTTTCAGTGCCCCTCTGACAACCTGATAGCCTGTCAGGCCGTCTTCTGTCATGCCGACATGTACGAAATGCATAATTTTCCGGATTCCCATATGGTCAGAAATAATAGCATCATAGAAATTGGATTCTGTCAGGGAATACTGATACATTTCGGGCACGTCTTCTTCTTTCATAAATTTCGGGTCGGCATCAGCAAATGCTGTAACGGCCGTCTGGAGTGTTCCGTAGGCATGAGCCGAGCTGACACCAAAGCCCTCAGACTGTGCAGTTTCAATATCTGCACCGTCACCGTTTCCGCCGAGCGTAGATTCTCTTGTACCGATTCCCAAGAACAAAGCATAGACCATTTCCCTGTTCTCCTGTCCGAGACGGACAGAAATCAAATCCCAGTGTTCGTCAATTTCCTTATACAATGCATATTTGACTTCCTGTACACTCATAGCATGATTCATCGCCCTGATTTCCTGAGTGGAAGCATCTGCCGGCGTGAAACGCTCGCCATAATTAAATGGATTGCCGACCCCTTCGGCCTGTACATCTCGTGCGGCATCGTGTGCGATTTCTGATGATTCTGCAAAAACAGGCAGTGTCTGCACTGCAAACACTGCCCCCAGCAGAACAGCAGAAATTTTTACAAGTAATTTTTTTCTGATGTTCATAAATATTTCTCCTTCATGATACATGATAAATTCTGCTTCCCAGCAGACGTTTTTCAAATTCATCGTGGGGCAGAGGCTTATCGAATAAGAATCCCTGTGCCATATCGCAGTGGATATTTTTTAAAAAATCGGCCTGTTCTTTCGTTTCTACACCTTCGGAGATGATTTCAAGCTGCAAATCCCGCACCAGATGGACAATATTCTGAATTACGATTCTGTCGCTGGCTGCATCTGCCGTTTCCAGAGCGATTTTATCGACAAAAGATTTATCTAATTTAATGACATCCATATGAAATTCACGGAGCATATTCAGGGAAGAAAAGCCAGTCCCGAAGTCATCAATAGAAGTACAGATGCCATAATCACGCATTTTCTGTAAAAATGCAAGCATAGCGACACGGTCTTTCGCACCGGACATTTCTGTCAGTTCTATTTCAATATAGCGGCTTTCGATGTCATATTTCTGCATAACGGCGAGAATTTCTTCAGAAAGATAAGGATTTCTCAGATGCTGCTGAGAGAAATTGGCTGAAATTCTGACGGGTTCGATACCCATATCAAGCCAGCGGCGAAGGTCAGAACAAACTTTCTCAAAAACATAAAAATCCAGATTACAGACAGTACCTTCCCGTTCGAGGACAGGAATAAAATCCATCGGCGGGACGAGTTTTCCTTGATGATACCAGCGGACAAGGGCTTCACAGCCGCAAAGTTTCTGTGTTTCCAGCATGACTTTCGGCTGATAGTATACTAAAAATTCGCCATCTGCAAGAGATTTGGGAAATAACTGAGAAATCTGCTTGTCATGCATGATTTTATCCATCATATAGGGAGCATACCAGAGCTGGTCGACACCTTTTCCGGAGTGTTTGACTTCATTCAGTGCAACAGTGGCAAAATCCATAGCATCGCTGATAATATCTTTTTCTGTAATTCTGTAAATGCCGACATTGGCGGAAATCCGGTATGTTCTGTGACTGTTTTCGTAAGCGATGGTAATCGGGATTTCCTGTAAAAACCGGAGGAACATCTGGGTGCGTTCCTTGCGGACGAGGGCAAAGAAATTATCTCCTCCCGGACGTGAAATTTTTTCTCCGGGGAGCAAAAAGCCTTGTAATGTCCGGCAGTATTTAATTAAAATCTCGTCACCTTTCTGCTGGCCGACACTCTGATTAATATACTTGAAATTTTTAAGATTCAGAAACAAGCCGTCATACTCTGCAAGTTTCTGTTTTTGTTTCAGTTCTACCCCATAAGCGGTCATACCTCTGCCGTTCAATGCACTGGTCAGGAAGTCACAGGTGCTGACCCGTGACAAAAGTTGCCCCATTCTGATACGGCCGAAGCGAATAAACATACATTCCAGAAAAAAGTGGATTTCCTGTTTATCACATTCACTCCAGATATAATTTCTTTCCGGTGCAGTACTTAAAATACAGATACCTTCTTCAGGGGTAATAAATTCTACATGCCATATTTTTTCAGTTTCATAATCTGATTTATAAATTTCAGCATTAATATGTTTTCCATGTGGTGCGAGAGAATTTGACGGTGCATCCAGATGGACAGCAAGATAGCCCATATGCATTTCATTTGCCAGTGGTGCAATTTCTTTGGAAATGACTTTGCTGAGTGAATCTGTAGTTTTATAATATTTATTAATTACATGAAAAAAGCGAAAATATGCTTCGCTACAGATGCGATATTTTTCTGCTTCTTTTTCTGAATTTGTATTCAAAATGCATACCCCCGCACTGTTTTATTCTAAAAATATCACTTACTTTTTATTATTTTATCACATAATTATGAATATGTCAAGATACTTTTCTTAATTTGTATACAATAAAAATTATCTTAAAATTTTAAAAACCTCTTGACAAAAGCAAAAACTTGTAGTATAATATAATATATACTCATAAATGCAGTGATGGGAAAAAAGTTTCAGATTTTTCTGTTTGCAGAGAGCTGTCGTCCGGTGCAAGACAGCAACAGAACTGAAATATCACTCCTCCCTGAGCAGATGGGCTGAATCTTTTTCAGTAAGCCTATACGGGTTCTCCCGTTACAGAGATATGTATTTTCAGATACAGAAAGTGGATATGATTTTCTTATCATGTCAATTAAGAGTGGTACCACGGAGTTTACTCTTCGTCTCTTTTATGTCACAGGAATGGACATGAAAGAGTTTTTTTATTTTATTTTCAAGAAAGGCGGATTTTAAATCATGAAAAATTATCAGAAATACACAAGGCAGTACTTCCCTGTCAAAGATGCTCCTATGAGATGGACTAAAAAAGAATATATCGACAAAGCACCGGCTTGGTGCAGTGTCGACCTGCGTGACGGCAATCAGGCTTTAATTATCCCGATGAGCCTTCAGGAAAAACTTGAATTTTTTAAATTACTGGTCAAAATCGGCTTTAAAGAAATCGAAGTCGGTTTCCCTGCTGCTTCTGAAACAGAATACGAATTCTGCCGTACTTTGATTGAACAGGATTTAATTCCGGACGATGTCACTATTCAGGTGCTGACACAGTCCCGTGAGCATATTATTGCAAAAACGTATGAGGCTCTGCGGGGCTGCAAACATGCAATTGTACATTTGTATAACTCCACTTCTGTGGCTCAGCGTGAACAGGTATTCAAAAAAGAAAAGCAGGAAATTATTGATATTGCTGTATTCGGTGCAAAACTCTGCAAAGAATACAGAGAAAAAACCCCCGGCAACTTCCAGTTTGAATACTCTCCGGAAAGCTTTACCGGCACAGAGCCGGAATTTGCTGCTGAAATCTGTAACGCTGTTATTGATATCTGGCAGCCGACTGCAAATGATAAAGTGATTATCAATCTCCCTGTTACTGTATCACATTCCATGCCGCATATCTATGCCAATCAGGTAGAATATATGAATGACCATCTCAAAAACAGAGAAAACCTGATTATTTCTCTGCATCCGCATAATGACCGTGGCTGTGCTGTGGCTGATACAGAATTGGGCCTGCTGGCAGGCGGCGACCGTGTAGAAGGTACACTGTTCGGTAACGGTGAAAGAACTGGTAATGTCGATATTGTTACCCTCGGCATGAATATGTTCTCTCAGGGTGTTGACCCTGAACTGGATTTCTCCAATATGCCGGAACTCACAGAACTCTATGAAAGAGTTACCAGAATGCAGGTCTATGACCGTCAGCCTTACAGCGGAAAACTCGTCTTTGCTGCATTCAGCGGTTCTCATCAGGATGCTATTGCCAAAGGCATGAAATACCGTGAAGAACATGATATCCAGCACTGGACTGTACCATATCTTCCTATTGACCCGACAGATGTCGGCAGAGTGTATGAAGCAGATGTTATCAGAATCAACAGCCAGTCCGGCAAGGGCGGTATCGGCTATCTGATGGAAACCCAGTTCGGCCTTGATTTACCCAAGACCATGCGTGAAGAATTCGGCTATCTGGTAAAAGGTGTTTCCGACCATGCCCATAAAGAACTGCTGCCGGATGAAGTACACGAAATCTTTATGAACACATATGTAAATATCAGAAAGCCTCTGGAATATCAGGAAATTCACTATGTTCAGAAAAACAATGACCAGACATTTATTCAGGCCTCTCTGACACTGACACAGGACGGCGAAGCCTATACTATCAAATCTGACGGAGCAAGCGGCCGTCTGGATGCTGTCAGCAATGCCCTGAAAGCTTTTACAGGTGTAAAATTCAACGTACAGACCTATAATGAACATGCTCTCACAGCAACTTCTGAATCTGAAGCCGCTGCTTATGTTTCTATCAAAGCAAATGACAAAATCTACTGGGGTGTCGGTATCAAGAAAGATATTTCCGAAGCCTCCGTTGCTGCTCTGTTCAGTGCACTCAACAGATGTATGAATGACAGAAAATAATCAGAAAGGATTGCTGCTTCATGATAACAAGCATAAATCTGCAAGGCACATGGCAGTTTTTCGCTGACGAAGACAAAAAATATTCCAGTCCGCCCGATATTTTCTCTGATACAGTTGAGCTTCCCGGCACAACAGCGACAAACCAGAAAGGCAATTATAATACCAAACGGGAAACAGGCTGCCTGACAGAAGTATATCCCTATTCCGGAAATGCGTGGTTTCAGAAAGAAATCACGCTGCCGGAAGGCTGGGCAACTGACCAGATTGCCAGAGGCGAATTATTTCTCGAACGTACCAGAATTACAAAAGTCTGGATTAACGGCGAATATCTCGGTACAGAAAACAGCCTCTGTACACCGCATTGTTATGACATTTCCAGTAATATCGGAAAAAAATTAAAAATCACAATCTGTGTAAATAATACAGATTATCCCATAAAGGGCGGTCATATGACCTCTCCGGATACCCAGACCAACTGGAACGGCATCACCGGAGAAATATCCATCCGGTTATGGAGAAAAAATCATATCTCCAGAATCAAGGCTGTTCCGGATTTGCAGAAACGTCAGGTTATTTTTGATTTATTCACAGATGACACTTTCAGCCGTGTGCAGGTACAGGGGGAATGGTTTGATATCAACGGAAAAATCATGGATATCATTCCGCAGATGCTCGAAGTCTCTCCAAAAGAAAACGGCCGTTGTCAGGCAGTATTTCCATTAAGTGACAATGCACCTGTCTGGGATGAATATCATCCTGTACTGTGCAGATTATATTTCTCACCGGATTCGGCTTGCAGCCTTGATGACAAAACAGAAGTCTGTTTCGGCCTGACGGATTTCAAAACTGACGGACTTGAACTGAAAAGCCACGGCAGACCCGTCTTTTTAAGGGGCAAACATGACGGTATGATTTTCCCTCTTACCGGAGCTGCACCAACTACACTTGAAGAATGGCTGAAAGTTCTCCAAATCTCGAAATCTTACGGAATAAATCACTACAGATTCCATACCTGTTGTCCGCCGGAGGCCGCTTTCAGAGCTGCTGACCTGTTAGGCATCTATTTTGAACCGGAACTTCCTTTCTGGGGTACTCTGCAAGCACCTGACGAAGAGGGGTTCAATCAGGAAGAACAGGACTATTTAATTTCAGAGGGAAAAAGAATTTTAGAAACTTTCGGGAATCATCCGTCATTCTGCATGTTCTCGCTTGGCAATGAACTTTGGGGAAATCCTCGCAGAATTGCTGGCATTATCGCTGAATACAAAAAATTTGAAAAAAGAATTTTATTTACACAGGGCAGCAATAATTTTCAGCATTTTCCGAACATCCAGCCGGAAGAAGATTTCTTTGTCGGTGTCCGGTTAAGTCATGACAGATTAATTCGTGGGTCTTACGGTTCATGTGATATGCCTTACGGCCATATACAAGCAGAACGGCCTTCTTCTCTGCATTGCTATGATAATCAGATAATACCGGAAGTTTCTGAAATCCAGTCAGATACTACAGAAAAGCCAAAAGAAATTGAAATCCAGTACGGGACAGGCATTAAAAAAGTACAGGTCAGCCAGTCTGTAGACGGTCTGATTCCGGATAAGCCTGTCATTACTCACGAGATAGGGCAATACTGCACTTACCCGAATTTTGAAGAAATTCAAAAATACACAGGTGTTTTGCAGGCACGCAATTTTGAAATTTTCCGTGAGCGTCTTGAACAGGCTGGTATGGCTGATTTAGCGAAAGATTTCTTTACCTGTTCCGGACAGCTTGCTGTACAGTGCTATAAAGAAGAATTAGAATCCGCATTGCGTTCTAAATATATTTCCGGTTTTCAGATTCTGGATATTCAGGACTTCACCGGACAGGGTACAGCCTTAGTTGGTATCTTAGATGCTTTCATGGACAGCAAGAAACTGATTTCCAAAAAAGAATGGCGTGGTTTCTGTTCAGATTCTGTTATTTTAGGGCAGTTTCCTGATTATGTCCTGACAGACAAACTGGAAATGAAACTTTCTCTCCGGCATTATTCACCGCATCCGGTCACAGAACCCTTGCAG
>CADBOP010000077.1 GCA_902796255.1 uncultured Ruminococcus sp.
TATTTTTTGCTGTTGTCTTTTCGTCCGACAGCTTTATTATTATAGCATGTTTTTCCTGTTTTGTCAAGCAGAAGATTTTTAATAATCCAAATCGATTTTTGTTAATTTTGACATCTCATAAATACATCATACTATAATATTGACAGAATAGGAGTTCTTTCGTGCTAACATTCTGAATAAAAATTATACAGCATTTTCATGCATTTTGCCGTGAAATACTGTTTTCGGCTTAAAATCTGCATTTTCTTGAAAAATTTGTGTAAATATTGTAAAAATTTGAAAAAAATATTCTGTACCCCCTTTTCAAATCTGACTTTTTATGCTATAATAGAAATAGTATATCCGGAATATCCGGAGAAGATTTTTAGGAGGTTTCTGTATGTCTGTAAAGGAACTCTACACCACTTGGTGTCAGAAAGCAGTTGATGATTCGGATTTACTCCCCGAATTACTCGAAATTGAAGGTAAAGAAGATGAAATCCGTGACCGGTTCTATCGTGATTTGGAATTTGGTACAGGCGGCCTGAGAGGTGTTCTCGGTGCTGGTACAAACCGTATGAACGTTTACACTGTTCGACGTGCAACACAGGGTCTGGCAAATTATGTCAAGGCTTCTTTTGAAAATCCCAGCGTTGCAATCTCTTATGACAGCCGTATCAAGTCCACTAAGTTCGCACAGGCTGCTGCTTCGGTACTGGCTGCGAATGGTATCAAAGTGCATATCTATGCAGAGCTGATGCCGACTCCCTGTCTGTCATGGGCTGTCAGAGCATTGAAATGCAGTGCTGGTATTATGGTGACAGCAAGTCATAACCCGTCAAAATATAATGGCTATAAAGCTTATGGTGCAGACGGTTGTCAGATTACACTCGAAGTTGCGGAACAGGTTCTGAATGAGATTAATTCTCTGGATATGTTCAATGATGTGAAATATACTGATTTTGAAAAAGCTGTTGCCGATGGCATGGTTTCTTATATTTCTCAGGATGTAATCGAAGAATATTATAACAACGTAATGGCTCAGGGAATTCATACAGATTTGTGTGCTGACAGTGGCCTGAAAATTGTCTATACCCCTCTGAACGGCACAGGCAATAAACCGGTTCGGGAAATCCTGAACAGAATCGGCATCAAAGATGTCACAGTCGTAAAAGAACAGGAAAATCCTGACGGCCATTTCCCGACTTGCCCGTACCCGAACCCCGAAATCCGTGAGGCTCTGGAACTCGGACTGAAATACTGTGATGACGTAAAGCCGGATTTGCTGCTGGCTACTGACCCCGATGCCGACCGTGTGGGAATCGCTGTGCCGGATGGTGATGATTATGCATTATTCTCCGGAAATGAAGTCGGTGCAATGCTGCTGGAATATATTTGCAGTCAGAGAAAAGCGAACGGCACAATGCCGGAAAATCCGATTTGTGTCAAGACTATCGTTACAACAGATTTAGTAAAAGCGATTGCAGCAGAATATGGTGTAGAAGTGATTGAAGTTCTGACAGGTTTCAAGTTTATCGGCGAACAGATTGGCCTGCTCGAAGAAAAAGGAGAAGAAAACCGTTATATCTTCGGCTATGAAGAAAGCTACGGCTATCTGTCCGGCACCTATGTACGGGACAAAGATGCTGTTGTAGCTTCCATGCTTATCTGCGAAATGGCAGCTTATTACCGCACACAGGGCATTTCCATGTTACAGGCCCGTGAAAACATGTACAAGAAATACGGCATCTTCCGTCACTCCCTCCAGAGTTTTGCATTCGAGGGCGAAACTGGTATGAACAAGATGAATTCTCTCATGCAGGAGCTGCGTGAGAATCATCCGGTAGAAATCGGCGGTCTGAAAGTGGTATCTGTTTCTGACTACCAGACCAGCGAAACCGTAAATCTTGCAACTGGTGAAAAGACAGCAATCACACTCCCGAAATCCAATGTACTTGTATTCGATTTGGAACAGGGTGCAAAAGTTGTGATTCGTCCTTCTGGTACAGAACCGAAAATCAAGAGTTACTACACCGCTATCGGCAATACTATGGAAGAAGCGATAGCTGTAGAAGAAAAACTCAAAGCAGATTTCAGTAAAATTTTCCAGTAATCTGAAATAAAAAATCATCAGCACAGTATTGCAGTTTTACAATACTGTGCTGATTTTTTTGCTTTTAACAAGCAGTCTGATTTAAAAATTCTTCTCTGGTCATCATGCAATTGAGTACTTCCAGCAAAGCTGAAGCAGAAAGATTTTCCGGCAGACCTAAACTTTTCTGAAACGCTCTGCGTTTTGAAGCACTTTCCGGCTGACCGCTCATACCTGCAAAATACAAATCTGTTTTAGTAATTGGTTCTGAAAGCGGTTTCTCTTCTGTGAGCACACCAGCTTTCCGGAACGCTTCCCGAAGAATATCCGCATCAATACCCTCTACACCGAGTTTGCCTTCTGCGGAAGGCTTTACTTTTCTCTTTTCTTTGCCGAACACATCTGGAATATAAATATTTTTAATTTCCCCTTCCGGCACAGCACCTCGGATATAATTTCTAATCTGGAAACCTGCTCTGTCAGAGTCAGTGAGAATTAAAATTCCGGTTGTTTTCGCATAGTATCTGATTAAATCCAGAAGTTCCTGATTTTTGTAAATTCCGAAGCCATTTGTCTGGATAATCACAGCTTTGACGAGAGAAGCTAATTTTATTTTATCATATTTTCCTTCTACAATAATGGCCTGCCTGATTTGCAGCATTCGCATCACTCCTTTTTCAAGCAGAATTTTTTCACAGCAAACTGCATTAATTGTAACAGCTCACTGGGGTTATCACATTCATACACAGCAAGCGGATGTTCCCAGTCCTGTCCCGAAATTACATAAATTTTAAATCTGTGATGATAGTAACCCACATCCATCAAAATACCACTCGCATATTCTGCCTGAAACATGTCCTCTTTCAGATAAGTATCTGTATATGTCACGATTCCGCCGGAACTGTCAAACTGATTCCAGAAGTTTTTGTCTATTGATTCGGAACTCCGACCATGTTCCAGCATTTTTTCTTTGTATTCTGTTTCGCTCATTGTTTTATTTCCTCAGCATTTCAATAACAGTTTTCTCAAAGAGGACACGCTCGTCAACCGTACCGGAATGCATTTTTTTCTCAGCCTCACAGAGCAGATTCAGGCATTCAGCGATATGTTCCGGCGTTTCACCCATACTGTCACGAAAAGAACGCTCTACAGCAAAACTGAATTTATATCCGAAATCGCTCATAACATCCTGTACAGTACGGCCATTTTTTCTGGCGGCAGATGCCCTCTGAATATCAATCATACAGCCCGACACAACAGCCATCAGATACGGCATTTCAACTTTTAATGCAAGCAGTTCTTCCACGGCTTTCATTGCATCAGAAGCACGTCTTTTTAATACTGCCGCTGTCAGAGCATAGACAGTTGTTTCCAGCTGAGGTGTCACCATTTCTTGAATCAGCTGTTCCGTGATGATACCGCCATTGACATAGGCACATAATTTATCTAATTCATTCTGAATCATGAGAGTCTGACTGTTGCACTGCATCGCCAAGGCCATAGCCGCCGGACGTTCAATCGTACAGCCTTGTTTTTTAGCAGATGAGATAATTTCCGTTGCAATCTGAGAAACAGGTTTCGGCTCACAGATACAGACAGTCCCTGCTTTTATAATATAATCTATAATTTTCTTGTTCTGTGCCGTTGGCTTTTTATTCTTTCCGGTTTTACCGCCGTAGATATCAAAACCCGTGACATCAAACAGCAGTATTGTCTGTCCTGAAACCTGTTTCAGAATTTCAAGCAGCAATTTTCTTTCAGATTCTTTGAGCGTTTCCGCATTACAGTCATGAATCTGAATACAGTTATATTCTGCAAACATCGGACAGAGTTCAGCTTCTTCAGCGAGCTGATGCAAATCAAGATTCTGCCCGTCCAGCTTCGTGACATTCTCACTTCCGCCGACAGCCTTAATCACTTTCTTTACGCAGTTCCCGACAGCGAGAATATCACTTCCGCAAAAATAATACAAATTCGAGAGCTGTCCTGATTTTATTTGATTCTGTAAACTTTTTTCATCTACCTGTGCCATATAAACTCCTTATCCGGCATTGCCCCTGTTCAGAAATAGTAAATTCCAGATTATTCTGATTTACATAAGTATGTGCATCCGGCAGATAACTCTGATTTTCTCCTGAAAATAATAAATATCCACAATCCGGCTGGACAGTTTTACTTTTTCCGTAAACAGTGAGAATATCCGGAGTTTCTGCAATCTGTGTCTTATCGTTCTTGCAGATATAAATTTTATCTGCATACTGAATTTTGATTTGCTTCTGAGATACTTGTATTTTTGCCCCATGAAATAAAATTTCTTTCTGCTGAGCAAAATGCAGTAAATACTCTGACTTGATTTTATTTTTGGGTTCTTTCATGCACCAGACTTCCTCCGGTGGTAAAAATTTCAGATATTCCTGATATTTCCGGATAGTTTTTTCTTTTGGATTATGCAAAAACAAGCTTTCTACATGCCGGACACCGACAGAATCCAGATAAGTTTCTGCATAGTCAGGGGCATAATAATTTCCGGTCATATCCAATAAAACAGCATCCTGTCCGTACCGCACAGCTATCAGGCACTGAGAAGTTTCACCAAGTACAGCAATTTTCAGGTTTTTCTCCTGTACCAGATTTTCAATATTCACAGTGATACAAGTAATCAGCAATACCATTGCAGCAGAAACAGCAGTCAGTTTTCTGCTTCTGAAACAAATCTGAAAAAGCAGAACCAGAGCCGCACCGGCATAAATCACAAACACCAGAATTTCGCTGTCTGTCGAAGCATGTGTCCAGTTCAGACCGGCAAAGAAATCAGAAATTTCCAGTATAAACTGATTCAGCGTATCAGCAGTATGCAGAAGCAGTTCTGCAATACTGCCCTGACAGCCCAGCAGTACAGCTGCCAGTCCGCATATCATAGACAGCATACAAAACGGGACTAACAGTATATTACTCAGCGGTGAGATAAGAGAAAATTCCCTGAAATACAATACACTCACAGGTAAAATTATCACAGATACCCATGTGAAAGCTGTCAAATCTTTCAGCAGAAGATGATAAAATTCTTTCTCCGGCAGTTCCTGAATCATGTATGCTCCGGCGACACCAATCCCGAACGCTCCCGTACAGGACAGCCAGAAAGCCGGATTATGTATCACAAACGGATTTTCCACTCCCAATATCAGCACCGCAATTGCCAGCGAATTAAATGCATCAGCCTGCCGAAAAAACAGTTTTGCACTCTGTGAAAGCAGAATCATAATAAATGCTCTTTTGACAGATACTGTTCCGCCGGCACAAACAACAAATAACCCACCAGTTACTGTAATCAATAAAAATTTTATTTTTCTTCCTGCTTTTAATTTTTCCATCAGCCAGCCGATACAGACCGCCAAAAAATCCAGATGCAGGCCGGATACTGCTAAAATATGCCCGATGCCTGTCCTGTAGAGAGCTGTTTTCTGACTATGCCGCATACCAGACTTATCCCCGAATAACATACCCGTCAGCATTGCTCCGGTATCTTCCGGCATAAGTCCCTGTATCCGTTCGGACATGCTTTCTCTCCAAGCATAAATTTTTCCGGAAAGTGATAATTTTTCTGCCGGTTTTATCTCCTGTATTTCAAATTCTGTAGCAAAATCAAAACAGAGAAAAATATTTCTTGCTTTTGCATAATTTTTCTTGTCAAATAAAAATCCGGATTCTATTTTCTGAGGCCTGCCGAAAATAGTAATACTATCGCCATAATTCAAAGTATTATCATCTGTAAACAAATCTATCTTAGCCGGTATCTCTCCCCTGTCAATATACCCTTGCAGAATATAATCTGCACTGCCTCCGGAATAGACTGTCTTTTCTATGACTTCGCCGCAGAAAGTCAGTTCCAGACCTGCTAATTCTTTCTGACGGGTTTCTGTCAGCTTGGTATGCTGCCAATAACTACAGCACGCTATCAGGCATGACAGCGTGCTGAGTACTACATATTTCCAGACAGACCGGCGATACACAATCACTCCGACCGCTGCCAGAAGTATCACACTCCATGACAGAATATCAAATTCTGATGCAATCAGCAGGCCAAGCAAATACGGCAAGCCAATATATAATGCCGGTCTTTTCATATTCAGTCTTTAAAGAACAGCGGCAGCTTTTCGAGATAGATAATATCTGTCCGGTCAGCGGCATCTCCTTCAGCGAGTACAGCAGCTTTTCCGGACACAGTGCCTCCGGCTTTTTCTGTCAGATATTCCAGAGCTTTGAGGGATTCGCCTGTACTGATAACATCATCCACAATAAGCACTTTTTTATTTTTCAGCAATTCTGCTTTTTCGCCGTCCAGATGCAGAACCTGTTCGTTTGCAGTCGTAATGGATTTCACATTGACAGAAACAACATCCTGCATATAGAGCTTGACAGATTTTCTGGCTACGACATAAGCTTTTCCGCTCTGACGAGCCATTTCATAAGCGAGCGGAATGCCTTTGGATTCCGCAGTCAGAATCACATCAAATTCCGGTGCTTTTTCAAGAAGCAGTTCTGCCGATTTCACGGTCACTTCGACATCAGAAAACATGATAAAAGCCGCAATATCAAGCTTATCGCTGACGGGGCATTTTTTTAACTTTCTGTCGAGTCCTGCAATTTTCATTTCATAATATTCAGCCATGTTAAAATTCTCCTACTTTCAGCCGAGAGACTGTTCGCCCCAGCCCATTTTTCTGCCTGCCACCAGATGGAAA
Organism: uncultured Ruminococcus sp.; assembly: GCA_902796255.1. Taxonomy (GTDB): domain Bacteria; phylum Bacillota; class Clostridia; order Oscillospirales; family Ruminococcaceae; genus UBA3855. The sequence goes on from CADBOP010000077.1 coordinate 6,814, forward strand.
TGCAGGTGCATTACGCTCTGGCCGGCATCTTCTCCGCAGTTATTGATAACACGATAGCTTTCAATATTTTCCTGTTCCGAAACTTTTGCAATCGCCTCGAAAATCTTAGCAACATACTGTGAATTTTCCGGAGTGATTTTCTTTGCACAGCAGATATGTGTCTTAGGTACAAATAAGTAATGCACAGGTGCAATGGGGCTGATATCTTTAAAAGCAAATACAAATTCGTCTTCATATACTTTAGCAGAAGGAATTTCCCCTGCGATAATCTTACAGAATAAACAATCTTTATCCATGATAAGTTCCTCCTCGATGATATTTTATTGATAATAAAATTTAAATTTAATCCATGGTCAGTTGTCAGCACATAGCGTAATGTCAGAATAGCTATTCTTCTTCCAAATCCACAATCATTTTTTCAAATGCCTGAAACGAGTCAGCGACTTTGCAGTTTTCGGGATTTTCTTCAAATTCATCGAAAAATTCATGACTGATATAATAAATCCCCTGATTTTTAGTATTCAGATAATAGCTGTCTCCAGCTTCATCAGCACAGAACGGGATATACTCCATCGGGATTAACTTATCCTGTTTCTGCCATTTCAGAAGTGTTTTCACAGTCAGTTCTTCTTCATCCTCGCTGAACAGCGGATAGACCTCTGCTAAAAAGCATTCTTCCGCTGAGAATCCGCATTCATCGAGCAGGCCGCCGTTTTGCTTCAGATAGAGGGCTTTCAGCTCCGGCGGAAGCCGGAACTGATATTTTTTTTCAAATGCCTTGATTTCTTCTTTTGTAAGCGGTTTCTGACCGTCATATTCCAGATAAGTAAGCAAAGCCATTTTCAAGCCCTCCTAAATGATTACTTAATAAATTCAGCAGCAACTGCTTCTAATTCTGCCAGAGCCTTGTCAACAAGTTCCTGTCTGCCGATACCAGCCATAGCACTGTCCGGACGGCCGCCGCCCTTGCCTTCTGTCAGGGCAGCAATTTTCTTGACAATATTACCGGCATGTGCCCCCTTTTCCAGTGCAGCCTTTGTGCAGACACAGTATAACTGTCCTTTTTCGCCGCCGATTCCGGCCAATACAGCAATCACAGGCTTATCTGTACTCTTAATCTGGTCGCCCATCTTACGAAGCATATCAGCATTTGCATTCTGCACAGCAGCTCCGACAACTTCCACACCATTCACCAGTTTAGCTGATTTCAGAATATCATCCAATGCATTGCCGGCCATTTTCTGGCGGAGAGATTCTACAGTCTTTTCAGTTTCTTTCAGCTGAGCAGTCAGAGAAGCACATTTTGCAGGAAGTTCCGCCGGATTATTCAGTTTCAGAGCCTTTGCACTTTCATTGATAGTATTCTGCAAAGAATGGATTAATTCCAGAACCCCTTCACCGGTTACAGCTTCAATTCTTCTGACACCGGAAGCAACAGAGCTTTCTGAAATAATTCTGAACAAGCCGATATTGGCAGTATTCTTGACATGTGTACCGCCGCAGAATTCAACAGAAACTTCTCCGGCCTTTACAACTCTGACAACATCGCCATATTTTTCACCAAACAGAGCCATTGCACCGAGTTTCTTTGCCTGTTCGATAGGCATTTCATTGACTTCTACCGGAATGGCTTCAAGAATCCATGTATTGACAAGCGTTTCCACTTTCTGGATTTCTTCAGATGTCATTGCACTGAAATGAGAGAAGTCAAAACGGCAGGCCTTTTCATTCACAAGCTGGCCGGCCTGATGAACATGGTCACCCAGCACTTCACGCAGAGCAGCCTGTAACAGGTGAGCCGCCGTATGATTTCTCATCACTTTGTTTCTGAATGTCGGGCAGACTTTCGTTTCAACATCATCACCAACAGAAAGCACCCCTGTTTTCATGATACCAAAATGCAGGTAGTGTCCGTCTTCGTCCTTGGTAACAGCTGTCACTTTAAATTTCGCAGTATCTGTGAAAATCTTGCCGTGGTCAGCAACCTGACCACCACTTTCTGCATAGAACGGTGTAGTATCAAGAACAATCACAGCTTCTTCGCCTTCGCTGACAGAATCTGCATTTTCTTTATTTTTCAGAATAGCTAAAATTTCAGCATCTTCTGTCAGGGTGGTATAGCCGACAAATTCTGTTTTCTGGAGATTCAGCTTGATAGAATTATCAGCCCATGAAGAGCTTGCCTTTGCAGCATGGTCAGCTTTGGCTGTATCACGCTGTTTCTTGACCAGTTCCCGATAGCCTGCCTCATCTACAGCAAAGCCTTTTTCAGCAGCGATTTCAACAGTCAAATCAAACGGGAAGCCGTAAGTATCACTTAACTTGAAAACATCCTCACCAGACAAAATTTTATTTTCTGACTGATTCATGATATCTGTCAGCAGTTCCATACCCTTGTCGATTGTCTTAGCAAAAGCTTCTTCTTCGACTTTGATAATTTTCTTGATATATGCTCTTTTTTCTTCGAGTTCCGGATAAGCAATTTTATTTTCATCAATCACAGTATCACAGACTTCATGCAGGAAAGTACCTTTAATGCCTATCATACGGCCATGACGGGCAGCACGTCTTAACAGTCTTCTTAATACATAGCCTCTGCCTTCATTGGACGGCAGAACCCCGTCACCTACCATAAAAGTAGTGCTTCTGATATGGTCTGTAATCACTCGCAGAGATACATCAGTATCATGATTTTCATGATACTTCACACCAGCGATTCTGGAGATATGTTTCATAATATTCTGCACAGTATCGACTTCAAAAAGATTGTCAACACCCTGCATTACACAAGCCAGCCGCTCCAGTCCCATACCAGTATCAATATTTTTATGTTCCATTTCTGCATAATGGCCGTTGCCGTCAGAATCGAACTGACTGAATACCAGATTCCATACTTCTACATATCTGTCACATTCACAGCCGACATGACAGTCAGGCTTTCCGCAGCCTTTTTCCGGACCACGGTCAAAATAAATTTCCGAACACGGACCGCAAGGGCCTGTACCATGTTCCCAGAAATTGTCTTCTCTGCCCATTCTGACCATATGTGAGGGGTCAACCCCGATTTCCTTTGTCCAGATATCATAGGCTTCATCATCGTCCTCAAATACAGAACAATGCAGCAGTTCTTTCGGCATTTTCAGAACTTCTGTAAAAAATTCCCATGCCCACTGAATTGCTTCACGCTTGAAATAATCCCCGAACGAGAAGTTGCCGAGCATTTCAAAATACGTACCATGACGGGCGGTTTTTCCGACATTTTCAATATCAGGTGTTCTGATACATTTCTGACAGGTTGTCACACGCACATTCGGCGGTACAGCCTGCCCCAGAAAGAACTTTTTCAGCGGAGCCATACCGGAATTGATTAACAGCAGGCTCTTGTCTCCCTGAGGAATTAGAGAAGCACTGGCCATTCTGGTATGATTCTTGCTTTCAAAGAAAGTTAAAAACTGTTCACGAAGGTCGTTTAATCCACGCCATTCCATAATAGAAAATCACTCCTAAATTTTTAAAAATTCTAATTTTTTGATAATAACCAAATACAAATATAGTATAGCAAATTTCCGGCAAAAAGTCAATGATTTGCAATAAATTTTTATATTTTCGGTCTGAGTCTGATTTTAGGCTTTCTGATTAAATTTTCAAACTGTTTCAGATTTCTTGACAGCGAAGCCACCGGAAGTCCGACTACATTGAAATAATCCCCCTCAATTGCTCTGACCAGAAGCGAACCTTTGCCCTGAATCCCATAAGCACCGGCTTTGTCAAACGGCTCACCGGTATCCAGATAGGTATAAATTTCTTCATCAGAGAGTGTATAAAATTCTACTCTTGTTTCTGTAGTAAAAACCGTTGTCTGTGTATTATAATACAGGGAAACCCCTGTCAGGACAGAATGCACCTCGCCGGACAATTTCCGGAGCATCCGGAAGGCATCTTCACGATTTTCCGGTTTACCCATAATTTCGTCATCATAAATCACAATTGTATCACAGCCGATAATAATCTTATCCGGAAAAAGTTTTGCACAGGCACTGGCTTTCATATCTGCCAGAAAAGCAGCAGCCATCTGGACAGGCATCCCCTCCGGAATAGTTTCCTCTGCATTGACCGGACAGATTTCAAAATCTTCTGTAATAAATTTTAATAACTCCTGTCGTCTGGGTGAACCAGAGGCTAAAATAATATCACTCATTTTTTCAGCACATCCTTCGGGTCATAATCAGGTTTCAGAACAAGATTCTGATTTTCAGCGACTTCTATTCTGTACTGTTCCTGCCATTCTTCAGGTGTAAAATCTTCTACAGACACAGAAACATGTGTCTGATTGCAGCCGATAGCCTCTGTCAGTGCAGCAGCCAATTTTTCAGCAGCGGCTTTTTTCTGTTCTTCTGTTCTGCCTTTCAGCATTTTAATAGTAATATGCGGCATAAAAATACCCCTTTCTGCATGATAAATTTACTATTTGATTATAGCATATTTTCAGAAAAAAAGCAAGCATTGTATAATTTGTCAAAATTTTCCTGCTTTTATTGATAATTTTGCTGTTTTTTCAAAAAATTACTTGCATTTTATTTTCAGATGTGCTATAATAAAATTAATTATTTTATTTTTATCTCTTTCGCAAAAAAGGTGTTATCATGAAACTTGTTGTACAGCGTGTGACAGAAGGCTCTGTTTCTGTAGACGGAAAAATCATCAGTCAGATTGGCCGTGGCTATGTCGTATTTCTTGGTGTCGGAGAACAGGATACTGAAGAAACAGCGGCAAAATTAGCGGATAAATTAATCAAAATCCGCATATTTTCAGATTCTGACGGAAAAACCAATCTCTCACTCAAAGACGTTCAGGGAGAAATTTTAGTCATTTCACAATTTACACTCTATGCAGACTGCAAAAAAAACAGGCCGAGTTTCTGTCATGCCGGAAATCCTGTGCTTGCAGAACAGCTTTATGAATTTTTCATTGCACGTCTGAAAACGCAGATAGCCTCTGTACAGCACGGCATATTCGGAGCAGATATGCAGGTACGCTTGTGTAATGATGGCCCTTTTACCGTTTTGCTGGAAGCATGAAGCAGACTTCCGGAAGTAATCTTAAAGGGGGAATTTCTATGCAAATGGAGCAGTATCAGAATATCGTTGTGATTCACATCACGCACGGAAAATATACGAATTCTTGGGTATATCGTGCAGATGCTGTCAATCCGGACAAAGAACACGGCTATGATTCACTGCCGGTGTATCTTTCTGCACTTCAGCAGACTATCACAAAGCCGGAAATTCATAAACGTGGCAACGGCGAAGACCAGCATTTGTATTATATTCCGATGGGAAATATCGTAGATTTGGAAAAAGCCAAAAAAATAGCTCTGGCAAAATTCGCTGTCTGGAAACAGTCATGGGAATCCATGCCGGAATATGTAGCAAAATTTATTTTCAGAAAAAAACAAAGCACTCCGGCAAGAGTAGAAATTTTTCGCAAAAAAAGCAGTCATGATGCCAAAAGTGCATATTTAAAGGCCTATCACCGTTCTGTATTCCGGCCGTATCACCCGCATAAAAACCAGCACGTCATTGTTTATTGGCACGGGAACAGCATCCGGCAGATTACAGAAGAAATCAATGCTCTGATTTATGAACGCTGGCTGAACCCGAAACTTTCCAGCTGGCTGTAATTCTGAATATTTTTTTCAAAATCTCTCATAATTTCAGTATGACTGAAATTACGGGAGGTTTTTGTTTATGAAAATTTTTCATAATATTTATCAGCGAATACTTGCAGTCAGCATCAGCTTTATCCTGCTGTGGACAGTTATCATGACTTATCTGGCATTTCAGATGAAAGATACTGCTTATCTGGAAACAGCCCTGCAACAGAGTCAGTTCACCCTGACAGCAGGCACTGCCGAAGGCGGAATTTATGACAGAAATTTTATTAATTTTGTAAATCAGGATATGAAATATTATGCCTCCGGAAATCCTGAACCGGAAATTTTACAGGAACTGTTTCCGCATATACAGGAAATTTCTCCTGTTCTGGAATCTCTCCGCACCGGAAAGCCGTTTCTTTGTCAGACAGATACTAACCAGATTTTTAATCCGGATATTAAAATTCTGGAAGTCCCTGCACGATATTCTGAAACACCCTCTGCACAGCATGTACTTGGCTATACTCTGGAACATACTGGTATTACAGGCATTGAAGCAGATTATGATTCTGTTTTAAGAGCAAGGGAAGACGCCGCTTCTGTAAGCTATACAACTGATGCACTGGGAAATATTCTTTCTGGTGCAGAACCCCTGACTTCTCCCGTGAAATATCTGAATGCCGGCATTGTGACAACTCTTGACAGCAGAATCCAGCATATCTGCGAAACACAGGAAATTCAAAAAGGTGCTGTTGTTGTCATGGATGTCCGAACCGGAGATATTTTAGCTATGGCAAGCTACCCGAGCTATACTCCCTCTGCCCTTGGAGATGCCCTGAGCAATCCGGACAGCCCCTTGATTAACCGCTGCTTATATGCCTATAATGTCGGTTCGATTTTCAAGCTCATCACCTGTGCAACAGCATATACCCAAGGCCTTCAGGAATATCGTGCTAACTGTACCGGCAGTTTTGAAATTAAAAATCAGCTCTTCCGCTGTCATAAGCTGACAGGCCACGGGATTTTAGATATGAAACAGGCTGTCATTCTGTCCTGCAACAGCTATTTTATACAGCTCAGCCAGTTATTACAGCCTGCTCTTATGCGTGAAACCGCTCAGGACTTCGGCTTCGGGACACAGATTCCCTTAACACACAGTATCATTTCCGCAAGCGGCACACTGCCATCCATGAAAGATTTGCATTATCCGGCAGAAATGGCGAATTTCTGTTTTGGTCAGGGACTTCTGACAGCAACCCCTCTGCAAATTACACAGATGACCTGCGGAATCGCCAATGATGGAAAAATGCCGATAGCCAGACTGATTCTTGGGAAAACCAGAGACGGCCTCACACTCTCCGAACATGCCAAAGCCCCCATGTATGCAAGAGCCATCAAGAAAGAAGCTGCTTATTATCTTCAGAATCTCATGATTGCAGCAATTAATGAAAATGAAAATTCAAATGCCGTACCGGAAACTGTTTTTGCTGCCGGAAAGACTTCCACAGCCCAGACCGGACGTTTTGACCAGTCCGGAACAGAATACTGTCATGCATGGATAACAGGCTATTTTCCGATTGATGACCCTCAATATGCTGTAACTGTCCTGATAGAAGACGGAGGCTACGGCAATACTGCCGCAGCCCCTGTTTTCAGAAATATTGCTGATAGCATCATCAATCAAGAACAGGCATTGCATACTGAAAAGCAAGCAGTACAACCGCCGCAGAAAGCAGAATCTGTATCAGAGTAAATCTGATAACAACCTGTGTATCACTCCAGTTTTTATTTTTTCTTGCATGGTCATGAATGGGTGTTCTGATATTTTTCATGAAAGTCTTGGATTTTGTCACTCTCAGGATAGTTAATTTCACAAGCCCCAGACCACCGTCAATAAGCAGCATCAAGGCACAGGGAATAAACAGGAACGGCATATCAGAAAGCATAAAAGCCACTGCAATAATCAGACCAAGTGCTCTTGAGCCGGCATCGCCCATCAGAATACTGCTCGGCGAACAGTTAAACCAGAGATAAGCAATCAGCATGAAGATTGTCATCCAGACAAGCATATAGCCATAATTCTGTTCTGTGACAGAAGCAGCATACTGCATCAGGAATAAGACAGAAACCAATGTAATCAGTGACATACTTGTGCAGAGGCCGTCCACACCGTCAGAACAGTTTGTTACGTTGATACTTGCCCATACTAAAACAGTTCCTAAAATAATATAGACAGGCATGGAAATCACAAGATTCATATGCAGGATAGGAAGCATCACATAGCCTCCTGTCAGATTCCATGCAGCAAAGGAAACCGCTATAGAAACGACTAAATCTATCAGACCTTTTTTAAGTTCTCCCCACGGGACCTTGGCCGCATCATCCAAGAAACCGCTCATCATTTCGATAAAAATTGCTGCTAACAGGATAATCATGCTGACATTCAGAGGGATGCACACCACACAGGCAACAATCAATGCACTGATTAAAATAATCCCTGCCCCTCTGGCCTTGCCTTTGGATAATGCACCATTGACAGCAAATTCTCTGCCGTGGTCTTTCGGCAGATATTTTGTAAACCCTAAAATTCCGCCGAGTGTCAGCCCGAAAGCCAATACTGCTGCAATCAGCAGTATCAGCGTTTTACTCTCTACTAAATCAAAAATCATAAATCCAGATTCTCCTTCTCTTGAATTAATAATATATATTTACTCTGTCAGAGCCCCCTGTTCCGCAGCATAAACTAAAATATCCGCAGCATCGAGGGCATTCACTTCCCCGTCCGGATGATAATCCCCACGAAGCAGGAAATTTTCATCGGGCAGTTCCGGATTTTCACCAGACCCGACCTGTGCAGCATAAACTAAAATCTTTGCAGCATCCGCAGCATTGATGACTCTGTTATTATCAGCATCACCGCATAATTCAAAACAGATTTCATATACAGTTTCTTTTCTGCCTGCCTGTGACACATGCAGTGTTATCTTACCGGTTTCATCCGGCTCGACAGGTGTCAGCACACCAGAAAAAAGCTGTTCTTCTTTATAAAAAATTTCTCCGGTAGAAACAGGCATACAAGCCACAGTTTCATCTTTAGCCAGAGGCTTACAGAATGCAGTATACTGCTGTGTGTCTGTCTTTTCAAATTGCAGATAAGATTTTTCTTTGCCTTTTGCAAGATACAGACTGGAAAGTACAGCTTCCTGCATAGCATATGTTTTTTCACAAATTTCCTGTTTTTCTCCGTTCACGACAGCACAGGCAGAAATTGTAATTTCTTCTTCCGGCATAAGAATCGGTTCTGTGTAGAGCATTTCTTCGCCGTTATTAATGCAATAATAAATTTCAGAACTGCCGGAGCTGGAAAGCTGAATTTCTGTTCCGGCCGGAAGTGCCTCTGCATCTTCTGAGAATATGACTGTTCCGGCCTGTTTGGTCAGAGCCCGAACACAGAGATTGCCCATAATAGAATAATCAGAAAATTCTGAACCGTCTTCGGCAGTATATTCTTCTTTGAGCGGTTCTTCTTCATAGACATCATACCATGTACGGCCGTTTGCACTATAAAAGCTTTCGCCTTTATGAAAATTCCTGAAAATCATTTCTTCTGTGAGCATACTGGATTCTGAAGAAATCGTACCGTCTGTTTTGATAACTGTGCTTTCTGTATACAGTTCTCCGGCGAGATGCTGACCGGATTTTCCGGATAATTTCACAACAACTGAAAATGTTTCGCCTGCAAGAAGCTCTACAGGTTCTTCCAAATCTATTGTATGATAACCGGCTTCTGAGACTGTACCGACTGTATAGCCGGATTTTACAGTTCCTGAAGATGGATTATTCTCCTGTTTAAGATTTTTATAAATCCGGATAGTATACTGTTCTTCCGGCATAGCAGTACAGAGCATGACAGAGGTCAGATACGTATCTTCTTCGGCAGTGAATACATTTGCCATATATGCAGAATCGTCAGCTTCTTCTATAGAAAATGCTGACCAGTAGCCATAATCATCATGCTGATAAATTTTGTCATGTTTCTGGAACGGCTCTGTATGCAGATAATAGAACTCCAGCATAGTCGGGTCATAATAAGAAAGCCAGAAATAGCCACAGTCTCCCCAGTCTGCCCCCCAGCTGTTTTTCACCAGCCATGCACCGTCCTGTTCCGGTTCTGTCAGAAAATCACCTGCCGGAAAATTGTCATCCCAGCCGATAATAGAAACAGCGTGATAATTTCCGCCGGTTTTGGTATTACTGCCGTTATAATAGCAATATTTGTTTTTATTATAATAATTATTTTTATTATAATAGCTCACAGAAACTGCATTGCCCTGATAAACTGCCTGCTTGACCGCATCTGCCTGATTCTGAAAATTTTCATCTTCGATATAATAAGAACATAAATTAATATCTGAAACATGATATTCTGTCTGTGCTTTTATTGCACTCCAGTCCGCATCCGGATTTAATACAGAAAAATCATCAAACGGAAAAAATTTTTCTGATACCGGTGCAGTCCAGCTTGTCAGCATAGGTGCAACAGTATAATAGCTTCCGCCCTGCTGAAAGACATCGTCCATGTCTGTATTTGGTCTTAAAGGAAAGCCAAATATCGGTGAATAGGTATAATAGGCAAGCTGCCATTCAGACAGGTCAATATCCGGATTTCTGTCAATCAGCTGATTTTCAATCAGATTGACAGCAGAAAAACTCCAGCACATTCCATACGGGTTCTGATTTTTTACAGAAGAAACCAGTCCTTTTGTACGCAGGTCATAGGCAGCCGGCAGTGCTTCTGTAATATCTGCTGCAAGCGATTCATTGACAGCCGTCAGCCGGCCGACAGCAGCAGCATTTTCATATTGTACATAATTTTCAAAATGTCCGGTATGCAGACCGGAAGTTTCGGCAGATACCATAAGCGGACAGATACTGTTCAGAAGCAAACTGCCCAGCACACAGCCTGCAAACTGCTGTATTTTCACATTATCCCTCCTGTGATAATTCCAGTATCCGGAAAGCCTGTCCGACCGTTTCACAAGCCTGTACAAAAGCGAAATCTGTTTTCAGTGCTTCAGCACAGGCTTCTGCTGTTTCAGAATTTTTGAATATCCCGAACACTGCCGCACCGCTTCCGGTCATAACAGCACATTCTGCCCCATAGTCCAGCAATACTTTTTTTGCTCTGACAACATCCTGACAGTCTGTAACATCTTCAAATAAATTACTGCAATTCTGATATAATAAATTCAAATCCTGATGCTGGACAGCGTACAGCATCGCCCGTGTATCAGGATGAACAGGAGATTCCAGCGAATCGATAGCTTTATAGGCAGCCGGAGTCGAAATACTTTCCGTGCCTTTGAGAATTACAAGCGGCAGAGCCGGCAAAGTTTCCAGAGGTGTTAGAATTTCCCCGATTCCCTGTGTCCTTGCCGTACCGCCAAGCAGCAGAAACGGCACATCTGCACCAAGTGTCAGGCCGATTTTTCTTAATTCCTGATTAGAATATTTTTCTCCTGTCAGAAGATTCAGTGCATATAATACACCTGCTGCATCTGCACTGCCGCCGCCCATCCCTGCACCGGAGGGAATCTGTTTTTCCAGCCGGATATTAATTTCTGCATTCAGACCGGATATTTCAGAAAAAGCCTGTGCTGCCCTGTAAGCAAGATTTTTTTCATCACAGGGAACGGAAGCAATATTGCATTCGAGAGTGATGCCCTTTCCGTCTGCAACTGCAATTTCTAATTTATCATATACAGAAACCGTCTGAAAAATGCTGTCGAGTGTGTGATAGCCATCTGGCCGTTTTCCTGTGACATCAAGAGACAAATTAATTTTTGCTGCACAAAGCAGAGAAATTTTTTTATTCATGCTTTCCACCATGCTTTTCTAAGAATCTTGTGATTCTGGTAACAGCTTCCATAAGATGACGCAGCGAATATGCATAAGAAACTCTGACAAAGCCTTCTCCGCTTTCACCAAAAGCATTTCCGGGAACAACAGCCACTCTTTCTTCTGCAAGGAGTTTTTCACAGAAGTCCTCACTGGACATGCCAGTATTCTGAATACTGGGGAATACATAGAAAGCCCCCTCCGGAGAAAAGCAAGTCATGCCGATTCTGTTAAACGCTTCTACTAAATATCTTCTCCGGATATTATATTCTTTGACCATGCGTTCAACATCGTGTTCGCATTCTTTCAGAGCAGTGATAGCCGCATACTGGCTGACTGTCGGCGAACTCATGATAATATACTGATGTATCTTGACAAGCTGTTTGGCAACAGGAGCAGGGGCACACAGATACCCCAGTCTCCAGCCCGTCATGGCGAAAGCTTTGGAAAAACCGTCTACTACGACAGTTCTTTCTTTCATGCCGTCCAGTTCAGCAATAGAACAATGCTTCTTGCCATAAGTCATGGCCGAATAGATTTCATCAGACAGAATCATAATCTGTGTATCCCTGAGAACTTCTGCAATCTGTTCGAGGTCTTCACGGGTCATGATAGCCCCTGTAGGATTATTCGGAAACGGCAGAACCAAGAGTTTTGTTTTCTCTGTAATTTTTTCTTTTAATTCCTGAGCGGTTAATTTAAAATGATTTTCCTGTTTCGTAGCAATCGGCACAGGCACACCGCCGGCCATCTGTACAATAGGTGCATAGCAGACAAAACTTGGCTCAACAATCAGCACTTCATCCCCCGGATTGACCAGACCACGGATAGAAATATCAATGGCTTCTGAACCGCCTACCGTGATGACAATTTCATGTTCAGGGTCATATTTCACATGAATTTTCTTTTCCTGATAATTAGCGACTTCTTCACGGAGCTGAGCAAGTCCGGCATTGGCTGTGTAAACAATTTTTCTGCGTTCCAGAACATCAATGGCTTCTTTGCGGATACTCCAAGGAGTAGAAAAATCCGGTTCGCCGACACCTAAGCTGATAACATCATCCATAGCAGCAGCCAAATCAAAAAATCTCCGGATACCGGAAGGCTTCATCTCCTGCACAACACGGGATAAAATAGTTTCATAATTCAGCACGGGAAAATCATACTCCTCTCGTCTTTTTCATCTTCTTCGATTAAGATGCCTTTTTCTTTGTATCTCTTGAGTACAAAATGGGTGGCTGTCGCAAGAACCCCTTCCATAGCAGAGAGCCGCTGAGAAACAAACATAGCCACTTCTTTGAGACTTTCCCCCTTGACAGTCAGGGCTAAATCATACATACCGGACATGAGCGAAACCGTCTCTACTTCATCATACATCATGATAGTTTTAGCAATATCATCAAAACCACAGTCACGTTTAGGAGTAACTCTGAGTTCAATCAGGGCTTCTACTTCTGTGCTTTTGGCTAATTCCTCATTGATAATGGCCGTATAGCCACGGATAACGCCCTTGGTTTCGAGAGTATGAATTTCATCAGCAATTTCCTGTTCTGTTTTGCCGAGCATATCGGCCAGCTGAGCATTTGTCAGTCTGGCATTGGTTTTCAGAAGATGTAATAAATCATTCATAAATAAATTCCTCCTGTTATGATAAATTAATAAAATGCGGCTCATGCCGTAAGAAAAAGCATATTTTTTCAAATCCGCAGGCCTTGGCGAGTTCTGTTCCCTGTGCGATGCCGCCGCCTAAATCCTGCGGAGTATGTGCATCAGAACCGAGTGTGAGAATCCTGCCGCCTAAGTCATGATATAATTTCAATAAATCGGCATCCGGAAAAGGCTTTCCGTATTTCTGCCGATAACCGGAAGTATTCAGCTCAATGCCCTTCTGATTCTGAATCACTGCTTTAAAACATTCAGCAAGCATATCCCGATATTTCTGCATATTGATTCTGATACCGGCTTCTCCGGCAATATACCGCAGAGGATAGGTCACATGGCCAAGTACATCAAAACAGTCTTTCCGGCTGATTTCCAATAAAATCTGAAAATAGGTTTCCAGCAGGCTTTCAGCATCTTCCTGCTGATAATCCAGAAAATAGAAATCCAGCTTATCCGGAAGTTCATGCAGAGAAGCAATGACAAAATCAAGCCGCTTATCCTGATATAAACTTTCTGCCAGAGAAAAATCTGCATTCGGCTCACCCAGTTCGATACCGCTGATAAAATGCAGTTTGTCAGACAATAATGCTTTTGCAAGCAGATTCTGCTGCATAGACTGTTCCCATCTGGCAGCATAATCAAAAAAGTCTTCTTCATTTCTGGGCTGTGTCTGATAATAGCCCTGCGGATAATACCGGCATAATTCAATATGGTCAGTTACAGCATAGGCCTGCAAGCCAAGTTCCTGTGCTTTCCTGCACATGACAGACAAAGCTGCACTGCTGTCCGGTGAAATTTCTGTATGTGTATGACAATCGGTCAGAAGCAAAATATCCCCCTCTTTCTGTGCGGATTCCGCATAGTTACATTATAGCATAGAATCCGGATTTTTTCCATAGCCTGAACAAAAAAAAATTTTTTTTCACATTTTTGTACTATCTGCATAAAATAATAAAGAAAACAAAGACTGAAACAGGAGGTTTTCCCAATGCTGATAATGATTTTATGCTTTCTGCTTCTGACCGGCGGCTGCCTGACAGCATTTGCATTGGCAGGTAAAGCCATCCCCGTATCAGAACCCAGACTTCTTCCTTTTGCAGTGCTGCCTGTACCGGACGGTATGCCGGATACAAAAGCTTTTTTAGAATTTTATGCTTCTCAGATTGCATGGATGGACAGTGATATTCTGACAACTGTAGTGCTGCTTTATCCGGAACAGGACAGCTCTGCAAAACAGCTCTGCACAGAAATCAGCCGGCAGTATGATTTCTTTACAGTTGCTTCGCTTTCAGAAGCCCAGCAACTTCTTGCTTACAGACTAAAAAAAGAAATCTTCTGAAACCTGTTGCAATTTTTTCCGGAATGCTGTATAATAGAATAAGTATATTTTTATGATACAGAAAGGGGTTTGCTGCATATGGCCGAAACACTGCATATTGAAGGCTCTGTCGAGCATGTTTTATTCCGGAATGAATCTAACGGCTATCTGGTGCTGGAATTGAATGCTTCCGGTACACTTGTGACTGTTACGGGGGAAATCGGCGAAGCAGATGAAGGAGAAGTATTGTCTTTATGGGGAAATTATACAGTACATCCACGTTACGGAGAGCAGTTTCAGGCAGAGGCCTGTGAACATAAACTGCCCTCTTCTTCTGCCGATATTGAACGCTATCTCAGTTCCGGTGTGATAAAAGGCATCGGAAAAACACTTGCCTCCAGAATTGTAAAAGCATTCGGTGACAAGACATTGGAGATAATAGAACATGAACCGCATCGCCTGATGGAAGTCAAAGGCATGTCCAAAGCAAAATGCAGAGAAATCACAGAAGAAGCCAAACATATCTTTGCATTGAAAAGCACAATTTCTTATTTTGAAAATTACGGGATTAAAACCAGATATGCTATCAGAGCATTCCGGCTGTGGGGGACAGCCTGTCAGGATACTGTCGAAAAAAATCCTTATCTGCTCTGTCAGGAGGCTGTCGGTCTGGAGTTCCGCAATGCTGAAAATTATGCACATGACCTGCATATTCCGAAAGATGCCTACTGCCGCATTTCTGCCGGAATGGTGCATATCCTGCGGCATAATGCCACAAACCACGGCCATAGCTGTCTGCCGCTGGACAGGCTGGCAAAAACAGCTGTCGATTTTTTAGAAATCAATGAGTCTCTGTTTTATGAGTATTATCAGCAGGCACTGGAAGAAGACCTGCTTATAGAATATATGAAAGACCAGAGAGAGTTTGTCTATCTGCCGGAATATTTTTTTGCAGAGCATTATATTGCTGACAGAATCCAGCTGCTCCGGAAATACCATCCGCCCGAACCTGAACACATGCCCGATTATCAGAAAATGATTGCCGAAGCCGAAACTGAATCCGGCATACAGTATGCAGAATTACAGAAACAGGCAATTTTATCCGCTATGACAGAAGGCCGGCTGATTCTGACCGGCGGCCCTGGTACAGGCAAAACCACTGCACTCAATGCGATTATCTCCTGTTTTCAGAAACTGGATGCCGAGGTAATGATTGCTGCCCCGACCGGACGGGCGGCCAAGCGTATCGCCGATTTGACAGGCTATCCGGCAAAAACTATCCACAGACTGCTTGAAGTGCAGTTCGATGCCGCAGGCTTGCAGAAATTCGTACATGATGAAAACAATCCGCTTTCCTGTGATGTTATGATAATTGACGAAATGTCTATGGTGGATGTATTGTTATTTTCCAGTCTGCTGCGGGCACTTCGGGCTGACTGTAAATTAATCCTTGTCGGCGACTCTGACCAGCTCCCCTCTGTAGGGGCTGGAAATCTGCTGGAACATCTTCTGGAAAGTCAGTGTATGCCGGTTGTGACACTGAAAGAAATTTTCCGTCAGGCACAGCAAAGCTGTATTATCATGAATGCCCATAAAATCGTAAACGGCCAGCTGCCGGATTTGTCCAGAAAAGACAGTGACTTTTTCTTTTTCTATCGTCCGGAATATGAACAGGCCTCCCAGCTTCTCATTGACCTCGTATGCCACAGACTCCCGAAAGCATATGCCTACTCTGCATTAAAAGAAATACAGGTGATTTGTCCGTCCAAAATCGGAACACTCGGAACAGTGCAGATTAACAAGGATTTGCAGGCACGGCTGAATCCGCCGGATGCCCAGAAACCACAGGTGAAATCTTCTGTTTATGAGTTTCGGGCCGGTGACAAGGTCATGCAGACAAAAAATAATTATGATATTACATGGATAAAGGATGATGAAAACGGCAAAGGTATTTTTAACGGCGATATCGGCATTATTTTATCCATCAACCGCAGACAGGGAGAAGCTGTCATTGATTTTGACGGCCGGAAAACTATTTATCCGCTGACCATGCTCGAACAGCTTGACCTTGCCTATGCAATTACAGTTCATAAAAGTCAGGGCAGTGAATTTGATGTTGTTATTATGCCTCTGCTTGGCAAGCTTGAAAAACTGACATACCGGAATCTGTTCTATACTGCTGTCACCAGAGCCAAAAAAATGCTGATTCTCATCGGCACACCTGAAAAAGTACGGCAGATGGTGACAAATATCCAGAAAAATTTTCGATATTCCTGCCTGAAGTACATGCTTACAGAGGAGATGTCTGCCCATGAACCAGCCAGCAAGGAAGATTCTTAATTTCTTTTATCCGAACCGCTGCCCGAAATGCGGCGTGTTCCTGTTTCCGGCAGAAACGCTCTGTGAATCCTGTGCTGAAGAAATTCTGCTTGAACAGGATGCCTATTGTCATACCTGCGGAAAGACAAACTGTATTTGTAAATATAAGTCTCTTGCTTATGACAAAGCCGTTGTCGCCTGCCGGTATGACAGGCAGACCGCACCGGCGGTATATGCACTCAAAGAAGCCAAAAATACCAATTTTGCTTATTTTGCTGCCCGAATTCTGGCACAGCGGCTTCTGCACGGGTCTTATTATGAAACAGAAAAAATAAATTATATTATGCCCGTGCCGATGCATATTTCCAAACAAAGAAAACGTGGCTATAATCAGGCCGGTGTAATCGCAAAGGAATTATCAGAAATCCTGCAACTGCCCTATCGTGACGATGTGCTGTATAAATCCAAATCCAGCATTGAACAGCATAAACTTCACTCTGCCGCAGAACGTGAAAAGAATGTCGAAAGCTTTGGCATTCATGACATTTCACTTGAAAACTGCCGGATTCTGCTTTGTGATGATGTTCTTACTACAGGCAGCACCATGAACCGCTGTGCAGAACTGCTGAAACAGAATCATGCTGTTTTTGTCATAGCCGCAGCCGCTTCTTCCACAACCCCCAGAGAAAAAGAACAAGAGAACAATTTTTAACTATTTTATCAGGAGGCAAGCAAACTATGAGTATTCCCGATATTGGCATTGACCTTGGTACAGCCAATCTTGTCATGACCTACGGCCGAAAAGGTGTTGTTCTTTCTGAACCTTCGGTGATTGCATATAACAAATGCACACAGAGAATTCTGGCTGTAGGAAAAGAAGCATATCAGATGATTGGAAAAAATCCGCCTTATATCGATGTTGTGCATCCTGTTGCAGACGGGGTGATTTCTGATGATATGCTGACCCAATGCATGATTCGTGAATTTTTACAGAAAGTCTGCGGACATCAGCTTGTCAAGCCGAGAATTATTATCTGTGTACCGGCTTTTATTACTGATTTGGAAAAACGTGCTGTGGGTGATGCCGTAATGAGTGCAGGCTGCCGGAAAGCTTATCTGATTGATGAGCCAATTGCCGCCATGCTGGGGGCTGGCATTAATATCGGCCGTGCAAAAGGCCATATGGTTGTGGATATCGGCGGCGGTACAACAGATGTGGCTATTGTTTCCATGAACGGCATTGTGACTTCCCATTCTGTCAAGAGTGCAGGCAATCAGATTGACAGGGCAATTATGAAATATATGATGAATCGCTACAAACTTCTGATTGGCGAACAGACGGCCGAACATGTCAAGAAAACGCTGACAAATCTTTATGACCCCAGTGCAGAAATCACAATGGCTGTCAAAGGCAGAAATATTCTCCGTGGGCTGCCGGATACGGTCGAGCTGTCAGAACTGGAATTATTCGATGCTGTAGAAGATGAAATTTTTGCCATTATGGAAGCAATAAAAAAAGTACTGGAAGAAACCCCGCCGGAACTTGTCGGAGATATTCAGGAAAACGGTATTTTACTGACCGGCGGGGGGGCTTTGCTGGGTGGTTTGCGTGAACTGATACACAGAACGCTCAATGTCAACTGTGTGCTTGCAAGAGATACGATGCACTGTGTTGCTAAAGGAACAGGCATGGCATTTCAGAAAATCAATAATCTGCTTGATGGCTTTGAAGGTGTGACAATTTATAAATACAGATAAGAAATATATCCGGAAGTTATTATTATTGCTTCTGTATCTTGCAGCCGTCAGCGGTTTTTGTCTGTACCGGCTTCATGCATATCAGCTTTCGTTTGAAGAAATACAGCCCTATTCGCATTATTATGAAACCACAGAAACAGAAACAGAAACGTTGTCTGAAACACTTCTGCTTACAGAAACGCTTCTGCCTTCAGATACTTTTCCGGAATCTGAAAAAATGACAAAACCGACAGAAACAGAAACTGTCTCTGAAACACTGCCTGTTACCACAGCCGCAGAAATCACAGAACAGCCTGAAAGTTCCCCTGAAACTGCCCCTGTACCGGAAATACAGTTTCCGCTGGAACTGAATCATGCCAGTCTGGAAGAATTATGTGCCATTCCGCAAATCGGCACTGTCAAAGCACAAAATATCATAGACTATCGTGAAGCACACGGCGGATTTCAGAACTGTCAGCAGCTTCTGGAAGTATCCGGAATTGGTGAAACTATTTATCAGCAGATTCTGCCCTATGTCTATCTGGAAGCAGAATATTTTCCGACAGAACAGGAGCAGGAACAGGAAATCATAGAAAATGCAGAAATGCCTGAACCAGACCCGACAGAACCACCGGACGAAACCCTTCCGCCGGAAATTCCCGTCATCAATCTGAATACCGCCACAAAAGAACAATTGCTTCTGCTGCCGGACTGTGACGAAGCTCTTGCTGATGAAATTCTTGTACTGCGTGACAGGGACATTCATGTTTTTTATCATGTTCTGGAAATCACGCTTGCCGAACATGTCACGCCCGAATTATTCCAGAAATGGGAAGCCTATCTGACTGTTTCCGATGACGGCAGTACACAAATCCCCTATACCCGTTACCAGAATGAAGAAAATCAGGATTGACAAAATCCTGATTTTATGTTATAATATTATCTATAAAGCCTATATACATACTGGTATATTATATACCAAGGAGGAATGAAAATGACATTACAGCAACTGCATTATGCAATCGTGATTTCTGAAACTGGTTCTATGAACAAAGCCGCCGAACTTCTTTATATTGCACAGCCTTCACTTACAAGTGCAATGAAAGAACTGGAAAAAGAAATTGGTATTACCATTTTCAACAGGAGCGGAAAAGGTGTTTCTCTCACGGCAGACGGAACAGAATTTCTGACCTATGCCAGACAAGTCTATCAACAGTATGAAACTTTGCAGGAAAAGTATACCAGCAATGCAATACGAAAAAAATTCGGTGTCTCTGCCCAGCACTATTCTTTTGCTGTCAAAGCCTTTGTCGAGCTGGTCAAGCAGTTCGATACCTGTGAATATGAATTTGCAATCCGTGAAACCAAAACCGCCGAAGTCATCTCCGATGTCAATACTATGAAAAGTGAAATCGGCATTTTATATCTCAGTGATTTCAACAGACAGATTATGCAAAAACTCTTTCAGACAAATCATCTGGAATTTCATCCGCTGATTAACTGCGGTGTATATGTCTATCTCTGGAAAGGCCATCCGCTTGCCAAAAATAAAAAAATTGAATTTGAAGAACTGGAAAAATATCCCTGTCTGACATTTGAACAGGGTGACAAAAGCTCTTTCTATTTTGCCGAAGAAATTTTCAGTACCAATGATTATGCACGAGTGATTAAAGCCTCTGACCGCTCCACAATGCTGAATCTGATGAAAGGGCTGGACGGTTATACTTTCTGTTCCGGCATTATCTGTGATACGCTCAACGGCTCGGATTATACAGCCGTTCCGCTGAATAATGACAGCATTATGGAAATTGGCTATATCACAAGAAAAAACATAATTTTAAGCAATCTTGGAAAATTATATATTCAGGAACTGGAGCAATATTTAAAACAAAAATAAAAAAGCAGGACAGCCTAAAAGCTGTCCTGCCTGTTTTTATTGACTTATTTCACGATTTTTTCCAAATTACTGAATCGGGAAGTTAGACTGCTGGTACATGCCAACAATCAGTTTCAGAATATTCAGAGAGTCAGTAGAATCCTGAATACCATTTACGTCTACGTCAGCATTTACCTTGCCCTGCGGGCTCAGAGAATCTTTACCCATAACATACTTGTTCAGAGTGATTACGTCAAGGATATTAACGATATCGTTGCAGTCAGCATCGCCCCAGAGAGTAACTTTGAGGTCATCAGGATTGCTTTCTGCGGTTGTCGGTGTCAGGTCAGGATACAGAGTAGCCATGTCACCAAGAGCCATCATGATATCACCAGCATGCCAGAATCTGTGATAGTACAGATTTACATCGCCGACATTCTTGAATTCAGCAAGTGCAGCAGCACCTTCTGCACTGGATGCAGAGAGGTCACTCTTGCTTGCCCAGTCAGCACCAGCAGCAACGTCCTTTTCATAAGCAGCTCTCAGTTCTTCTACCAGTGCCAAAGCACGTTCAGAAGTCTTAGCACCTTCTTTAGAACCATAGTTGCCCTCATACATTGTACGCAGGCTCAGGAAGGTTGCACCATTTTCAATAGCATCGCCATTCGGCATTGTGCCCTTGTAAGATGTCGGTACCCATGTGCCCTGAGAGAACAGACGTGCGAGAGAACCGTTGTGGTCAAGTCTTGTCAGACCAATGTTATCACGGCCAATTTTCCATTCACGGTCAAGCAGCTGCTGTGCCAGATACAGACCAGCTGTAGCTGCATCAGCATCACCAGCAGCATAAACCTTGCTGCCCTTTGTGATATCAGCATTGCCTGTGATGGTAACAGAGCTGGACGGATATGCACCACCTACATCAAAGGTCTTGCCCTTGATATCAGCAGCTTCTACACCCTTAGCCTTTGCATAATAAATCAGAGTATTTGCAAGAGAAGATACGCAGCCGAAGTCGCCGTTGCCATAGCCGTTTACTTCGCATGTCAGACCGCTGTTGCCAGTCGGAGCACCGCCCCATGTATCCGGTTCGCCGGACCATGTCAGACCTGTCGGGATATAATAATCACCGTCATTTGTCAGAACAGAGTTGTTGATGAACCAAGCAACCCACTTGTCCAGAATCTGTTCCAGTGCCTTTTCAAGAGACATGCCGCCGGGGTTTACACCAGTAGTATCACCGTTGGTCTTTACCCAGTAATACAGTTCAGACAGACGCTGTACAGCCCATACCTGGTTACCAATCCAGTTGTTGGAAACAGGGTCACCATATACCGGATGGTCCCAATATGCCATACCATAGAATGTGGACTTGCCGGACGGATATGCTTCATAACGACCCTTCCAGGAGTTTGTTGCACCACCAGCGATAGGACCATTTGCAGACTGTAACCACAGATAGAATTCCATCTGTCTTTCGAGAGATTTTGTATAATCGTCTACAGCACCCTGTGCCTTCATGCCGCTCTTGAGTCCGCTTTCCTGAATCAAAGCGAAAGCAGCCAGCGGGTTCTGATAGAATTCATGGCAGTGAGAGCAGCCAATCTGCCATACCCAGCTCTGACCAGAGGACTGGAGAGCACCGCCCCAGGAAGTATACCAGTTCATCAGATAGTGTGCAGAATCTGCACCGGCATTGCCGTTCTGCCAGCCAGCATAGCTGGTATCAGCAGCAATCTTCTGATAATATTTATCATACATGTTGTTACGGAGTTCGTCACCCATTTCAGCAGCCTTGGAGGTAACAGAAGCATCACCAACGCCCCACATGTTAGCATCATATACACCCTGAATAGCACGGTCTTCAGCGTCAGGTGCGTTTGTGTAAGCCCACTGCGGTGTAACAGGGTTATCTCTGTTGAATACACCCTTGATACCCTGCTGTGCATTACCATACTTGAGCTGGTCAACGCAGGGCTGCGGAACAGTTTCCCAGCAGGATTCCTGCTCACCACGCTGGAATGTATTGATGAATGTAAAGTTTGTGCCCTCACCGAAACCATACCAGTTGTCAACGTCAGCGAGCCAGTGCATCAGGTACAGACCGCCCTTGCCGTCTTTGCCGTTATATACACTTGTAAATTTGTTGTAAATCGGGTTGGAAGCAGTGTGGTCAGCTTCACCGGCATGATGGTCAGGACAATCCTGAGGCATATCATATTCGCCGCAGTACTGAGCACTTACAGAACCAGCAGTCCAGAAATTATCCTGAACTTCCGGAACCATAACTTCCAGAGTTTTCCAAGCCTTAGCAAGGTCGCCTGTATACTGTACATTGCCTTTTTTTACCTGGTCAGCATGATTCTTTGCAATGTTATCTCTCATTGCAGCAGCCCATACCAGATAGGACATAGCTTCAGATGTTGTTTCATGACCATAGTCAGGAGCTTCAATAATTACTTCTTCTACA
Organism: uncultured Ruminococcus sp.; assembly: GCA_902796255.1. GTDB lineage: Bacteria > Bacillota > Clostridia > Oscillospirales > Ruminococcaceae > UBA3855. The sequence continues at coordinate 29,747 of CADBOP010000077.1, forward strand.
GCATGGTACGGAATTCCGAAAGAATCGCCGCCGCCTGTATTGGAACTCAGATAGCCGTTTTCCTGACCGTTTGTGATGACATCATCATAAAGGGACAGGAAACGAGCGGCATAAGTATCATCGCCGAAAGCTTCCTCTTTTGTTCTCTGGCCGGGTGTACCATTGTTACCATTGTCGCCTGCATTTGCTACAGTAACAGCCATAGTGCTTGTCAGCATAGCGGCAGACAGGATTGCAGAAATCACTGCTTTGCTCTTTTTAAAAAGCATTCTAATTTCCCCTCTCGTTTTAGATTTAGATTTTGTTAAGATTTAAAAAAATATCACACCAATTCTGACAGTCTGGCTTGCCGTCAGTGCAAACGGAAGCAGACTTTCATAATTTCATTATAGTCAATTCCGGAGATTTTGTCAAGGCTTTCACGAAAATCTGAAACAATTTTTTCATGATTTCGGCACTATTCACATGACTTGAACATCATTTTTGTATATTTTAACAACAAATTTTCAAACATTATGCAAAAGTTTTTCACGCAGCATACACAAAATACCATTATAATAAAACAGTAAGTGTGTTTATGTATAAATTCATAGTTTGTAAATATTTTATTTATATTTTATTCATATATTTATGTAATAATAAAATTATGTATGTCCGTATTTAAAATATATAAAAAATCATAAAGAGAAAGGAAATTTTATTTATGGTCGAAATCAAGAATCTGTCGAAATATTACGGCAGAAATCCCGCTGTCAAAGGCATTGACTTTGAAATACGGGATAACGAAATTCTGGGTTTTTTAGGGCCGAATGGTGCAGGAAAATCCACGACAATGAATATCATCGCCGGCTATCTGCCATCCACGGGGGGAACGGTAACAGTCAACGGCTTTGATATTACAGAACAAGCCTCAGAAGCCAAAAAATGTATCGGCTATCTGCCGGAAATTCCGCCAGTCTATCCGGATATGCGGGTAGAAGAATATCTGGATTTTGTGGCCGGCCTGAAAGGTGTGCCACGTACCGAACGGAAAAAACAAGTGGAGGATTCTATGGAAAAACTGCATATTACTGATATGCGGCGGAGATTAATCCGGAATCTGTCCAAAGGCTATAAGCAAAGAGTCGGCTTTGCACAGGCTCTGCTCGGTGACCCGAAAATTCTGATTCTGGACGAACCGACTGTCGGTCTCGACCCCTCTCAGGTAATGGAAGTCAGAAACTTAATTCTGGAACTGGGCAAGAATCATTCTGTGATATTCAGTTCACATATTCTGGCTGAAGTCAGTGCCGTGTGCGAACGTGTGGTGATTATCAACAAAGGCGAAATCATGGCTGTTGATACTATCGAAAATCTTGAGAAAAATATGACGGCAGATACTGTCCTGAACCTGACAGCCGAGGGCGACAAGGATAAAATTACCCGCCTGCTGAAAGATGTCCGTGGTGTGACAGGCATTTCTGATATCAAAGAAATTTCCGAAAACCGCAATCTCTACCAGATTGAACTGAAAGAAGAATCTGTCCGGAATGAAATTATGTCTGTATTATTAAATAACCAGTGCAGCATTGTGGAAATGAATCTCGCAAAATTAAATTTAGAGCAGGTATTCATGAAGATTATTCAGGAAAAGAAAAAATCCAGTCTGGAAGAATTAATAGACGAAACCCAAGAATCCAATCCCTATGACGAGGAGGTCTGACCCCATGTTTTCATTATATAAAAAAGAAATGCAGTCATTTTTCTTCTCGCCCTTTGCCTATGTTCTGATTGCATTATTTATGCTGATATTCAGCTTCGCTTTTATTACATCTATCGCTTCCATGAGCTCAAGTGTCCTGAAATTTTCATTTCCAAGTATTTTCTATGATAATTTCTTCTTCTTTATTTTTATTATCCCGATTCTGACAATGCGTTCTTTCGCTGATGAAAGAAAAGGCGGCACAGAAGTCCTGCTCCTGACAAGCCCCCTGAGTGTCGGAAAAATCGTACTTGCAAAATTTCTTTCGATTATTACAGTATTCGCCATCATGCTGCTTGCAACATTTTTCTTCCCTGTCTATACAGCCCTGAACGGTCAGGTAATGTGGTCTTCCCTGATATGTGCATATTTAGGCTTTTTCTTATGGGGTATGGTCTGCATAGCTGTCGGAATGCTGCTTTCTTCTCTGACAGGAAATGCCATTATCGCCGCTGTTTTAGGCGAAATCATCATGGAAGGTACACTGCTTGCCGACCAGCTCGGCGGCTCTGCTCTGGTAAATGCTTACCCTAACCTGAACTCCCTTATCAGCTGGATTTCCATGCAAAGACGCTTTGTCGTCTTTTCACAGGGTATGTTCCGTCTGGAAGATTTGATTTTCTTTCTGAGTGCGACAGCTGTCGTTATCTGCTGGAATATTATCGCTATCGAAAAACGCCGCTGGAGTCACAGCTAAGAGGAGGAAAGCTATCATGGATAATAATACCAATCAAAAGCCTTTTAAAAATCTGAAAAACAGAAAATTCACTGCCTATGCAGCGGTTCTGGCTGCACTCGCTTTAGCCGTGGCGATTCCTGTCAATCTGCTGGCAAGCAGACTGAATATTATCTGGGATATGACCCCTGCAAAACTCTATGAATTATCAGATACTACTAAAAATTATCTCGAAAATTTAGACAAGCAGGTGGATTTCTATTTCCTCATGGATATGGATTATCTCTCCACAGATGACAACAGCATGGCATTATATTACACTCTCAAACAATATGCCGATTATGATAATATTAATTTCATCGCCTTTGACCCTGACCAGAAACCGGAACTCGTAAACGAACTGAAAGAAAAAGGCTATAATCTCTCTGATGGTGATATGGTCATGTGCTGTGAGGACAGAAGCAAACATGTCTTGGGTACAAACATGTATCAGTATGATGTCTCTTATGATGAAAATGACAACAAAACCATTGAAGCCGCCTACTTTACAGGCGAAAATTACATCACAGGTGCGATTCATGCCGTTGTATCCGGAAAAGAAGCTTCTGTTTATTTCCTGACAGGTCACGGAGAAAAAACACTTTCCGGCGACTATACAAAATTTAATTCCAATATGAAAAATCAGAATTATAACGCACAGGAATTAAACTTGGCAACAGAAACAGCTGTCCCCGAAGATGCTGCCATGCTGATTTTAGCCGGCCCGAAATCCGACCTTTCCAATGACGAAACCCGTATGATTAACGAATATCTTGACAACGGCGGGAATATCTGCTTCCTGATGTCGCCAAACAAGGAAAAAATGGCCTATAAAAATATAGAATCTATCATGGATTCTTTCGGCATTCATATGGATTATGACATTGTCAAAGAAACTGACTCCAGCCGTTATGTCAGCGGTGACCCCTATACTTATCAGGTCAGCATTGTCCGTGCAGATACAGAAAACTATGATGTCGACCTTACCAGCGAACTGGCAGATATGACAGACAACGGCTATTATGCATTTATGAGCAATTCCCGAAGCTTTTACCAGTATTTCGGTGCAGAAGATTATTCTCTGGAAGTGGGGTCTTTATTGCAGACCGTTTCCGGTACAGATGAATACGGCGATTCTACTTCTACTGCTGTCGGAGAAATCTACGGCGGTACTGACCCGACTGCTGAAGATATTACAGGCTATCCGCTGGATTTAGCCATGTATTCTACAAGCACATCACGCAATAATGCCAAAGTTCTGGTAATGGGAAATGCAGAATTTATTGACGATGTCAATGTCGCACAGGACTATATGATTATCCCCGTTTATTTAATGCTTTCGGCAATGAGCTGGATGTACGACAGTGATACTATACTGGATATGGGTATCGCTGATAAAGAACGTGACTATGATTCTATGAATATCAATTCTGAAACCAAAGCAAATACTGTCATGGTTCTGTATATTGCTGTTCCGGTAGTCATCGGTCTTGCCGGTGTAGGGGTATGGCTCAAAAGGAGGTATTCCTGATTATGAGTACCAGAAAAATGAAAGCCCTTGTCATAGGCCTTATCGTTATGCTGATTGTTGCTGTGTGTGCCTATATCGCAGTAGATACGCTCAAAACCCGTGAAGAACAGGCTGCTCTGGAAGAAGAAAAATCTCTCCAGTTATTTGACTTTGATGCCGACAGTATCGACAAAGTAGACATCGAAGTGCCGGAAGGTAATTTTACTGTGGAGAATTCGGCTGACGGCTGGACAATCACAGATACTACTTATCCGCATGATATTGCCCTGAACACATATTATATTAATACTATATGCAATTATATGAGCGATTTGACAGCCCTGAAAAAACTCACTGTCAGTACAGAAGAACTTGCAAACTATGGCTTTGAAGCCTATTGCCCGCTGACATGCTATGCCGGCGGAACAGCATATACAATTTATCTGGGAAATCCCTCCGCAACAGAAGACTATTATTATGTCATGCGGCCGGAGGATTCCACCGTCTATGCAATCGATTTTGACAAAGGAGAAATCATGAAAGGCGGCCTGACCTATCTGCAAGACCCCTATATGATAACATGGATGGATGTAAATATCAACTATGTCAGACTGTCAAATAAAAATAATATTATTTTTGAAATTGAAAAAGACGATTCTGAAAAATGGCAGATGCTCGAACCCCTGAAACGTTCTCCGCTCAATGCTGCAAATATCAATTCTATGCTGACTTCTGTCACCCGTCTGCAAATTGAACGTTTCATCAAAGTTGCTGAAACTCCGCAGGATTTAATTGACTATCATCTGGATAATCCGGCTTATCAGTTCACCCTGAAAACCGAAACCGGAGAAACTATGACAATTGATTTCGCTTCTTTCAAAAAAGAGGATACAAGCGTTTATCTTGTCTATGAAGAATCCGGCCAGATAGCTACAATGGACATCGGCAGCGTTGCCTTCTTACAGACAAAAGCATCTGAAATCATGACAGATAAAATCTATTCTCCGGAAATCACAGATGTTTCCGTTCTGGATGTGACTGTAGATGACCTGCATTTCACAATGAATATGAATCATGAAGAAAGCAAAGCATTTTTCACTTCTGCCGGCTTTGCTGATGAAACTGAAATCTCCGGCAATACAAATGAAATCCAGAAAGCATATCATGAATTGTTCTCCTCTGTTTCCAATCTGACTTATGATTCTCTTGAACTGGATGCCGAAATAGACAAAGAAGCACAGCCCTCTGTTATTTTCCATTATACCCTCACAGACGGCACAGAAACGGAAGTGACACTTGTGCCGGTTGATGACACTTATTACCAGTCCTTTATTGATGGCGAATATACCGGAAAAATCGTCCGCAGACGAGCCTTGTCAGGAAATGCCGGTGTACTGACCTATCATGAAAAACTGATTGACTTGCTTGAAATGAATTCTGAAACAGAATAATATCAAAAAAATCCGCCGTTTTCAGTTCCGGCGGATTTTCTTGTTTCTGCTTTGCTTCTTTTATATTCAGAATTTTGTAATTCGTGTGGAAAAATTTGTCATATTTACTGATTGACAATAATATTATAAAATGCTATAATAAAATCATACTTTTATACAAGAGGTGATATATTTGAAAAAATCCAGACGAAATTCCACCAGAAGAAATCTTGCATTGGCTTTATTCCTCTTACTGTCTGCCAATATTATCATGGGTACTATTATGGCATGGCAGTCCAAAATTTCTATGCAGACCCTTATCCAGCAAAGAATGCTGGATATTTCCAACACAGCCGCTTCTATGCTGAACGGAGATACTATGAAAACGCTCCATCGTGATGATAAAGGAACAGAAAACTACGAAGAAGCAATGGCTGTTCTCAGAATCTTTCAGGAAAATATCGAGCTGGAATATATCTATGCCATCAATGTAGAACCAGATGGCAGTTTTACTTTTTCTATCGACCCCACTATCGAAGACCCCGGAGAATTCGGAGAGCCTGTTGTCGTCACTGATGCATTGATTCAGGCTTCACAGGGAATCCCTGCCGTAGACAAACAACCCTATGAAGATGCATGGGGAAGATTCTATTCTGCCTACAGCCCTGTCTATGATTCAGAATGGAAAGTCCCTGTTGTAGTTGCTGTCGATTTCGATGCGGATTGGGTTGATAAGCAGGTTTCAAAACATATTATGACAATTGTAATTATTACTGTATTTTCACTTGGTATTGGTATATGGCTTGCATGGGCGATTTCTTCAGGAAGCCGGAAACGTGCAAATGCACTGAATGCCCAGATGGCAGAACTGGCAGGAGGTTTCAGGCAATTAAAACAAGTCATGATGCAGACTTCTATGAACAAATTAGATACTATTCGGGACGAGAGCCATCGGGAACTGCTCCAGACACTGGCTTCCGGCCAAAACTATTCTGACAGTAACTGGAATGAATTTTCTGAAACAACGGATAACCTGCACTCCATGCAGAAAGACCTTCTGCGGTATATTGCATTTTTAAACTCCCAGACCTATATAGACCCCCTCACAGGTGTCGGCAATAAAGAAGCCTATCGTATGCAGGTCATGGAACTGGATAAGCGTATTTCTGAAAAAAAAGCAAAAACTGCTGAATTTGCCATTGGCTTTTTTGATATTAACGAATTAAAAAATGTCAATACCAACTATGGTTTTGCAGAGGGTGACAAACTTATGACGGCTGCGGCTGGTCTGTTGTCAGAAATCTTCCAAGAAGAAAATGTCTATCGTCTTGTCAGTGATGAATTTATTGTCATTCTGGAACGAAAAACAGTAGAAGATATGTATCAGCTTTTTGCCGAACTGGAAAAGAAAATACAGGAATATAACAAACAGAATCCGAAATCTCCCCGTCTTGCAATCGCAATGGGTACAGATGTCTATCGTGAAGAAAATAAAAACTACCGGCAAGTATTTATTAAAGCAGAAGCAGATATGCGAAAAAATAAAAAAGCATATTATAACAAAAAAGCTCCCAGACAGGAGTTTTAATATTAATATTCAAAAAGCCCCTCTGTCACAGACAGAGAGGCTTTCTTTTTTTCCACAATCTTTCAACAAAACTTTCCACAAATACTAACAGGTTCTCAACAGTCTTAACCCAGACTGTTGAAAACCTGTTTTTTTATTTTGTTACCAGCTCAGCCATTGTAATCTGTACACGGGGATTTCCGTTTTCATCGGGGTCAATCATAGTCACATCCTGCATGGTAATCGGTGAGGTAGGAACAGATACTTCTCCTGTTGCTGACATAATCCGCTCAACATTCAGGAAATTATCCACCACTTCCATACCTTGTGTCACTTCACCGAAGGCAGCATAATTTCCGTCCAGAAAAGAACAATCTGTATAGCAGATAAAAAACTGACTGGAAGCACTGTCGGGGTCACTGCTTCTTGCCATAGAAACAATCCCTCTCTGATGTGATAAATCATTCTCCACACCATTGGAAGCAAATTCGCCTTTAATAGTCTGTTCACTTCCGCCCATGCCAGTCCCTTCAGGGTCACCGCCCTGAGCCATAAAATCATCAATTACTCTGTGAAATGTCAGACCGTTATAAAACCCCTGTGATACTAAATTTTCAAAATTCTCACATGTAATCGGTGCTTTATCCGGATAGAGTGTAATCACAATAATATTGCTGTCAGAGACAGAATCGCTGGCTGCTTCCGGTACTGTACCCGCCTGTGTTTCTGCTTCTGCGGCAGGAACAGTTTCTGCATTCTGTGAAGCTGTAGTATCTGTTTCTTTTGCAGTGCCGCATCCTGTCAGCAGAACCAGCCCGAGAGCGAGACAAAGCCATGATTTTTTTCTCATATTCTTCATATTCCTGATACTCCTTTTTAACTGCGATTTGCACGTTTCAGCCATACCAGAGCGACATCCAGTGCTTCATAGAGATTATCACGCTCGGCATTCTGCACCGGCAGAGGATTATTAAAATCCGTTGACATCTGATAAAATTTAATACTCTTGGAAACTACAATATCCTGTTGTTTCTGAGAAGTTTCCACTTTAAGATATACGACATAGGGGTCACTCATATACCCAAAATACATTTCGTTGCCCTTACGGACGAGGGGGTAATTCTTATACATCATCATAACAAAAAAACTCCTTTCTGTGTGACACAGCAGGATGTTACTGCCATGTCATGACAAACTCCTCATCGGGATTATCAAATATTTCTATATTGTGCAGAACTGTATCTACACAGGAAGAACGTATTTTATAAGTCGGCGTACCATTTACAGCAATCATTGCATTCAGGCCGCCCATTTTATAGAACGAAATCACATAATCTTCCTTGCCGTTCTGGGAGACCAGATGAATTTCCGCTTCTGGTGCAGAAGCCGGCAGTTCGGCATCAAGATATAACTCTTCACCATAAATATATAACAAAAATTTATAAAACAGCCTGAAACGTTCTGTATCGCATGTTTCGCCGTTTTTGGTTACAGTATAATCATTCTGGTCAGTTCCCGAACCGTTAAACAGAAGCTTTTTCTCTCCGGCCGTCACCTCCAGCGTAGCAATATCCCATACATATGTTCCGAAAATATTTGCCGAAGTAATATCACCAGCCTGAACAGTAGCCCAGACAGCACGACTGTCTGCAATGCCATATAAAATATCCGTTCCCTCCAGAACAGCGTAATAATTACTTTCGCCGGATTCTGTCTGATACTGATTTCCTAATTTCAATACATACGTATTGCCGTCATCACAAACCATTGTTACAGTACAGAACGGCTGGTTCATTCCTGCCTGTTCCAATTCTGTTTCAGAGGGGTGAACAGTTACAATTTCATTTGCTGTCAGGCCGAACAAGCCATTTGTAACATCCGCAGATTTTTCCACATTCAGATAAGCGAATACAGGTTCACGCAGTACATGAGTTGCCGCCGTACCGCCGACAGAATCATCTTCAGTGACATCATAGGCATATTCCATATACAAATCCGTATTCAAATCCTGTCTTTGTATCCGAAGCGATTCTACAATCGGATACTCTTCCTCAGCGGGTTCTTCCAAAACAGTTTTAGAAAAGAAAAACTTCAGTCCCTGCTCATAATTATTCATGAGAGAAGATTTCACAAGATACACATTTCCGTCTACTGCACAATAAGTCTGTGCATTGTTCATTGGTGATACACTTCCGACAGAAAATGTAAAATCCGTGCCGTCCTGATAGCTCATAACCACCTGAGAAACCGGCTTATCCAATCCATATTTTTCCAAATCAGATGCCTTTTCCTCCACGAGCTGGTCAGCAGAAAGCTGGCTTGCGTTCTTCACCAGAGTAGAAATATATCCTGTATCTAACGGAATATCCTCATATCCTTCAATTGTATAACCTGCATCATCTTCACTGGTTTTTTCTGCATTCTTATAAACCCTGAACGCATCCTGATTAGAAATCCGGATTTCTTTCAAATCATCAGCAGATTCCGGATTCAGCATGACTGCATTTTTTTCGTCATCATCCAGAAGCCCTTCTGCAAGAGAGTCGACATCGAGAGAGCTTGTATCCTGTTCTGAATTTTTATTCACCAGCAATATTGCTGTCAAAGCACCACCCAGAATCACCAGAGCTGCAACAGCCGCTATCAGCATTTTTACATTTTTAGACATTCCCTTTTTTTCAGGTTTCTGTATTACCGGAGCGGGAGAATCTGAAAAAAACGTATCCATACCGGCCTGAGATTCTTCTGTTTCCTGCTGAGAATTTTTTTCTTCGCTCATTTATTTCTTCTCCTTAAAAATACCAGAATGCCGACTGCCACAACAGCGGACGGAATTGCAAAGATAAAAATATTAATTCCATGCATTTCTGCTGTTTTAACACTAATCGTCTCATTTGTCAGATTTTTAGAGGCAATCACCAGATTATCGCCTTTACCTGCAAGGCAGTTCATAACTGTCACAAAATACTGTGCATTATTATAAGAAGCGTCCTGCATCAGGCTGGAATCGCACAGCATTGCTGAACCCAATACCAAAATATTGCTGTCATGTGTAATATTATTTTCAGTATTTTTTCTTGTTGTCAGAGCTGCAATTGTCTGTGAGCCTACAGGGGTTTTATCCGCCTCATCTGTTGGCTTGCCCATTTCACTCAGATATACAGAATCAGAAGTTTTCAGCAGCTGTGTTGTAATGCCGCCTGTTTTGGAATCCCATAACAAATTAATTGCTCTGCATAACGGTGCAGCAATCGGCAAAGCTGTATTCGGCAGACCTGCACTGTAAGTTTCTTCTGCGATAGTTGCAACCGGAACAGAAACTGCACCGGTACTGATAGACAATGCTACCTGCTGGGCAGCACTGGAATCGCTTTCCAGCACCAGATTCTTTGTCACCTCAATGCCCCATGTAGCCAGAAATTCGTCCAGATTCGGCGTTTCTGCCTGTGTGAAACTTGCAATATAAATCAAATCTTTATCATAATTACCGTCATTATACAAAAAAGCTGAGAGCTTGTCAATTCCGTCAGCTGTCAGGTCATTGACCGGAGCAGGCAGCAGCAGCATATCATATTTTTCAGTATCAAATTCATCTGTATATAAATCCAGTTCTTCATAGCTATAGCCGTTTTTATACAGTGTATTCACAAAGGCATTCAGAGCCGCACCGCTGAACTGCGGGTTATACAGAGCCTGTCCGTTGCCCATAGATACCACACCAACATTCACAGGGTCAGCATCTGTGACATTCATCAGGGCAGAAGTCAGATTCTGTTCACCGGAGAAACCAGTAATTGCATCTTCCAGACTGCCTTGTCCGTAATAATAGGCCATATATTTCTGCTGGTCATAATCAAATAAATTTCCGATTTTGACGACTCTTAATTTCGACTCATCCGAAGCATTGGAAATCACAATATCACCTTCTGTCAGTGAAGCCGAATAATTTGCCTGATATTTATTCACGATATCCGGATTTGACGAAGGGTCGACATAGTTCAGGTGGATTTTATCAGAATACTGTGTATATCTTGACAAAATCTCTGAAACCATTTTGAGTGACTCACCGCTGGTCTGAAACTTACTTTCTGCCATCAGGACAGTAAAATTCACTTCCTGATTCAATGTTTTCAGGTAATCAATACTTTCTTCTGAAATTTCATATTTTGCATCTTCTGTCAAATCCAGTTTCAGCGGATATTTTTCCACCAGTACATTCACCAGTATATTCAGCAAAACCACTACAGCAACGACCGTACAGGTAATTGCGGTTGCGATTCCGCCATATTTCAATTTCTTCTGTGCAGCGGCACTTAATTTCTTCTTTTCTTTTTTTATTTTTTCAGGTTTTTTCTGTGATTCTGTTTCCTGATTTTTTTCTAAATCAGCCATGACTGCAATACCTCCTTAACTCCAGCGTCTTTTCTCGAATACTCTCACAGTAAAGAAATTAAACAGCACTGCTGTACTCAGATAAAACAGCACACTGGAGAGATTGAAGATACCGCATGTAAACTCATAATATCTTGTATAAAAAGACAAATCATACAGCACGCTCTGAAGCCAGCCGATTTTTACAAACGATGCTACAACATCAATCAGGAACAGCATTGCCAGACAAACAATACCACCGACTGCAGCGGCCACCTGATTTTCTGTCAGGGAAGAAACGAACAGCCCGATTGCAATAAAGGCCGCACCGACCAGCAACACAGCCAGATAATTAGAAATCAGTGTCAGCCATGCCACTGTGCCGAACAAGCTCAGTATCAGCCCATAAATAAACACAATGCTGACAGCTATCACAAACATTGTCAGGGCTGCAAAATATTTTCCCAATACAATACCAGTCAGCGATACCGGAGCAGTCAGCAGCCCCTGTTCCGTTCTTTGTCTTTTCTCTTCACTGAACAGACGCATAGTCAGAATGGGTATCAAAAAAATACTGATAAAAAACAAAGTAGAAAACACACCGGACAAATTTGTCGAACCGACTGCAATATTATCCAGCGAAAAAAACAAGCCTGAAAAAATATAGAATACTGCTAAAAAAATATACGCAATGCTTGACGAAAAAAATGCTCCGATTTCTCTGCGGTAAATAGCACCCATTATTTTCCGTCTCCTTTCTGATTCTGACTTAACTGGATATTCTCACCCATTGTAATTTTCAGGAAAATATCTTCCAGTGTCATTTCCATTGTTTTCAAAGTCAGAATATCCCATTCATGTTCTCTTGCAATCCGGTTAATATCCTTCCGAATATCCATACCGGGTTCAGCTTCGATTTCATATTCATAGATACCTGGTTCTCTCTCCATATCTGCACGGACATATTTAATTCCGGGCAAGGCTCTGATGGCCTGAAGAATCTCCGCACGTTCGCCGTCAATTCTTGCAATAATCCTATGGTCAGTCGTAACTTTATTTGACAAATTTGTTGCCGTATCATCTGCTGCAACAACGCCATGATTAATAATAATAACTCTGTCGCAGACGGCCTGAATTTCGCTCAGAATATGAGATGACAGAATTACAGTATGATTCTTTCCCAGTCTTTTAATCAATGTTCTGATTTCGACCATTTGTTTGGGGTCAAGGCCGACTGTAGGTTCATCCAGAATCAGCACAGGGGGATTACCGATTAAGGCCTGTGCCAGACCGACTCTCTGCTTATAGCCTTTGGATAAATTTTTAATAATTCTGTTCTCGACATCTGCAATCTTGCAGAGTGTCAGCACATCTTTCAAATGTGACCTTCTGGGGAGTTTGCATTTTTTGAGGTCAAATACAAAATTCAGATATGAATGCACCGTCATATCCACATACAACGGCGGTATTTCCGGCAGATAGCCGATATACGACTTGGCTTTTACAGGGTCTTCCAGAATATCCACGCCATTGATTAACGCCTGTCCGGAAGTAGAGGAAATATATCCTGTCAGCATATTCATAGTAGTTGACTTTCCTGCACCATTTGGCCCTAAAAAGCCTAAAATTTCACCGTCATGCACTGTAAAACTAATGTCATTGACGGCTTTTTTATCTCCATAATGTTTTGTCAGGTTTCTGACTTCAATCATGAGGAATTCTCCTCTCCTTATTATTTCTAAATTCTACTATACTATAGCTATGTGTCAGTTTTGTGACAGA
>CADBOP010000078.1 GCA_902796255.1 uncultured Ruminococcus sp.
ATTCCTGATTGATGTCAGCGGTTCTATGTACGGTGAAGACAGGCTCGGACTTGTACAGAAAGCAGTTAACATGCTTGCTGAAAATCTCAATGCCAATGACAGAGTTTCTATTGTTACTTATGCAGGCTATGAATCTGTTGTACTGGAAGGAGCTTCCGGAAGCGATACAGAAACTATTGTCAATGCGATTAACAATCTGGAAGCCGGAGGCTCTACCGCCGGAGAAGCCGGAATTAAAAAAGCTTATGAAATTGCTGAAAAATATTTTATTCAGAATGGTAATAACAGAGTGCTGCTGGCAACAGACGGTGACCTGAATGTCGGCATTTCTTCTCCGGAAGAGTTAAAAGCTTTAGTTGAAAAAGAACGTGATACCGGTGTACATTTGTCTGTATTAGGCTTCGGCTCAGGCAATCTTAAAGACGAGCGGCTTGAAACACTTGCTGATAACGGCAACGGAAATTATTCTTATATTGACAGCGAACTCGAAGCCCAGAAAGTATTGGTACAGGAAATGGGCGGAGCTCTCTACACAGTCGCAAAAGATGTCAAATTACAGCTGGAATTTAATCCGGATACAGTACAGAGCTATCGCTTAATCGGTTATGAAAACAGAGTACTTGCCAATGAAGATTTCAATAATGATAAAGTCGATGCCGGTGAAATTGGTGCAGGACATTCCGTGACGGCTTTGTATGAAATTGTTCCGGCAGAATCAGACGCAGATACTCTCCTGAAACTTGCTATGAGATACAAAGCTCCTGACGGTGACCAGAGTTTATATAAAGAATTTGAAATTTTAAAATCTGCAAGCTGGTCTGACCAGATGCAGAAAAATGAGGCCTTTGCCTCCGCTGTGACAGAATTCGGTATGCTGCTCAGAAACAGCGAATATGCAGGAACAGCAAGCTATTCACAGATTCAGAATCTGCTTGCCCAGAGTGATATGCAGGATGAATATAAAATGCAGTTTACAGAACTTGTGGATATGGCTTATCAGGCCGGACTGCTGCCGGATTCTGTAAGTCAGGAAGAAGTAAGAAAGGAGAATGAAAATCAGCAGGGAGAATTTCCGGATGCTGCAACATCGGCCGGACAGGATTTCACTATGACAGCATATTCTCAGGGAAAGCAGGTAGAGCTTCCTGACCCCGCAGGCTTGGTTGCTCTGGCGGAAATGTATCTGAATCAGGATGATGCACAGGATGCCTATGCAGATGGCCTTATCGAAGGAAATGCCGAGCAGAACGGGATTTATGTTGATATTTCCTATCTGGATGCCTATGAAAAAGACGGAAAAATGCTGACATTCACAAATGGTGAAACGTTCAAGAGCTATGGCCTGACTATCCTGATTGACGGCGATACGGAACAGCTGATTATTAATAATGACGGTTACAGAAATGTTTATACTCTGCCGAAAGTGCTGAAAGATGAACTTCTGCTCCAGTTAAAGACAATTGAATCATAATGACGAACAGGGTATTTCATGTTATTTTCTTTATGCCTGTCGTTCTGACAGGCATACTGATATATTTGTTTTATATTTTTTTAGATTATGGTAATTATGACCCGCACCACTTGGCATTAAAATATGAAAATGCTCCTGAGCATACAGCATATCTGGATGTTTTAATCAGACTGTCTCCGGAAGATGAAAATTATACCAGTTTCAAAAAAACACCGGAATATTATACACACCGGACAGATACATGGGGGACAAAACTGCATTATCAGAAGCTTCCGCTTGAGGAAAACAGCCAGATTGCACAGTATCATGAAAACGGTTATGTCAGCATGTCTCTGCATTATGGCAATACAGAAAATCTGATTATCTGGAACAGTGTATATAATCAGGACCATCTTTATGAAAACCAGTTATCAGAATTAAACCTGAATTATCATAATCCTGACAGTATCAGTGAAATATATCAGAAATACGGCAGAGTAAAAGCCGCTTATGTGGATGAATCCGGAAATATCCTGCAAGTTACCAATCTTTCTGGAATCCGATATAATAACGGACAGCATCCTGCACAATTATCTGCTGACGGAAAAAAATTAATTTTAGAACTTTCTGAAATTTCTCCGCTTGTGATATGCCTGACTTATATATGCCAAATCGGCTGGCTGATATATTTTCTGATTTTACTCATTCTGCTGATAAAATATATAAATAAAGAAATCAGAAGAAAAATCCGGATTTTAAAAAACAGAAATTAAAAACAGCTGCCTGATACGGCAGCTGTTTTTTTTAATATTCTTCATATTCCTGTTTTTCAGGAATGTTTTCCGGTTCAGAGGGTTCAGAGGGAACAACTTCTGCTTCTACAGGTGCGTCCCTCATAATTTTAGAACCGCAGTTCGGACAGAAATTCTGATTTTCTGTGACATATTTTCCGCAGTTCTTGCAGAGTACCGCAGTATCCAGAGAAGCAAGCTCTGCACGGGCAGCAGCAATCTGTGCCCGAATGTCAGCAATTTCCATCATGTATACAGAAAAATCGGGGTCACTCCGGTTTCCGTAAAGTTCTTCATATTTCTGACCGATTTTTACATATGTCTGTGTCAGATTTTTTTCTGCCTTGCTGATATTGGACTGTATGCGGATTTTTTCTGCCATTTTTTTAGAACCGTCCATTGCATTTTTAGTCACTTTTCCGGCAGAATCTTTAAAATTTGTACCGAAATGGATTAACTTTTGCTTTAATTCGTTGGTGTCCATAAAAAAGCCTCCTGATTCTGAATCAATATTTTTATAATTTTAACATATTTACAGGCTGATGTCAAGTGGATTCTGTAAAATTTTCCTGAAACATGTCATAAAACGGCTGCATCTGTTCAGAAGATGTACGGAATACAAGCACAATGTTAGTGCTGTCGAGTTCTTCTTCGGCGTTCCGGAGCTGTGTTTCAGGGGAAAAGGCATCCAGAAAGCGTTCTGCCGCCTGAACGGTATCCGGAATACTGGTACAGGGCTGGCCGTCAATAAAAATTTCCTGCTGATAGTGCAGGTCTTCTGTCAGCCGGCAGACAATTTTGATTTTATAGCATTCTTCCTGATTTGCCATTGCTTTCTCTCCTTGCACATGATTATACTATGCCGGTTTACCTGAAACGGTTCTGCTTTTCGTCATAAGCATAGCCGATTTTCTGAAGTTTATTAAGAATTTCCTGCATATTGCAGTCATTGGATTTGCAGAATTCTTCTAAAGACGGATAAAAATCCCTGAGCTGGGTATTTAAAAAGCTGACTAAAATTGCGGGGTCATTGGGAATATTCATAAAGCACACCTTCCTGTTCTTTTTTATTATTATAAGCCATCCTGAAAGATTTGTCAAGTTTTTTATTGCTTTGCGAAAATAATAAAAAATTTACAAATTCCTCTTGCAAAATCTTCCGGAATAGTGTATAATAAAAATAACGCCGTGACAAAACGGCAAATTTATCTGAAAGGATGTCATAATTATGGCAGGTTTAAACAAAGTAACTGTAGAAGATATTGATGTAAAGGGCAAGAAAGTCCTCGTCAGAGTGGATTTCAATGTTCCGCTCAAAGACGGTGTTATCACTGATGATAACAGAATTCAGGCTGCCCTGCCGACTATCAATAAGCTGACTGAAAATGGTGCAAAAGTGGTTCTTTGCTCTCATCTGGGTAAGCCGAAGAATGGTCCGGAAGATAAATTCTCTCTGGCTCCGGCTGCTGCAAGACTGGCTGAACTCGTTTCTGCAAAAGTCACCTTTGCAAAAGATGATACTGTAGTCGGCGAAAATGCAAAGAAAGCAGTTGCTGAGATGAATAACGGCGAAATCGTTGTACTTGAAAATACAAGATTCCGTGGTGCAGAAGAAACTAAGAACGGCGAAGAATTCTCTAAAGAACTTGCTGCTCTGGTAGATAATCAGGTTTTCGTAATGGATGCATTCGGTTCTGCTCACAGAGCACATGCTTCTACTGCTGGTGTTACAAAATTTGTAGAAAAGACAGCTGTCGGCTATCTGATGCAGAAAGAAATTCAGTATCTGGGCAATGCTGTAGAAGACCCGGTTCGCCCGTTCGTTGCTATCCTTGGCGGTGCAAAAGTTGCTGATAAACTCAATGTAATTTCCAATCTGCTGGAAAAATGCGATACTCTGATTATCGGCGGCGGTATGGCTTATACTTTCATCAAGGCACAGGGCGGCAATATCGGCAAATCTCTCGTAGATGACGAAAAGCTGGACTACTGCAAGGAAATGCTTACCAAGGCTGAAACACTTGGCAAGAAGATTCTGCTTCCTGTAGATACTGCTGTAGCAGCAGAATTCCCGAACCCGATTGATGCAGAAATTGCTGTAGAAACTGTAACTGCTGGTCAGATTCCGGAAGATAAGATGGGTCTTGACATTGGTGAAAAGACACAGGCTCTGTTTGCAGATGCTGTCAAGACTGCAAAGACTGTTGTATGGAATGGCCCGATGGGTGTATTTGAAAACCCGACTCTGGCAAAGGGTACAATTGCAGTAGCACAGGCTCTGGCTGATACAGATGCGACTACTATTGTAGGCGGCGGCGATTCTGCGGCAGCTGTCAAGAAGCTTGGCTTTGCTGATAAAATCAGCCATATTTCTACCGGCGGCGGTGCTTCTCTGGAATATCTGGAAGGCAAAGTTCTCCCCGGTGTGGCTGTAATTGCTGAAAAGTAAGATAAAATCCTGTTATATCCCTGCTGTTCTGGCAGGGATATGCTGAAATTGAGGTTTCTCATCATGAACGAAGTAAAATATATTGTCTGCTATACTATCGAAGAAGCTGACGGCATGAATGTGACATGCGTGACGGAACGCTTTGATAATTTTACCGAAGCAGTCGGCAGATATACCCTGTTTTGTGGTGTGCCGAAACGAAGCGTCATTCTTGCTGATGTTGAGAATAATAAAGTTCTCCAGCAGTTCGGATATATTCAGAACAGTATTGTGATTAATTAAATAAATTTATCAGTCAGGAGTGTTTTTCCCATGAATAAGAATCTTAGAAAAGCTATTATCGCCGGCAACTGGAAAATGAACAAAACCAGACCGGAAGCAAAAGAACTTCTCGAAGCTATCAAGCCCCTTGTTGCTAATGCAGATGGCAAAATCGAAGTGATTGCCTGTGTACCGTTTACTAATCTGGAAACCGCTGTAAATACAACAGCAGGTTCTAATATCAAGATTGGTGCAGAAAATGTACATTTTGAAAAGTCCGGTGCTTTCACAGGCGAAATCTCTGCGGATATGCTGACAGAAATCGGCGTGGAATATGTTGTTATCGGCCATTCTGAAAGAAGACAGTACTTTGGTGAAACTGATGAAACTGTCAACAAGAGAACCGCTGCTGCTCTGGCTGCTGGTCTCAAGCCGATTGTTTGCGTTGGTGAGCTTAAGTGGGAACGTGAATGCAATATTACAGAAGAAGTGATTGCACGTCAGATTAAGCTTGACCTCTGGGCAGTTTCCAAGGAAGATGTCAAAAAAGTTGTTATCGCTTACGAGCCTGTATGGGCTATTGGTACAGGTCTGACTGCTACTCCGGAACAGGCACAGGAAGTTTGTGCTTTCATCCGTGCACAGCTGGCCAAACTCTATGATGCAGAAACTGCTGAGGCTGTAACTATTCAGTACGGCGGTTCTATGAATGCCAAGAATGCGGCTGAACTGCTTGCAAAGCCTGACATTGACGGCGGCCTTATCGGCGGTGCTTCTCTCAAGGCAGAAGATTTCAATGTAATTGTACAGGCTGCTGTAAATGGCTGATAAAAAATTTTTTCAGGGAAATCAGGCTGAATCCGTTCAGCCTGATAAACCTGTTTTTGACAAGATAAATCATATCTGGAAATCTGTATTTTCTGCAATTGCATTTCTGACATTGCCTTTTTGTTTTTTTTCGACCATGCTGATGCCGTCAATCAATACAGCATTATTTTTTGTACTGGTCATTACATGGCTGATTTTGCATTTTTTTACTGATTTTTATGAAAAAAAGGGAAAAGGACGGAAAGCCGTCAGAATATTTCGGATTCTGGTGCTTGTTTGTACTGTAGTGTATTTTATCCCGAATGTTCTGCTGACAGGCTTTACACAGACGGAAATTTTCTATCCGGTCAAGCGGTATCTCTATACACATGGTGTTTACAGCACTGCTGAATTTTATGATAAAATTCTTCCGGAACAGCTTCCGAATTCCTGTGCAGATTATAAATTTGTAACACAGGGGTCTATGATAGCACAGGATTATCATCCGTCTTCTTATCTGATATTTCATGCAGATGAATCTGTTCTCCGGAGCTATGCACAGAAAATGGAAAATCTGAATCTTGAACCGCTGGAAAATATTATTAACGGCTATGGTGCGGAAGAATGGCAGTCACTCGATTCTTACGAACAGGAATATGCAATAAAACAATATGGCGGAATACAAATGAAATTTCCTCCGCATTATGTGAGCAGTCAGCTTCTGCCTGTGCATCAGACAGATTTTTTGAATTCTGTGATTTATTATATTTCCGGTAATTATGATAAAGGCTGTATTCTGGATTATGATTCCGGACTCGTCATTTTCTGGACATAAGTACATAACAGAGAAATATCTCTGGTTATTATTATTTAATTTTTAATATTGAAAGGTTGATATTCTATGTCAAAAAAACCAGTTGCTTTGATTATTATGGACGGCTTCGGCTATAATCCGGATTCTTACGGTAATGCTATCATGGCAGCAAAAACACCTAATCTTGACAAATATATGAAAGAATGCCCCAATACTATTATTGGTGCATCCGGTCTCTGTGTAGGTCTGCCGGACGGTCAGATGGGTAATTCTGAAGTCGGTCATACAAATATCGGTGCAGGCAGAATCGTTTATCAGATGCTGGTTAAGATTTCTAAATCTATCGAAGACGGCGATTTCTTCCGGAATCCTGCTCTGGTACATTCTATGGAAAATGCAAAGAAAAATAATTCCGCTCTGCATGTAATGGGGCTGCTCTCTCCGGGTGGTGTTCACAGCCATATGACACATCTGTATGGTATTGCAGAAATGGCAAAAAAATTCGGTCTGGAAAAAGTCTATGTCCATGCATTTCTGGACGGCCGTGATGTGCCTCCGTCTTCTGCGGCTGAATATATGCAGGAAACTGTCGAAAAGCTGAATCAGATTGGTGTCGGCAAAATTGCTACTATCGCCGGAAGATTCTATGCAATGGACAGAGACAATGCATGGGACAGAGTCGAAAAAGCTTATGCTGCTCTGGTTTATGGTGAAGGTGTGCAGGAAACTGACCCCGTTCAGGCTATTAAAAATTCTTATGCAAATGAAGTCACAGATGAATTTATGCTCCCGACTGTTGTGGATAAAAACGGCATGATTCACGAGAATGACAGCGTTATCTTTATGAATTTCCGTCCTGACAGAGCAAGACAGATTACAAGAGCTTTTGTTGACCCCGAATTTACAAGCTTTGAAAGAAAGAACGGTTATTTCCCTGTACATTTTGTGTGCATGGCACAGTATGATGCGACTATGCCAAATGTGGAAGTCGCTTTCCCTCCGGAAGAACTGACCATGACACTCGGCGAATATCTTGCAAAATGCGGCAAGACTCAGCTCAGAATTGCAGAAACACAGAAATATGCACATGTCACTTTCTTTTTCAACGGCGGCGAAGAAAAACAGTTCGATGGCGAAGACAGAATTTTAATCAAGTCTCCGGATGTGGAAACATTCGATATGAAGCCGGAGATGAGTGCTTATGAAGTGACAGATGCAGTTCTGGAAGCCATTGAATCAGATAAATATGATGTGATTATCCTGAACTATGCAAACTGCGACATGGTCGGCCATACTGGTATTTTTGATGCTGCTGTACAGGCTGTGGAAGCAGTAGATACCTGTGTCGGCAAGATGGTAGATGCTATTCTGGCAAAGGGCGGTGTGGCTCTGATTACAGCTGACCACGGTAATGCAGACAAGATGTATGAGGCCGATGGTTCTCCGTTTACTGCACATACTACCAATCCTGTGCCGTTTATTGTAGTCGGTGCAGGACAGCGGAAAGTCCGTGAAGGCGGTGTGCTTGCTGACCTCTCTCCGACAATCCTGAAACTGATGGAACTCCCCCAGCCGGAAGAAATGACTGGTCAGAGCCTGATTACAGATTGATTTGTTTTTCAGAAAGTCCTGATATTTCAGGACTTTCCTGTTTTATTTTTCAAATCTTCCCAAAGCTCGACACATTTTAATTTGACTTCATATTTTTGCGGATTTTCTAAAATCTCGACAGTATCTGTATCAAAATAAATTTCCGGTTCAGCCACGGGCAGACATAACGGCGGATACATGACACACCACCAGTTATGGCCTTCCGCTTTGCCGATTAAGATTCGCAGAGCATCATAATAGCCGGCCGGCATGGTGAGTTCATCATACTGACGGGTATCAAATTTCATCTGGGCTAACTGTACAGCTACATCTGCCTGACAACCGTTTTCTTCTAATACTGATTTGGCAATCATACGGATTGTATCAGTTTGTTCAGATGCTCTTTTTTTCATATCTTCGAGAGTTTTACAGCCCTGAAATAAATTTTCGGATTCTTCCAGAAGTCTGTCACGGACTTTGAGTTTCAGATTCTGGTCATACTCAGAATCAGAATTTGCCAAGATATGCAGACGAAGCACATCATGCTGCAAATTCTCCAGTTTCTTGGCGAAGCCTGAAAAGCTGCCGAAGAAAATCGCAAGAATCAGCCCTAAACACATAGCAGTCTGTAAATTTTTCATAAAGAAGCCCTCCTTTTTGATTTCATAAAGAGTATGGGGAATTTTTCGGGATTCATACAAAAGACTTGTATTTTTTTTGAAAATATGCTATGATAAATCTGAGGTGATTGGTTATGCAGATTTATGACTTGATTCAGAAAACAAGAAGATGTGAAAAATTAACACGGGAAGAAATAAGTTTTCTCGTGAATGGTTTTACTGAAAATCAGATTCCGGATTATATGATGTCCGCATGGCTGATGGCGGTATGTTGTCAGGGGCTTACCGATGAAGAAACAGTCAGTCTGACACTGGCTATGCGGGATTCTGGTGCTTGTCTGGATTTGTCCGGTATCGGAGAAATCACGGTAGATAAACACAGTACCGGCGGTATCGGTGATAAGACGACATTGCTGATTGCTCCTATTGTGGCAGCCTGTGGGGGATTCGTTCCGAAAATGTCCGGCAGAGGGCTTGGCTTTACTGGCGGAACGATTGATAAACTGGAAAGTATTCCGGGGTTTTCTGTAGAAATGCCCGTTCCGGAATTTATCAGACAAGTGAAGCATATCGGCTGTGCTGTGATTTCCCAGAGCGGTAATCTGACACCGGCAGATAAAAAAATATATGCTCTCCGGAATCTGACTGCCACTGTGGACAGCATTCCGCTGATATGTTCCAGTATTATGAGTAAAAAACTTGCCCTTGGTGCAGATTGTATTCTGCTGGATGTCAAATACGGAAACGGTGCATTCATGAAAACAACAGAAGAAGCTGGCCGGCTTGCAGAAACTATGGTCAGAGTCGGAAACCTTGCCGGAAAAAGATGCAGGGCAGTGATTACGGATATGAATGCTCCGCTTGGTCATGCGGTCGGAAATGCTCTTGAAGTGGAAGAAGTGATTGCTGTTTTACAGAATCAGAATAAAAATGTCCTGTCTGACCTGGCACTGGAACTTTCTGCACACATGCTCGAACTCTCCGGAAAAGGCGATTTACAGACCTGCCGGAAAATGGCTTCAGAAGCTGTAACTTCCGGAAAAGCTCTTGAAAAACTGGCTCAGATGATAGCAGCACAGGGCGGTGATGCTGCTGTTACGGAAGATACAAACAGACTCCCCAAAGCAAACTGTCAGAAAATATACAAGGCTGAAAAGGACGGATATCTGTCCGGAATCCACAGCGAACAGGTCGGACTGGCCTGTCTGGAGCTTGGTGCAGGAAAAACGGCTTCCCATTCAGAAATTGACTATGGTGCAGGGGTGGTACTGCTTCATGACATTGGTGATGAAATCAGGAAGGGAGAAGCTCTTGCTGTGATTCATGGAGCTTCTGAAACGCTCTGTGAACAGGCAGAATACAGACTCCGGCAGGCTGTCAGCATCACAGAACAAAAAACAGAAAGTATTTCGCTGATTCATAAAATAATTTCTTGAAGTACGGGATATAAATTTTTTTAAAAAACTATTGACTTTTTCTGTGTAATATGCTATAATATATATGGTTTTAATTTCATAGGGCTACTCCTTTCAGAAATCATCCCTGATATTGCCTCGTGCTTTCAGGGGTGATTTCTTTTTGGGTAAAAATCTGACATTGACATGTATTTCTTCTTATGCTATAATAAAATCAGTAACATTCAGAAAAGAGGTTTATTATCTATGCGTAAATTTTTTTATCGGGGTATGGCTTTGCTGTTAGGTTTTTCCTGCCTGACCGGAATTTCTGCACAGGCGGCCTATTCCAGTCCAGATGATGTGACACTTAGTCTCAGGGCTATGAATGGCGGCTATATTCCGGAAGACAATGTGCATAAAATCTATGTCAGTCCGGAAGATGCCCAGAATGGTACAACCCTGCATTTTGGTCTGTTTTTTGAGACTGACCCTGCAATTGTTGATATTTTTAATGTGGAAATTATGCTTTCTTCAGAAACTGCAAAATTTAAAAAAGACAGTTATAAAAATCCGACTAATTATGCATACACAACAGCTCAGGAATTTACACATACAGACGGCAATGTATATAGTTCTAAATTTGAACCGTACTGCTTTGGCAGAATTAATATGATGAATACTTATGAGACAGGTGCAAGCTTCTGCATGTATACAATGAGAGAAAATACATTTCAGCTTTCATGGGCGTATGATTATAACGGAAAAGATGAAAACGGCAATACTGATTTTTCTGCAAGATTTTTCGGTAATGCTTCGGATGATTATCATTTTGTGGAGTTTGATATGACAATTGACCCTGAAACCCCTGCCGGTGTCTATCCTGTGGAGTTTGTCACAGATGAAGAAATGAAAAGCGGCTCTACTTATATTGCCAGTGATGACAGTGTTCCGAATGAAGAAGACCCGAAATATTATACAAGCATTTATGAAAAAATGATTCCCCGTCTGAATAATGTTGAAATTGTTGTTGCAGAGGAAAATCCCAAAACGGAAATTGCACCTGTGTTCCGCTATGCTCACGATGAAACCCCTTTTTTGATAGAAGATTTTCCGGAAGATACAGAAATTTCCTATGGGGGTGATGTGTTCTGTCTCCGGACAGAAAATCTGGTGGATATTTTTGAAGCCGGCAGTCCTGCGGATATAGATATGGATGAGCCTGTAAAAATTCTGCGTTCGGATTTGAATCTTGCCGGAGTCAGAATGCAGGATGCTGCCGGCAATCCGGCTGCTCTGGAATATTATGTCGGAAAAAAAGGTGATGTAAATCTGGATGGTGATGTCAATGCCTCTGATGCCGCTCTGGTGCTGACTTATGCAGCTGGTGTCGGGGCTGGTACAAGTGTTTCGCTGACAGAAGATACAGATTCAACAGAAGAAAAATTTGCTTTCTTCTTAGGTGATATTGACGGCGAAGGGGCAGAAAATTCTGTTCTTAATGCCGAAGATGCTTCTAAAATTCTTGCTTATGCCGCTCGGAAGGGCAGCGGTCAGAATGCAGATTGGAATACACTTTCCTGACAGGGAATTTTTTTCATTTTTTAACTTTGCTTTTTACTGATTATCACAGAATGAACATATTCAGCCTGTATAATACAAGACATAGAGAGAAAAATAAAATTAAAAAATAATCTGCGGAATTGGGTATTCTAAAGAAAGTGGTGTATGTTTTATGTTTGATAACAGAAATAATAATCTGAAAAAAATAAATAGTATGTTTGCTGCTGCTGCGGCTTTTGCATTACTTGTTACAGGCTGCGGCCTCAATTCCACAACAGAAACAAAAAATCAACCGCAGGAAGAAAATGCTTCCGTTGCAGAAACTTCCGTATCTGCTGAAGAAAAAACGACTGAAATGACAGCAAGCCTTGCGGATGATGAAACAAATACTGCGGATGCTGTAGCGGCTTCTCCGGTGGTCAATATAGTACCGGAAAATGTTCCGTACTCTACAGATACCAGTGACCTGTTCACAGAACGTGACCTCAGAACAGAATATGAAATCACAGAAACAGTAAATCTCAGCGAAATTACAGATTCTGTCCTGACTCTTACACAGGAAGGCGTTTATGAACTTACCGGTACTTTCAACGGTCAGATTCGTGTGAAAACAGAAGGAAAAATTCAGCTGGTTCTGAATCAGGTGAATATTACCTG
This sequence comes from uncultured Ruminococcus sp., assembly GCA_902796255.1. Lineage (GTDB taxonomy): Bacteria > Bacillota > Clostridia > Oscillospirales > Ruminococcaceae > UBA3855. The sequence goes on from CADBOP010000078.1 coordinate 12,397, forward strand.
TTCCGATGGTTCTGCAATTTATGTCGAGGATGCCAAGAAAGTATTTATTACACTGGCTGAAAATTCAGAAAATGTACTTTCAGACGGTACAGGTTATTCTGATGAAGCGACTACCGGTGCAGCTGTCTGGAGTGCTGACAGCCTGACAATCAACGGCTCAGGTTCTCTGACTGTGAATGGCAATGAAGCCAATGGTATTGTCTCTAAAGATGATATTGTCATTACAGGCGGTAATATTACTGTAAATGCTGTTGAAAACGGTATCAGGGGAAAAGATTATATCGCTGTCTATGGCGGTACAGTAAATATAGTTTCTGGTGCAGACGGTATGAAATCTACAAATACAACAGATGAAGGCATGGGCTTTATTTATATTAAAAACGGTAATTTCAATATTCAGGCTGCACAGGACGGTATCCAGACAGCTTCTGAATTAATTATCGAAAACGGCAGCTTTGCTTTCACTTCCGGCGGTGGTATTGCAAATGCAACAGAAAAACATGATGATTTCGG
>CADBOP010000079.1 GCA_902796255.1 uncultured Ruminococcus sp.
CCCCATGCTGTAGATGTCAGTGCATTGAAAAATTTAATTTTAATTATTTCCAGTTCGCCGGATAAATCCAGCTCCAGCAAAGCCCTCACCGTGCCAAACATCCCCAGCAACGGAAACAGAGAAATAAACGTCACAAAAAGTGTATAAAATACACTGAGTATCTGATGCACTCTGGCAACAGGCTGATTTAATTTGATATCTTTATCAATAATACGGGATAACCACAGAGAAGTCAGTAAAAATACAAGCGATAATACTGCAAATATCAGAATATATCCGTCACTTGCTCCCAGACTGCTGAACAGCTTTTCCCAGAAATTTTCCTCCATGCTGCTTCCTCCGACAAAAAATCACAAAATTTTCTGTTTTTATTATACCTCATATTTTCTTTGCTGTCAAGTCCGGATTGTCTGTTCTCCCACTGTTTTTATATACCAGAATCTGATACTGAAAAATACAATATCATTTCCATAATTATGCAGAATGCTGTATTTCAAATGCATAAAACTCAAAAAGCTGTGCATTTTTACAAGCTGCGGATTCTTGATTTTTTTTCTGTTTTATGTTATAATATAAATAACTATATTTTTAAGCAAGGACTGATGAATATGAATTATACAGAAGCCAAAGCCAAATTAGATGCCTGCGGTCAGACACATCTGCTCAGATTCTATGATACGCTCTCTGATACAGAACAGTACCAGCTTCTTGAACAGATTGCCGCTCTGGATGTACATCTGCTCGATGTATTTGCTGATTTTAAAGGCAAAGGAGAAACCAAAAGAGGAAAATTAGAGCCTCTCGGTGCTCTGACAATAGAAGAAATTACAGATAATAAAGAAAAATTTAAATCTGCCGGACTGGAAGCCATCCGTCAGGGAAAAGTCGGTGCAGTCCTGTTAGCCGGCGGTATGGGCACTCGCCTCGGATTTGATAAACCCAAAGGTATGTATAATATCGGTCTGACAAAACAGCTTTCTATTTTTGAATGCTTAATTCATAATTTAATGCAGGTAGTAGATGAAGCCGGTGCTTTTGTACCATTGTTTGTCATGACAAGTGAAAAAAATGATGAAGATACCAGAGATTTTTTTGAAGAAAATAAATATTTCGGCTATAATCCGGAATATGTGCATTTCTTTGTACAGGAAATGGCACCGGCAGTCGACCCTGACGGAAAAATCCTGCTCGAAGAAAAAGGCAGAATCGCTACTTCTCCCAACGGAAACGGCGGCTGGTTTATCTCTCTTGTAAAAGCCGGTTTCCTCGGCCTGCTCCAGCGTGAAGGCATCGAATGGCTGAATATCTTTGCTGTAGATAACGTGCTTCAAAGAATTGCAGACCCTTGCTTCATCGGTGCAACCCTGCTCTCAGGATGTGAATCCGGCAGCAAAGTCGTCAGCAAAGCAGACCCGCAGGAACGTGTCGGTGTACTCTGCCTCGAAGACGGCAAACCCTCTATTGTAGAATATTACGAAATGACAGAAGAAATGATTCATAACAGAGAAGCTGACGGCAGACTGTCCTATAATTACGGTGTGATTTTAAATTATCTGTTCCGTGTGGACAAGCTCACAGAGCTTATGAATAATAGGCTGCAAGTGCATGTTGTCAATAAAAAAGTACCTTATATCGATGAAAACGGTACACTTGTCAAGCCGGAACAACCAAATGCCTATAAATTTGAAACACTGGTTCTGGATATGATTCATTTGCAGGAAAACTGCCTGTCTTACGAAGTAGACAGAAAAAAAGAATTTGCACCCGTGAAAAATCCGGACGGTGTGGATTCTGTCGTGTCTGCCCGTGAACTGCTCCAGCAAAACGGGGTAGCACTTTGACGGAGGAACATTATGAAAATTACAAGAGCGGCTGTCAAGGACATTCCGAATATTAACCGTCTGTTGCATCAGGTGCTCTCTGTGCATCATAACGGACGGCCGGACTTGTTCAAGGCAAACTGCAAGAAATATACCAATCCGGAACTGAAAGCAATTCTCAAAAATGACAGCCGGCCGGTTTTTGTTGCTTTTGACGAAGCCGGAAATTTAGTCGGCTATGTCTTCTGTGTGATAGAAATTTATCAGGATGATAATATTCAGACAGACAGAAAAACCCTGTATATTGACGATTTGTGCGTAGAAGCCCTGATGCGCGGAAAACATATCGGCACAGAACTGTATCGCTATGTACTGAACTATGCAAGGACTATCGGCTGCTATAATGTCACACTGAATGTGTGGTCCTGCAATCCGGATGCAGCAGCTTTCTATCAGGCTATGGGCATGACACCTTATAAAACCGGTATGGAAGTCATTTTATAAATATGATTACAAAATCCTCTGCCCGTCAGAGGATTTGTATTTCCTCAGAATTTGTCGGAACAGGAAAAGCTTTGCCGGAAGACTTGCATTTTTTTGTCAGGCATGTTATAATATATAGCAATAGCAAAAACAGAAAGGCGGTGCAAAGTCATGCACCGTCTGAATCTGTTATCCCTGAAAGGAGTTACGTAATTTATGGGAATCATGGATATCTTTGCCCAGCTGGAAAAAGAAAAAAAATCTGTCGGAAAACCAGAATGGCTGATTGCCGGCTTGGGCAATCCGGGGCTGGTTTATGAAAAAACACGGCATAATGCCGGATTCATGACAATGGATTATCTGGCACAGCAAGAACATATTGAGATAAATAAATTTAAATTCAAGTCTTATTATGCAGATTTGTCCCTTGCAGATACCCGCTGCCTTCTGCTCAAACCACAGACTTACATGAACAACAGCGGTGAAGCAGTGGTGCAGGCAATGCAATTTTATAAAATCGATATTTCTCATGTGATTGTTGTATTTGATGATATTTCTCTTGCCCCCGGAAAACTCAGAATCAGAAGAAAAGGCTCTGCCGGAGGACATAACGGCATCAAAAGCATTATCGAACTGACAGGCTCGGAAGATTTTGCAAGAATCAAAATCGGAGTAGGCCAGAAGCCTAACAAGAATATAAATCTTGCTGACTGGGTACTGAGCAAATTCACAGAACAGGAGCTGGAAGCCATGCAGAAAGCCTGCGGTGATGCCTGCGAAGCCCTGAAATTAATGGTCACTAACAGCACAGAGAAGGCTATGAATTTATATAACGCATAACAGGGGTTTATTTTTATGAATTTTTTTACAGATACATTTGAGGAATTATCTGACTGGAAAAGATTAACATCTGCTCTGGAATCGGGAGAAGTGCCCGTCTGTGTCACAGGAGTATCCATGATTCATAAAGCACAGCTGCTGCTGACTACTGCAAAATACAGTTCTGCACCGGTACTGCTGCTGACAGGCTCTGAAGCCGAAGCCCTGAAACTCTGTTCAGATATCAATGCTATGGCCGGAGAAACAACCGCTCTGCATTACCCTGCAAAAGAAATGCTGTTTACATCTGCTGAAAGCAAATCTTTTGAATATGAACATGAAAGACTGCATGTGTTAAGTGCTGTCATGCGGAAAGAAATTAAAATTATCGCTGCCAGCATCGAAGCCGTGTTACAGCCCGTGATTCCGCCGGATGTACTGACACAGGCTTATATCATGCTGAAACAGGGCGATACTATTGATGTAAAGCTTTTAAGCGAAAAACTGATTCGTGCCGGATATGTCCGCTGTGAAAATGTCGAGGGGAAAGGACAATTCGCCATTCGTGGAGCAATAACAGATATTTACCCTGTCCAGATGGAACAGCCTGTCAGATTGGAATTCTGGGGAGACGAAATAGACAGCATTTCTTATTTCAATACAGATACCCAGAGAAGAACAGATTCTGTCCCGTCAGTCATGATTTCTCCGGCTTCGGAATTATTATATCATCCGGAAGAATTAAAACAAAAAATACAGGAACTGGCTTCTGCTGTCCGTGGAAAATCAAAAGATTTGATTCAGACAAACCTGCGTCATGATGCAGACAGAATTGAAGCTGGCTTGCAGATTATCAATGCAGATAAATATTATTCCCTGATTTATGAAAAATTTTACTATCTGACAGATTATATATCCGGTCTTGTTCTTCTCAGTGAATATCCGGATATCTACCGCCATGCACAGGCTCTCACTGCACAGAGGCGTGAGGATTTGCAGGTACTCTATGAACAGGGAATTTTATTCCGGAATCTGCCTGACGGCATTCTGGAATTTTCAGAATTTCAGAATCAGCTGGAACAGTACAAATGTGTATATCTCAGCCAGTTTTTACAGGGCAGTGAAAGAATCGCTTTCCGGAGAATCATCAGCATGGAAGCTATGCAGAATGCTACATGGGGCGGTGAAATCCGTCAGCTTCTGGAAGATTTGCAGGACTATACTGCACAGCATTACCGTGTTGTACTGGCAGTCGGAAGTGAAAAGACACTCCCGATTTTAGTCAGTGACTTGCAGGAAAGCGGTATCCGGTGCAGTATTGCACAGGAAGAAGATGCCTGTCCTGCCGGTGCGGTACTTGTGACAGCAAAAAGCATCTCTGCCGGTTTCTCTTATCCGGAGAATAAAACGGCTCTGATTGTACAGACCAAAATGCACAGCTCCCGTAAACAGCGTTATAAACATAAAGCTGGTATGGAACTGCATACTATTTCTGATTTGCATACCGGTGATTTGGTTGTACATGCCATGCACGGTATCGGCCGTTTTTTAGGAATTCATAAGCTCGAAATGGAAGGCATTACAAAAGATTATATTACTATCCAGTATGCCGGAACAGAAAAGCTCTATGTGCCTGTTACCCAGCTGGATTTAGTAACAAAATACATCGGTGCTCAGGACGAGAGAAAAATTAAATTAAATCGCCTCTCCTCTCCGCAGTGGCAGAAAACTTGCAGCAATGTCCGGAAAGCCGTTCGGGATATGGCTGAAGAACTTATGAAATTATATGCCAAGCGTGAAAAAAGCGAGGGCTATGCATTTTATCCCGATGATGAAATCCAGCATAAATTTGAAGAGCGTTTCCCTTATGTCGAAACAGATGACCAGTTGCAGAGTATTCAGGAAATCAAATCAGATATGCAGCTGTCCCGCCCTATGGACAGACTGCTTTGCGGAGATGTCGGCTTCGGAAAGACAGAAGTCGCTTTTCGGGCAGCGATGAAATGCGTACTCAGTGACAGACAATGTGCCATTCTTGCCCCTACTACAGTATTGGCATTACAGCACTACAGAACGGCTCTCCGCCGGTTTGACCAGATGCCCGTCAAAATCGAGATGCTTTCCCGCTTCCGCACACCCAAGGAACAGAAAAAAATTCTTGAAGATTTGGCCAAAGGCAAGATTGATATTATTATCGGTACACACAGACTGGTACAGAAAGATGTGAAATTTCATTCTCTGGGGCTTGCAGTGATTGACGAAGAACAGCGTTTCGGTGTTGCACATAAAGAGAAATTCAAAGAAATTTTTGCTGGTATTGACGTGCTGACACTCTCTGCAACCCCGATTCCCCGAACACTCAATATGGCTCTGTCAGGTATCCGTGATATGTCTGTACTGGCCGACCCGCCGCAGGACAGATACCCCGTGCAGACTTATGTCACAGAATATCAGGACGGTATTATCATGCAGGCCATTTCCAGAGAGCTCAAACGTGGCGGACAGATATATTATATTCATAACCGGATTGATACGATTCAGAACTGTGCTGCCAAGATTCAGAGCATGTTTCCGGAGGCCAGAATTGTTGTTGCCCACGGCCGGCTCTCTGAAGAAGAAATGTCCGATATCTGGCAGAGTGTAGTAGAAAATGAAATTGATATTCTTGTCTGCACAACAATTATAGAAACCGGAGTCGATGTGGCAAATGTCAATACACTGATTATCGAAGATTCTGATAAATTAGGCCTGAGCCAGCTGTATCAGCTCAGAGGCCGTGTCGGCCGTTCCAACAGAAGAGCCTATGCCTATTTCTTATTCAGGAAAGATAAAGTCCTGACAGAGATTGCAGCAAAACGACTGGAAGCCATGCGGGAATTTACACAGTTCGGTTCAGGATTCCGGATTGCTATGAGAGATTTGGAAATCCGTGGTGCAGGCAGTATTTTAGGCGGTCAGCAGCACGGCCATATGGAAAATGTCGGCTATGACATGTATATGCAGATGCTGAATGAAGCCATTGCCGAAGTCAAAGGAGAAAAAGTCCCCGTGGTGAAAAACTGCCTGATAGATATTCAGATAGAAGCCTATATTCCGGAAAATTATATTCAGACAGATATGGCCAGAATTGATATGTACCGGAAAATTGCAGCTGTTCAGGACGAAGCAGACGAAAGCGAACTGATTGACGAATTAATTGACCGTTACGGTGAACCGCCGGAAGCCATTCTGGGATTAATCAAAGTTTCACTGTTAAAAAATTCCGCTGCTGCAATGGGGATTACAGAAATCACGCAAAGAAACGATGCATTGCAATTTTATATCAAACTGCCGGAAAATGAACAGATTGCTGCCTTGTCAGTAAAATACGGCAGAAGGATTTTATATTCCTGTACAGGCAAGCCGTTTATCGGTGTAAAGCTTCTAAAGAATCAGTCCACAGCCGAGCTGATGCAGGAAGTTATTTTTACTATGCGTGATGCTATCAGAAAGAATTAAAAAAAGCTCCGTACTGATTTGAGGCAGTACGGAGTTTTGTTATTATAAATTTTCCTGTACAATCATGAATACGGCTGAACCGATATGACATAACAGCACACCCATCAGCAGCGGACTGGTAAGAGCAATTCTGATACCCCGTTCAGACTGCTGCGGTGTAGCATAGGGAAAACGCTCTGTAATCAGCATTTTGATGAGCAAAATCACACCGGCAATCACAACAAGGGTATAGAAACCATTAAAGATATTCCCCGCAGTCTCCAGATTGAAAGTATCACAAAGGTCAAATACTGTTGCACAGAAATTGACTGCCATATGTGCAATGATGGACGGAATCAGAGAATTATGCTTGACAGTAATATAGCCGAAGAAACAGCCTGCTGCAAAAGCCAGTACAAACTGTGCAATGTTTTCATGCCATACCCCAAAGAAAAATGCACTCATAATAATGCCGAACCGCTGACTGACACGGCTCAGATTTTTCATCACAAATCCCCTGACCAGCAGTTCTTCTGTCACAGGTGCAACAATTACACCATAGATAATATCCATCATAATATTTTTGATATCTTTAGAACTGGAAATATCCGGTTCATAAGAAGCAATTCCTACCCCTTCCAGCAGTTCTTCTATGCCAATCGCCAGCCAGCCCGTTGCTGTCTGAATCATCAGTGCAATCGCAATATAACTCAGTGCCAGCCCGATATTGAAATCCTTTGTCTGAAACAGGTTAGAAATAGGAATCTTTGTCGCCTTGCACCCGAACCAGACCACAGCAACACTGCACCCCGCAATACAAAGCATCATAATGGCTGTATAAGAAGACGTATTTTCAAAATACTCCCATGCCAGAGAATGATAATTTTCCGGCAGTTCTGTCATAGTACCATCTGCCAGAGACATCATCCAGATAAATCCCTCACCCAGTATCAGAAATAAAATATTCATCAGAGCAAAATGTCCCAGCAGAAACCCACCGACAATATTTTCATATCTGCGTATTCTGGAACGTTCCCTGAAATTGGGAAATAACGGAATTTTACACCCTTCCATCCGGATTTGCGGAACAATCTCACCATAATCAGAATTATAATGTTCAAATTCCGTTTCATTGCAAAAAGGATTTTTCGGATTGATTTCAGCAATCTCGGTTTGTTCACTCATAGAATCCTTCCTTTCTTATTTTTAATTCAGATATGTTTTATTATAGCACAAAATCCGGCTTTCGTAAATAGTTTTTGAAAATTTTTTCAGAACTGATAAAAAAGATATGGACAAAATAGATAAAACATGATATAATATTCATAACAAATGATTACAAACTGCCAGCCAGTCAAGAAAGGAACGTGTATTTCATGCGGCATGAAAAGTCATGCGGAGCAATTGTTTACAGAAAATATCATGGAAATATAGAAATTCTCCTCATCCGGCACATCAACAGCGGCCACTGGTCTTTCCCCAAAGGCCATATCGAAGCAGGAGAAACCGAGATAGAAACCGCCGTCAGAGAAATTAAAGAAGAAACTTCTATTGATGTGATGATTGACCCTACTTTCAGGGAAACAGTTTCCTATTCTCCCAAAAGAGATACGCAAAAAATTGTTGTCTATTTCATCGGTCGGGCAAAAAATTATAATTTTACCCCTCAGGAAGATGAAATTTCTGAAATCCGCTGGGTGGATATCGGCTATGCTTCCCGTATACTGACTTATGAGAATGATAAAAATATTGTGATTAAAGCCAAAAATGCAATTAAAAACGGCAGTGCTTTCTGTTAAGCCTGCCGTTTATTATTATACCTGATACCCCTGTTCACGGAGTCTGTCAATCAGTTCGCCAAGAATCTGTGCATTTGTGGAAGAAACAGAATGCAGTAACAGAATCTCTCCGCCGTGGGCAGATTTCGTTAATTTTTCCAGAGACTGTGCAGGGTCGGGCTGCTTGTCTGTCAGCCAGTCTACATGTGCCCCGCTCCAGAAAATCGTCTTATACCCGCAGGCCTGTGCAGTTTGCAGAGCCTGTTCAGAATATTCACCGCAAGGACAGCGGAAATATTGCATCTCATAATGATAGTTCTCTGCTACATAATCATGCAGGCTCATAATTTCTTCACGGGCAGCCTTTTCATCAAGCAGCGGAAGGCTTGCATGTGTCATGCCATGATTGCCCAGCATATGCCCTTCCTGAATCATACGGCTGACAAGTTCTGTTTCTTTTCTGGCATAATCCCCTGTCAGAAAGAAGATGGCCGAAACCTGTTTCTCTTTTAGCGTGTCAAGAATCTTTCCTGTATAGCCGTTTTCATATCCTTGGTCAAATGTGATAATAATTCTGTTTCTGTCCGGTGTAGTCGCATATGCCCCGTATCTGGCATATTGTGCATCAAAATCGAGTGCCCCAAGAGGAATATTTTCTGCATTGACCTGTGTGCCCTGTCCGTAACCGACAGCAGAAGCAGCAGCCGGCAGCACGGGAACAGAAAACAGCAGAACAAAACCTGTCAGGACAGAAAGCATTTTATTTTGAAATTTCAAATTTATTCACTCTTTCCTGTCAAATCTGCGGAAAACCGCAGAAACAGTATATGCAGGATACAGAAGAATTATACATATATACGTATGATATTGAAAAATTGAAAAATCAAACTTTCAGATAAGATTTGACAAGCACCTGCAATAATTCATCCCTGTCGATATGGCGGATTAAGTTTCTGGCATTGTTATGGGTGGTAATGTAGGTCGGGTCTTCCGACAGAATATAACCTACAAGCTGATTAATCGGATTATAACCCTTCTGCACAAGTGCATCATAGATTTTCACCAGAGTTTCTTTCATATCATTTTCTTTTTCGTCACTCATAGTAAAAGTCATAGTTTTATCTTTATCGGTCATAGCAATATCCCTCCTCATAGTACTTGCATCCGGTGCATGATAGAAAAAATATACCCAATTATATTATAACTTATTTTTGAATTTATCTCAATAGGTTTGCAAAAATTTACAGTTTCTTTCTCCGTTTTGCTTTCTTTCAAGATAGCTTTTTTGTGCAGAATAACTAAAAAATAAAAGGCTGTTCCGCCGCAGAATGCGAGGAACAGCCTTTTGCTGTCAGTCCATAATGCCGTCAGTTCTTCTGACAAAAGAATTACAGTCTACACATTCCGGTACAGTGGGGTCAGATTCGTGCGTACCAACATGAATACAGTCAAGACAGCAATAATCTTCTGTCACCATGTTGTTTCTGCACTGAGAAACTGTACATTTGATATTGGAGTTTTTCTTCATTTCGTTCATAACAGCAGATGCCTTTCTGAAATTATTTTGTTCCGGAACACAGATAGTATATCCGGCATCTGCAAAATAATGCATGAAAAATTTTAAAAAAATTAATCCTGTGGCTGATAGCCGGCATCAGTAATGGCTTTTTTCACAGCAGCAAGTTCCTGCTCCGTGAGTGCAGCACTGAGTTTCAGGACAGCCTGATTCTCTGTATGGCTGGGTACGGCTTCTTCTATTTTCGGAAACGCTTCCAGTGTCTTTTTGACAGCCGCTTCACAATGCGGACACATCATGCCATTGATTTTGATAACGAGTTCCTGCATAGATACTCTCTCCTTTCTGGAAATAATTTAATTTAGATTTTTTTCGAGTGTTGAGAACAGTTCCTCTTCTGTCATTGCCCCGATATGCTGATAGACAATCTGGCCGTCAGCATTGATGAGAACCGTCAGCGGAATAGACATCAGAGAATAAGCCCTTGCTCCTTCGCCTTTGGTATCGAAATAAACAGGAAAAGTATAGCCGTTTTCTGTCTGGAATTTCTGGGCAGATGTGACAGTATCCCGCACCCCGTCCGTGACATTCATCATCAGGAACTGCACATCCTGACCGTATTCTGCATAAGCTTTGTCAAAAAAGGGCAGTTCTCCGCAGCAGGGCGGACACCATGTTGCCCAGAAGTTAATTAAGACAGGCTTTCCGGTCAAATCAGCAAAACGGACTTCTTCACCGTCAGCATTCAGGAATGTGAAATCCGGTGCAGTTTCTGCAATAACAGTTTCCGCTTCAGATACAGATATTTCAGAATCTGACTCTTCAGGCTGTTCCGAAGCCGGTTCAGAAACTGCATTCCGGCTTAATGCCGAATAGGCAAAGCCTGCACCCCCCAGCAGCAGTATCATGAGTAATGATAAAATCAAAAGATTCCTGCCTTTTTTCATTCGTTTCACTCCTTATGCATTATAAAACAATCATGAGAATGATTCCGGTCAGAATCAGTAAAATGCCGCATGTTTTATTAATCATATCATAATGCTTTTTGATAAAATCAAAAGTATGCTCTAATTCTTCAATCAATACTGCCGATAATAAAAACGGAAGCCCCAGCCCTAAAGAATACAGTACCAGCAGAACAGCCCCCTTTGCGGCACTCGCCGCCACAGATGCCATCATCAGGGCAGAACCTAAAAATACACCGATACAGGGCGTTAAGCTTACAGCATAAACAATACCGAAAAGGAACGAAGACAACAGCCCCGTGATTCTGACCTCTCCGGCATACCCTTTCAGAAAAGTCAGCTGAAATACACCAAGATAGCTTAATCCCAAAAAGATAATCACCAGTCCGGATAAAATTTTAATCAGCAATGCATGTGCCGTCAGCAGACTGCCCAGCGTACCGGCGAACAATCCCATTGCTGTAAATATCAATGTAAAACCCAGTACAAACATGCCCGCATTTGCAAGCGTATGTACACGGCTTTTCTGATTTCCGGAAAAATACATGAGATAAACGGGAAGCATCGGAAGCATACAAGGCGATATAAAAGAAACAATGCCCTCTAAAAAAGTCACAAGATATTGCATAGCCTGTTCTCACCCAGTTATTATTATAGCATAAAATATCAGGTTTGTCAAATGATAAAATAAATCGCTTGTTATCAGATTTGCCAATAACAAGCGGTTTTATCTGTTTTATGCAGTTTTCTTGTCAGCTTTGTCGAAAAGTTTCATGCACAGAGGAATCAGCATTCCGCCGCAGGCATTGCCAAGCACAATCGTCAGCAGATAAACCGTACCGGACAGCAGCATATCCGGCGAGTCAATCGCCGCAAAAAAATAAAAACAATCCGCCACAGAGTGATTAAATCCGCAGAAAATAAATACCATCACCGGCAGAACTGTACCAAAAAGAAAAGACATATCCCGATTTTCAGCCTTGCACCGGTTTCCGTTATCTACTGCAATAAACATCAGCAGGCCACAGAAGAAACCTAATATCAGACGGCTTGCAAAACCGTCACCCATTTTGGTATGCATCGCATTCAGTGCATTTGCATGAACCAGTACACCAGTTCTGGACAGCCTTATCAGAATCGCCGTTATCCCCGTCCCCAGAATATTGCCCAGTAAAGTAATACCGACCTCCCGCAGATAGAATGGTTTTCTCTCCGGAATATAGCCGACTTTTCCGGTATACAGGGCAAAGCCGTACCGCAGAATTGTGAATAAACCCAGACTGAACAAAAAACCTCCGAGATATTTATTTTCTACTGCAAGATAGACAGTACCGCCAAGACCGATTAAAATGCCGGACAGAACGGCTTTTAATAAAATACTCTTGAATGATTCTGATATTTCTGATTTCATGCATATAATCTCCTTGTTAAAAAAATAACACACTTTTGATATTATAGCATATTTTTACAATTCTGTCAAATTTTTTCTGTAATACTGGCTAACATGAAAAAGAATCTGATAAAATTGCAAAAAATGCTTGCAATCTTCTTTGGGTTATGATAAAATAGATAATAACATGTATTAAGAAACAAAAGAAAACAGCCGAAAGAGGAGATGTTTTACATGAAAAAATTTTTTTATCACATAGGTGTATGTTCTGTCGTGCTGGCTGCTGCCGCTTGTACAGCACTGCCGGTACAGGCCGCTGACACTCCGGATTTGACAGTTTCGATTGAACAGAAAGAAATCAGTATTACAGATTTGAAAAAAGCTAATTATGAAGTGCCGGTATTTGTAAAACTGGAACAGAATGTGAATCTGAATGCAATAGAGTTTGGCATTAACGCAGATTCCCGCTGCCGTTTCGATGTTGTGACAAGAAATGAATATTCTTTGCTTTATGGCGAAATGCTTGGTATAGAAATGTCCTGTGCCTCTGTGCCGAGTACAGATAATTTTGCATGGCTGACATGGGCAAGCACAAATATTTATTATCAGGAAAATTCCAATATTTTAATGCTTCTGGTAAAGATTCCGGAGTCAGCAAAAGCAGATGATGTCTATGAGATTCACTATCTGACACAGTCACCGGCAAATGAAGCCAAAAAGCACGTCTGGTACAATTTCGGTACAAAAACAGATTATGTCCAGTCCGGCAATGTTCTCTGGAATGACGGGTATATTAAAATTACTGAAGCAACCGGCGGAGATGATGAGATACTCCTTGGAGATGCCAATCTTGACGGCACAGTCAATATTCTGGATGCAATTGTTGTCAACAGAACAGTGTTAGGCAAAGAAGCACTCGAAGAGGCACAGAAACAGGCTGCTGATATGAACGGCAATGATATCATAGATTCTACAGATTCTCTCATGATTATGAAAAAAATTGTCGGAATTACTGAATAAGAAAATAAAAAAATCTGCTGTATGTCTGATGCATACAGCAGATTATTGTCTGATTAATATTTTGTATAGCTTACATTTTCAGCATCTTCAAAGAAATACTGCCAGTGGTCACCGTTTTTGCCCTGATTGCCAGTTTCAACATAGTATCTCTTTCCGTTGATGTTCACTTCTGTCCAGTAGTGCTGACCGCTTTTGCTTTCCGGTCTGGTCCAGCCTCTGACCATATAGACATCAAAGCCATAATATGCGAGTACTGCCGCCATTGCACCGTTATACTGCACACACTGTCCCATTTTGTGATTAAATACTGCATCCGGATAAGAAAGACTCCATACAGCAGAAGTATAATTATATGCATAATCAACATTGCAGTGAATCCACCACCATGTGACATAGAGACGTTCAGAAAGTGTCATGTCCGGTGTGAAATGTTCAGCAGCAAACTGTTCAATAATTTCATAATCCCTGTCAGTTAAATTAATACCGTTTTTCAGGTCAGGGTCTACTGTATACGGCAGACCGCTCTGACGGTTCTTGACATCAATATGACGGATTCCGGGAGTCAGCACAGCAGAATCCAGCATTGCTCTGACTTCAGGGTCAATGTCAAAATCTCTTGTGATAGTAGGGGTATAAATACCGTTTTCATCATACTTGCCGGAAGATGTTGTCTGGTTTACAATCATCAGACCGTTTTCATCAAAGCCG
>CADBOP010000080.1 GCA_902796255.1 uncultured Ruminococcus sp.
CCTCTCAAATAAAAAATAAGCAAAAGCTTTGCCGTCCGGTATTCTTACCGGACGGCAAAGCTTTTTAAAACTATTTTATGCCTCTTCTTTCGGCTTTACCATAATGCCCAGCACATCGAGATTTTCTTTCTCGATAGGAGACGGACACTGGCTCATCAGTTCAGAAGCATCTTTTACTTTCGGGAAGGCAACAACATCACGCAGGCTTTCTGCCTTGCACAACAGCATTGCAAGTCTGTCCAGACCAATTCCCAGACCTCCGTGAGGCGGTGCACCATAGTGATAAGCTTCTACCAAAAAACCGAATTTTGCTTCGATTTCCTCATCTGTCAGACCTAATGCACGGAACATTTTTTCCTGCAATTCATAGTCAGTAATTCTCATAGAACCGGAACTTAATTCAATACCGTTCAGAACTAAGTCATACGCTTTGGCTGTCACCTTTCCGGGGTCGGATTCCAGATACTGCATACAGGATTCTTCCGGCATGGTAAACGGATGATGCATTGCAAGCCATGTCTGGGAATCCTCATCCCACTCGAAGAACGGGAACTGGGTAATCCACAGGAAATTCAGCTTGTCTTCCGGAATGATATTTAATTTCTTGGCAACTTCCAGACGCAATGCCCCGAGAGTCGGCAGAACGATTCTGTTCTTGTCTGCAACAAACAAGGCAACGTCACCCTGTTCACAGCCGATAGTATCCAGTATCTTCTGCATCTGTTCTTCTGTAAAGAATTTCGAGAATGCACAAGTTGGCTTTTCGTCTGCCCATCTGATAAAGGCTAAACCCTTTGCACCGATTCCCCTGACAAATTCTGTTAATTTATCAATTTCTTTTCTGGAAAGCACCTTTGCTGCATTTTTGGCTACAATACAGCGAACACTTCCGCCATTCTGCACAGCTCCGGAGAATACCCCGAAATCAGAATCTTTGACCAGTTCTGAAATATCCTGCAATTCCATACCGAATCTTGTATCCGGCTTGTCAGAACCATAGCGGTTCATGGCATCTGCATAGGACAGTCTTGGCAGCGGCAGAGTCACGTCCTGTCCCAGAACGTCTTTAATCAGCTTCTGTACAAAGCCTTCTGTGAGTTTCAGAATATCTTCCACATCCATGAAAGACATTTCAAGGTCAATCTGTGTAAATTCCGGCTGACGGTCAGCACGCAAATCCTCGTCACGGAAACATCTTGCAATCTGAATATATCTCTCCATGCCGGCGACCATCAGAAGCTGTTTATAAATCTGCGGTGACTGTGGCAGAGCATAAAATTCACCCGGATGCACTCTGGAAGGAATCAGATAATCTCTTGCTCCTTCGGGAGTAGATTTCATCATCATCGGTGTTTCGATTTCAATAAAATCATTGGCATAGAAATACTCACGGGCACATTTAGCGATTTTATGCCGCATGATTAAATTTTTCTGGAGAGAAGGTCTTCTCAGGTCTAAATAACGATATTTCAGCCGCTGTTCTTCGCTGGCATTGGTATCATCCATAATCACAAACGGCACAGGCTCAGCCTTGGCCAGAATTCTGATTTCTTCGGCGATAATCTCAATATTGCCGGTTTTCATATTCGGATTGACATCCTGACGGGGCATAGAAACACCCTTGACCAGCAATACATATTCATTCTTACAGGAAGCAGCTTTTTCAAAAATCGCCCTGTCTGTCTCGTCATTGAACACAAGCTGCACTTCGCCGCTTCTGTCTCTCAATACGATAAAAATTACTTTATTTTTATTTCTGATATACTGCACAAAACCGCCGACTACTACATGCATACCAGGTTCTGTGACTTCTCCGCAGCCATGTGTGCGGCGAAGATTTCCCATAGATTCAGCCATTGTAAAACACTCCTGATTTATTATAGATTTTCGCCGGCTAATCTGTCAGCGATTTCGATATTTGAAAAATTTTCAATAAAACTATTATCTAATTTTATTGTAATTTTCTCACCGGATTTCATATTTTTCAGCACAGCTTCACCCTGTTCCAGCTCATTATCACCAATAACAACAGTAAATCTGGCATTGATTTTGTCAGCATATTTCATCTGTGCCCTGAGGCTTCTGCCCATTACATCTGTCTGAGCGGAAATACCATCCCTGCGGAGCAGAGCTGTCAGCTGCATTGCCTTAGTTTCTGCCTGTTCCCCCATAGGCACAAAATACACATCACAGGGCTTGGCATCAGAAAGTGCAATTCCCTGACTTTTCAGGACAAGCAAAAGCCGTTCCAGACCCATGCCGAAACCGAGTGCCGGTGTCGGCTGACCGCCGAGCTGTGCAATCAGGCCGTCATATCTGCCGCCTCCGCAGACAGTACCCTGTGCACCGATTTCGGTTGTAACAAACTCAAATACAGTTTTGGTATAATAATCCAGCCCACGGACAATTCTGGGGTCTACTGTATAAGTAATTTCCAGTGCATCAAGACTGGATTTCAGTTTCTCGAAATGTATTTTACAGTCCTCGCAGAGATAATCCAGAATCAAAGGTGCATCTTTGGCGATTTCTTTACAGGATTCGACTTTGCAGTCCAGTAATCTCATCGGATTTTTTTCAAGGCGTTCCTGACAAGTACCGCAGAGACATTCTCTCGAAGCAGAAAAATACTCTCTCAGAGCCTTGTGATAATTTTTCCGGCATTCCGGACAACCAATGGAATTAATATGCAGTTCAATATTTTTCAGGCCAATCTGGTCAAGAATCTGCTTTGCCAGACTGATGACTTCCGCATCAGCAGACGGCAGGGCAGAACCGGCCATTTCCACACCGAACTGGTGAAATTCTCTTAATCTTCCTGCCTGCGGGCGTTCATGACGGAAACAGGACAGAATATAATACACTCTCTGGGGAAGGGCTTCATTCAGCAGACCATTCTGGAGCATAGCCCTGATTGTTCCTGCTGTCCCCTCCGGACGGAGTGTAAAAGAAGATTCTTTTGCTGTAACAGTATACATTTCTTTCTGTACAACATCTGTAGTTTCCCCCACGCCACGGCTGAATAATTCTGTCTGTTCAAAAGTCGGAATCCGGATTTCCTGAAATCCGAACGCACCGGCAGTATTTCTGAGAAACTCTTCCAGTTTCTGCCAGTCACGACTTACAGAAGGCAAAATATCCTCCGTCCCGTTAGGCCGTTTCAATATGCTCATAAATCGCTTTCCTCCAGTTATTTTTTATAAAATTAAAAATCTGCTGAAACTGCTGGAACGCATTTTCAGCAGATTTATTTTATGCTATCGCTGTATTTTTTCTAAAGAGACGGATTGCCGATTTCACGCCAATCCAAATCTCCTCTCTCCAGTGCCATAATTAATGCTTCTGCCGTTGCAATATTCGTTGCCATAGGCACATTATGCACATCGCACAATCTGAGCAGAGTCACATCATTAGGGTCAGGATTCCGCAGATTGGGGTCACGGAAAAACAGAAGAATATCCACTTCATTACATGCAATCTTAGCAGCAATCTGTTCGCCGCCCCCCTGTGAACCGCTGAAATATTTCTGAATTGGCAGCCCTGTGGCCTCTCCTACAACTTTTCCTGTCGTACCAGTTGCACACAAGTGGTATCTGGAAAGAATCCCACAATACGCAATGCAGAACTGCACCATAAGCTCCTTCTTGGCATCATGAGCGATTAATGCAATTGTCATACTTCTCATTCCTTTCTATGATTTCTATATTTCTGTAATTATTTGATGACAAGCGGCACCTGCTCACCGGTGAGCCGCTTGGATATGGCATCAAATGCCTCCAGACTTGGTGATTCTACGGGTAATTTCTTTCCTTTTCCGGTTGCTTCTTTCAGCATAACATCATCCGGAATCACACCGAGCAGCTGAATGCCGACAGCATCTATAATTTCGTCCAAATTATTAATCATCTTGCTTTTGATGACTTCTTCGCTGACTTTGTTAATAATCAGCCGCTGCCGTTTGTTGCCTCTCTGATAAAATTCATCAGACATCATTGTTGCATCACGAATGCAAATAGGGTCGGGGGTTGTGACAACGAGAATCAGATTAGCCTGCTCCACGATATCGAATACATGCGAGCTGATACCTGCACCGGTATCGATGATAATAAAATCATAATATTTTCTGACACCACGGCAGATATTGACGACCTGTTCAGCAGTTACTGTCATAAACGGGTCTTTCGGGGCACAGAGAATCTCCAGATTGCTGACACCCGGCACACGGGAAACGGCATCGAGCACCTGCATATTATTTTTCAGGACGTTTCCCAAATCGTACTTGACAGTACCTTCCATGCCGAACATAATATCCAGACACCGCAGGCCGAAATCCAGTTCGATAATCAAAGTACGGTTGCCTTGTTTTGCGAGCGTATAGCCGATACCATAACTGATAGACGATTTGCCTGTTCCGCCTTTTCCGGAGGTAATAGCAATCAGTTTCGGGTCATTAAGCATGCACACAGCTCCTTTCTGTAATAAAAATCAAAAGGCATTCAAAATTTATGCAACATATCTACTTATAATTATATCACAAATATCGTTTTTGTCAAATTTATTTACTGCCTTTCCGCAAATTTTGTGAAAAGTATTGAAATTCAACGTATAAAAATTATAAAATTTCACAAGAAATTATTCTTCTTCTGTGTCTTTTTCAGATTCTGTTTCCTGTTCCAGCGGCATACCATAATATTTTTCATAAAGCTTTAAAATCGGGCGAATCATATATTTAGAATTTTCTCCGCCTTCGATAATGCCGGCAAAGGCAATTTTCGGATGTTCCGCAGGGGCATAGGCAATAAAAGCAGAATCCTGATAATGGCTGTCTGACTGGGGTGTCCCTGTTTTCACAGCAACATCATAGCCGAGATTCTGAAGCGAATATTTTGACGGAAAATTATTTCCGGAAGCAAGAATCATGCCTTGTTCAATGATTTCGTATACATTTTCCTGATTTAAATTAATTCTGGAAGCGATAGTAGTTTTTGTTTTTTTCAGGCATTTATTCTGGCTGTAATCCCAGATACTGTCAACCAGATACGGTTCATAGCGTACACCTTCATTGGCAATTGTATTTGCCACACAGGCAAGCTGTAAAGGGGTTACCATAGTTTCGCCGTTGCCGATACCAGCCTGCAGCACCTGACCGACAGTCCAGTCTATGCCGAGTTCCTGATATTTTTCAGGTGTTGCCATATATCCGGCAGAATCTCTTGTTTCGATTCCGGTATTCTTTCCGATGCCGTAATAGCCGGCATATTCTGCAATTTTATCAATATTCAGCAATCTGGAAAGTTCATAAAAATACGAATTGCAGGAAACCATCAGTGCATGAGACAAGTTAATATCACCATGATATCCGGTACAGCTGAACATGACATCATAATATTCATACTCTCTGGCACAATAAAAAGTAGTATCTTCTGTAACAAGGCCTTCGTTCAGTCCGGCTGTTGCTGTAATCGTTTTGAAAGTAGACCCCGGTCTGTACAGACCAAGTGTTGCTTTGTTATAGAGCGGATTGCCTGCCTGCTTCAGAAGTTTGTCATAATTTTCAGAATATTTTGCCAAATCATAAGTCGGAGCAGTTGCCTCACCAAGCACAGCCCCTGTTTCCGCATCCAGCACAACCAGTGCCCCGCTCTTGATTTCGTTTCCGTCTTCGTCTTTATAACCGCCGAAATCGTCTAAAAAATCATCTAAAATTTCCTGCAATCCTGTCTGGAATTTGCTGTTCACCGTCAGTCTGATTGTATGGCCGGCAGTTACCGGTGTAGTAACCTCATCAGAAACAATCTCGCCAGCTTCAAATATAATCGTTCTTGTGCCGGCTTTCCCCTGCAATTCTGATTCCATTGCTTTTTCAATGCCACTGATACCGACAACAGCATCCAGTGCATAGCCCTTTGCCAGATACGTATCAGCATCTTCCGCATAGATAGGCCCTGTCATACCGATTTCATGCGGAATCACATTTCCGGCTTCAATTTTGCGTTCCGGAATTTGCTGGATGACGACCCCCTGCAATCTCATAGAGAGCTGAGAAAGTTCTGTTACAAGCGACACTGGCAGTTCATCAGCAACCTGAAACGGATTGGAAACCGAAAAGTCAGCCTGTGCCATTGCATACCGCAGGCCGGCAATCATGCGTTTCTGCCGTGGGGTATAATTTTCAGCAATCTGATAAGATTCGCATAATATTTCCATGCAGTTCTCTGCCGTTGCATAATGATTCACCCCGATGATATTTTTCATCAGATTCAATTCTTCTTCTGACACGTCCATCCGGAAGCGATAAGGGGCATTCATCGAAATCGGGAGTGTATCTGCCCATTCCAGCTTGGCTTCTGACAAGATTTGCACCAGTTCCAGAAGCACCTGATTTGCCTTCTGGTCATCAGCAGGAAACAGTGCCTTATCAATCATAACAGCATATTCCACATGATTGCCGACAAGTATTTTCCCTTCAGAATCGACAATTTCCCCTCTGGTTGGGGCAATATTCTGTGTATATCTTGTCTGGGCAGAAGTTTCACGCTGATAGTTCTGTGATTCCACAACCTGAATTTTCATCAGCCGGAGGGCACAGAAACAGGTACAGGCCAGTACCAGCAATACAGACAGAATCATTTTGACATAATCTGAAACAGTTTTTCTCATAGCATACAAACATCCTTACAAAAAATCAATCCTGATAATCTGATATTCTCATTTTCTCGAGCTGATTAATTCTATGACTGCCGCAGGATTCTGCAATTTTTTTAATTAAAAAATAAAAAATCACAGAAGAAGCTGTTGTCATCAGGCAGCTTGGAAAAATAATTTCCTGCCAGATTAGAAATACATCTTCATATCCCCAGACAGCATAATATAAAACATAATCCAAGCCGCCCTGTATCAATGCACAGATTGCTGTGAGAAACAGCATGTTAATCAATTTCTGTCTTAAAAAATAGCGATATAGCAAAGAAATCAGCACACAGCCCGCCACCAGCAAAAATGCATTAAAACCTAACAGCTTTCCGCAGGCCAAATCCAAAAGCAGACCGCAGGCCATTCCGACAGCCATTGCCTGTATTTCTCCGGTATGTGAAGCAATACACAATGCAGCCGGCAGCAGCAACAAAGGCTTGCTGTAACTGCCGGAAGTTTCAGCCAGATAACAAAAAGCAATAATAATAATAAAAAAAATCCATTGTAATATCTGCAAAAACAAAAAATTAGATTTTCTGAGTTTATTGCTGTACATCATTCAAATCCGCCTTTCCGCTGAAATCTGTAATCACAACAACTAAACTTAAATTCTTCAAATCTGAAGCCGGCTTGACGGCAGCATAAGCTGTCAGACCAGTATCATCCATCTTTGTTTCTTTGACATAACCAATCACATAACCGGCCGGAAACAGGCCGTTTTCCCCTGTTGTCAGAATAATCTTGTCTTTTTTCAGATTTACATCTTTCTCCAGATACTGCAATTTGCAAAGCCCGTCCATCGCAAGGGGAACACTCCCTGTCAGCACGCCTCTTTCTTTGGAAGCTCTTGTACCGGCAGAAACAGAAAGCTCCGGCGACAGAATCGTTGTTACAGTTGCTGTATGTGTTCCAAGCTCGCTGATAACACCTACAAGCCCCATGTCACTCACAACAGGGTCATATAAACTGATACCGTCTTCTGACCCGCCGTCAATCCTGAACGCACAGAACGGGTCATTTGTCACATAACCTGTCACGTCAAACGGCGAAGTCATAGAATAATCTTCATGTTTTTCCTTAATGCCGATAAATGCCTGCAAGCGTTCCAGTTCTTCTTTAGTTGCTTCATAATCTGCCAGTTCTGTATGCAGAAGATTAATTTCTTCTCTTAAAGCTCTGTTTTCTTCATAATAATCTTCGGCATTTCTATACAAATCCAGCCCATATTCGACATGCTGCGAAATGGCATTTGACATTCTCTGAAACGGAGCAGCAACGGCATTGAACACACTGACACTGCTGATAGTATATCCGCCGACAAATACGGCATACAGCATCAGACCAATCAGCAAGGCAAGTACCCAGAGGACTGCCTTGCATTTCCGGCTTTTCAGAAAATTCAGCACAGAATCCCCTCTTTCCTGTTATTTCTCATAATATTTCAGATATTCTACCAGTGTATCCTGATATTTATCCATATTCTCCAGTACTTTTCCTGCACCTTCTGCCACACAGTCCAGCGGATATTCTGCAATATAGACCGGAATACCGGTTTCTCTGTTAATCAGCTTGTCCAGCCCTCTGAGCAGAGCACCGCCACCGGCAAGCGTAATCCCCTGTTCAATAATATCAGCAGAAAGTTCCGGTGGTGTTTCTTCCAGTGTTGTTTTAATCGCATCCAGTACTCTTGAAAGCGGCTCGACCATAGCATCACGGATTTCGGCAGAAGAAACTGTTACATTTTCCGGCAGACCGTTAAGCAGGTTTCTGCCCTTGATTTCCATAGAATCTTCATTTTCGCTTGGAAATGCCGAACCGATTGTTAATTTCACATTTTCTGCGGTTCGTTCGCCGATTAATAAATTATATTTCTTCTTGGCATAATTCATAATAGCAGCATCGAATGCATCTCCGGCACATTTGACTGAACGTGAAGCCACTATACCGCCCATGGAAATCACAGCCACTTCGCTTGTACCGCCGCCGATATCGACTATCATGCTGCCTGTTGGTTCTGTTGTCGGCAACCCTGCACCGATTGCTGCCGCCATAGGTTCTTCGATAATAAATACCTGCCGGACACCAGCACTTTCTGTGACTTCCCGAACAGCATTTCTTTCAACAGGTGTGACACCGGACGGGATACAGATAGTCACTCTGGCTCTGGTAAACAGATTGCCTTTCATAGCTTTCCGGATAAATTCCTGTAGCATTGTAACTGTCAAGTCAAAATCAGCAATGACTCCTTCTTTCAGAGGCCGGACAGCAACAATCGACCCCGGTGTCCTGCCAATGACCTGTTTCGCTTCTTTCCCGACATAGCGAGCTTTTTCTGTTCTGGTATTCACCGCCACTACAGACGGTTCTCTTAATACGATTCCTTTGCCTCTCATGTACACCAGCGTGTTAGCCGTGCCTAAATCAATGCCGATATCTTTTACAAACATGTTTTCTTCTCCTTCTGTTCTGAATCTGTCTCTTTTTTATTATAACATGACTTACATCAGAAAACAAGCTTTTTCCGGATTTTTTTATGTATCCGGCAGAATATTCTATTCAAACAGGGACTTTGCGAGCTTCGGATAGCATATCAGACCAACAATAATCATTATAATTTCTGAAGCACATACATGAATCTGGAAGCCGAGGGTGATTTCAAATACTTTCAGATTCAGTGTAAAAGGGGAAATTCCCACATCGAAGACTTTCCCGAGCCATTCTATACTGGAAACAGTCCTTGCAAAATCGCCGAACAAACTTCCGATTACTACTGCTGCAAGCAGCACAGCAAACATCAGCAGGCCTTGTTTCATAGATTTCACTCCTTTCGTCTGATTTCATAATTCATATTCCGCTTGAACCGAAGCCGTTTTCTCCCCGTCCGGTCATATCAAGTGAAGCGGTTTCGACAATTTCGGGAAACGGCACAGGCATCAGAACAGCCTGTGCAATTCTCATACCATGTTCTATGACAAAATCCTGCTGACTGATATTATGCAACGGTACTTTCCATTCTCCCCGATAATCGCTGTCCACAACGCCGACTGCATTTGCCAGTGTGATACCGTTTTTAGAAGCCAGTCCGGAACGGGGAAAGATGAGAATCACTGTTCCTTCTTCAGACGGCTGACAGGCAATTCCGAGAGGAATCATGCTTGTTTCGCCGGCTTTCAGCAGTACAGGTTCATCGAGGCAGGCATATAAATCCGCACCAGCACTCTGAGCCGTGGCTCTTGTCGGAAGAATTGCATTTTCTTTTAATTTTTTAAAAAACAACTGCATCAGCAGAGACCTCCTTTCAGATATAAACCTCTTGTATATTTTTCCGGCATTGTTCCCGAAAAATGCTGATATTCAGAAAGAATCTGATTTATCTGTTCCGGTGATTCGTCTGTAAGATAAAAATCATAAAATGCCAGACCGGAGAAATTCTGTAATTTATCCGGAAGATATAAAATTTCAGCATTGAGCATCTCGATATAGCCCTGTGCCTGACTGCACAGAAGCGGAAATTTCCTTCCTGTACGGTCAGTCAGAAAGCAGTTTCTTTTATGACATCCGTCCTGTGCTTTTATCGGACAGACCCGAAACAGCATCATCGGCAGCCGGCCATACAGCACTGCCCCACAGGAACATGTCTCAGAAAGTGTTCTGACCGTCTTTGCTGCTAACTCACAAGAGACAGTGACATCCTGCACGCCCTGTTCTGACAGGCTTTGTGCCGTCAGGGGATTGGTACAGTTCAGACCGAAACCGCCATGCAGAGTATACCCGATTTCTCTGCCGATTCTGATATCGGCCAGATTATGACAGAGCAGATGTCTCCAGCCATTCTGATATAATATTTTCAAATTTTTTATATATTTCTCTTCATGACTGATAATCCGAGGAGATTCGATATAATCTGACATACTGGGCCGGCACTGCATCGCCAGAGAAACCGGAACACAGAAAATCTCTCCGGAACTGTTTTCCATCTGCGAAAGTTTCCGGACGTGGATTCTGTTCTGTAGACTCTGCGTTTCTGTTCTGACTGGGATTTCCGGCACTTTTTCCGGACAGCATTCATAAACAGGTGTATACTTCCGGATTCTGACCTGATTGAGCTTTTCGACAGCATCCCGCCGGAGTGCATTGCACTGCGAAGCTGATAAAATCAGGTTTTCCGGATTCTGCAATTTCACATCATGACAGGAATATACAGTATCTCCTAATTTCTGCATACTTTTCCGGAGCGTTTCCGGATATAGCGGAGTTTTCAGAGCCATTTCCGGAATTTCTCCGGACACTGTGACAGCATTTCCGTCCATATCTGAAACAGTCAGCAGAGCCGGTTTCTCTGGTACTAACTGCATGGAAAAATCAATTTCTGTGACAGTTCTTTCTTTCTGATATAAATTCTGAATAGATTTGAACACTTTCTGTCCGGCGAGAACATCTTCTTTTCTCCGAAAGCCGAACATATTTTTTTTATTTCCTGTGAAATAGCCATCTGTAAAACCGTTTCTTGAAAAAGCCGCCTGTAATGTCTCCATATCCGGCTGTTTGCCGTCCAGAGCCATCCTGAGGGCTGTCACCGCAGCAGCTACATATTCCGGCCGTTTCATTCTGCCTTCTATCTTGAACGAATCCACACCGATTTGTTTTAATTCCTGTACATGTTCGACAAGGCTTAAATCTTTTAATGACAAAGCTGCGGGATTTTTTCCGGAAGGTGTTTTCCATGGCAGACGGCAGGCCTGTGCACACTGTCCACGATTGGCACTCCGGCCGCC
>CADBOP010000081.1 GCA_902796255.1 uncultured Ruminococcus sp.
ATTGTCAATCAGGTCAAGCAGCGGTTTGTCATATTCATCCACCAGAACCACACAGCGCAGACCTGTTTTTTCGTAAGCTCTTATCAGAAGATTCTGAAAACGCTCCTCAAGCGTTTCGTTTTCAGAGCCATACCCATAACAGCTTTCCCACCTTTTCAAGTGAGCAGATAACACTTCTTCCAAAGCAGAATCTTTATTGTAATTTTTTCCGTTGAAATCGAAATAAAAAACGGGATATTTTTTCCATGCCTCTGTGTTTCCTTCTTCCAGTTTCTCAATTGCAAGCCCCTTGAACAGTTCTTTTTTTCCCTCCCAGTAGGCACGGAGCGTTGACAGCAGAAGACTCTTTCCGAAACGTCTCGGACGGCTGAGAAAGAATGGTGCAACACGATGAACAAGCTGATAAACATATTCTGTCTTATCCACATAAACACACTGCATCTCTCTCAGCTTTTCAAAGCTCTGTATTCCAATCGGCAGTTCTCTTTTTATGTCAGCCATAAGGTATTCCCCTTTCTGTACAATACGATTTTTCTCTCTCTATGATACCATAAAACACTGAAAATTGCAAGACATTTATGCAATATTTTTCAGAAAATATGTAAACAGCACCTGTTCCGGCAAGCCTGCAAAGTTCATGCTCCCCTGTCGTTTCAGATGCTGTTTGTCATTGTTTTTGGTCACACTATACTATCAATGCAAGCCCATGAATGAAAAATAAAACCGCAGTACACCGTTACTTTTCCACTTCTGCCTGATATTCCAGACCGCCACGAAATACAACCTTGACAGTAGTTTTATTGATTACTTCGATACGCTCCACAAGTCTCCTGACGGTAACATCATCAAAACAAACCAGAGGTCTCATGTTGGCGAACAGCTCTCTGGCGGAAGTGGTCTGCTGAATGGAGTGCTGGATTTTTTCTTTCTGCTGTATCAGTTCTTCAAGTTTCATTTTACATTCTTCTTCGGAGCTGTTCAGTGTTTTCAGTTCTTCACGGAAACGGTCAAATGTACTGCCTGTAATAATTTCAAGAATCCCATCACGTCTGCTTTGAAGTTCTTTCAGTTTTGCAGTCTCAGCCCTGTATTCTGTATCAACAGCAATCATTTCTGCACGGGATTTTTCAATGCTTGCCATTACAGTTTCGTTCAGTTTCTGAACATCCTCAATCACATGATTTATAGCAGAAAGCACTGCCTTATGCAGTTTTGATTCATGTACGGACGGAGATTTCGCACAGCGTTTACTGCCGTATTCAAGGCGTGTTCCGCATCTCCACACTCCAACATTTCTGTCGCCTATTTTCCAGATAGTTCTCTTGAATGTACTTCCGCAGTAGGGGCAAATCAGAATCTGATTGAAACAGTAATCCGTATGATAAGAGCCTTTCTGCTTACGGCTGGTTCTTCCGCCTGCATCCATGCTTCTCTTTGCCAGTTCAAGGCGAACCCTGTCCCATGTTTCACGGTCGATAATTGCATCATGACAGTCCTGAATCAGGTATTTCGCTTTCTGTCCTGTATTTTTAGCCCTCTTATGCGTTAAACAGTCAACTGTATAGGATTTCTGCAAAATTGCATCACCCACATATTTTTCATTCCGCAGGATACAGTTCACATGATGACGACTCCAAATGGTATCACCGTTTCTGCGTTTCACACCGAGTTCTGTCATATATTCAGCAATTTCTTTCATGCTGTGACCCTCTGAAAACATTCTGAAAATCGTGCGGACATGAACAGCTTCTTCTTCCACAATGTAAGGTTTTCCGTCATCACCCATTCTGTATCCGAGTGTTCCGTCCAGACGGTAGCGGACTTTCCCTTCCTGAAACGCTTTCTCAATGCCCCACGTCACATTCTTGCTGATAGATTCCGATTCTGCCTGTGCAAATGATGCATAAAGGCTGATGGCAAATTCGGAGCTTGCCGACAGTGTTTCGATATTTTCCTTTTCAAATTTCACATTGACTCCAAGAGTTTTCAGTTCACGCACATAGTCAAGGCAATCCACTGTATTCCTTGCAAATCTGCTGATGCTTTTGCAGAGAATCAGGTC
>CADBOP010000082.1 GCA_902796255.1 uncultured Ruminococcus sp.
GGCTTAAAATAGCCTTTTATTTATTTTCGCTATTTTGACGTGACAGCAAAAGTACGACTTCAACGTGTGCAGTATTGGGGAATAAATCTACCGCTTTTACTTTTTCTGTTATATAACCAGATGATGCAAATTTTGCGGCATCTCTGGCAGCAGTAGCAGGGTTGCAGGAAATCATTACTATTCTGGAAGGGTTCATCTGTACAACAGATTGTATTGTCAAATCATCGCAGCCCTTTCTTGGAGGGTCAAGAACAATGACATCAGGTGAAAGCTTTTTTTTCAAAAGCGTTTCTGTAATTGTTCCGGCATCTCCGCAATAAAATTCTGCATTTGTAATATCATTTTGTTCAGCGTTCTGCCATGCATTTTCAACAGCGGAGGGAATAACTTCCACACCTATCAGGCTTTTGACGGAATCTGCCATAGAAAGTCCGATTGTACCTGCTCCGCAGTATAAATCCAGAAGTGTTTCATTTCCGTGTAAATCTGCGTAACGCTTTGCAATCTGGTATAATTTTTCTGCTTGTGGGGTATTAACTTGATAAAAAGATTGCGGAGAAATATCAATTTTGCAGTTACACATTTTATCTGTGATGCAGGCCGCCCCCATCAGTACAGAAATGTTTTTGCCCATAATTACATTTGTTTTATCAGGATTGACAGATTCTGTAATGCTTTTGATTTCAGGAAAATGTTTCTGAATATCCGGAAGAATATGTTTAATTTTTTTCCGGACTGAAACTCTCGAAATGAAACAGAGCATGATTTCTCCGGAATAAAAACCTTTTCTGAGGTAGATATGCCGCAGTTCTCCGGAATGATTTTTTTCATCATAAGCAGAAATATGAGCAGATTCCAGAGCCGGCAACAGATAATTTAAAATCTTGGTGAAAATTTCCGGCTGGAGACAACACTCTTTGAAAGGAATTACTCTATGGCTGTGTTTCGCATAAAATCCGCAGACAAGATGGCCATCTTGTTCTGCAACAGGATACTGTGCTTTGTTTCTGTAATCATATCGGGAATCACTGCCAAGTATCGGTTCAAATACAGGAGTTAATTTTCCGATTCTTGCAAAAGCGTCTCTGACAAAATTTTCTTTATACTGCAATTCTGTCTGATAATCGACATGCTGAAAGGCACAGCCGCCACACTGTCGGAATACAGGACATGAAGGTGTGGTTCTTCCGGAAGCTGGTGTTAGTATATTTTCGATAATGCCGAATGCATAATTTTTTAATATTTTCACAATTCTGACTTCGAGAATATCTCCGACTGCTGTCCTTGGAACAAAGACAGCCATATTCTCAATACGGCACACACCGTTTCCCTCGGCAGTCATGCCGGTAATTTCTGTCTGACAGACTTGATTTTTTTTCATATATTCATTCCTTCTTCCTCATACCATACATAGCCGTTTTCTTCCTGTTCACGGAACAGGACATATAATTCCGGATTCAGTTCAAATGGTGTTTGCCATAGAATTCCATAATCCTGATAAAGAATTTTTTTCATTTCAAAACAGATTCTGTCATAGCCATAGTTTGTTTTCATCTGATAAGACAAGCCGGAATCTTTCCATTTTTGGATAAACTGCAATACGAGATTCTTGGCTTTTATTTCTGCGACAGGTGCAACAGCCTGAAATAATTCTGTTTCTTCTACAGGGTCACGAACCCAGTTGTTAAAATCTATCATAATTTATATTCACCTGAAATTAATTTTTTTATAAATTCCGGAAAGTTGTCTGCGATATTTTCTGTTTCTTCAAACTCCGGTTCAGAGCTGTAAACGACAGCCTGATTTTTAATATTTATTGCATAACAGGCATACTCTCCGCTGGTCTGAAACATCACGGGAAGATGCTGATTCCAGAAAGCTTGGATATGCAGTATTTCTGTATTATCCCAAGCAGAAGCAAGACTGAGCTGTTCGGCCTCATTCCATGCGAAAGCATTCTGATTCTGGTAATCCTGATATGTGAGAAACCAGACTTTTTCATCCGGAGAAGCACAACAGGAAAAATAGCTGATAAACATCAGCCATGTATCCGGAAGCAGATATTTTTGAGAAATTTTATCCGGTATGGGAATATTTTTTATATTCTCCTGTATATACCAGTGATTTTTTTCAGCATAAGCCAGAAACTCCAGCAGTAAAGGCAACTGATGCAGAAAACATTCTGCTTGTTTTTCATACTGTTTCTGAACCGGATAAAGATAATGAAATTTTTCAGCAAGATAGTTTTTATCATTCAGACAATCCACAGCAGAAGCAAAGACATGATTTTCATATTCAGAAAGTACAGTCCGGATTAAAAAGTTCTGATTCATTTCTGCATCCGGATATACTGTTTTTAAAATCTTCTCAAAATTCTCTTTCACAGAAGAAATATTTTCACTATGACATGCAGAAAGAGCCGGACTGGAATATCCGGCTCTCTGCATCTGTTCTGCCCAGCCGGACAGACAGAGCCAATTTTTCCGGCTATTGAAATTTTTTTCTGTATTCAGATACTGTTCTAAAAGGCAACTCAGCAGATACATTTTATTTTTTATTTTCCTGATTTTTGAGATATTTCTGCAAGGTAACGGAATACCTGTCCTTGAATGTCACGTTTGTAATGTCTTCATACAAAATTTCAGAAGCATCCTGCCATATTCCGTCCGCATCGAACTCCTGAAACAAAACAGATTTTTTCTTTGCCTTGATAATTCTGCCGATATGAAATTCTTCTTTGTACTGATTTTCGACAATCATAAAGCAGCCGATTCTTTCCAGAGACTCGAACACTGTCTGCCATGAGCCAAGATTAACAGCAGGTTTTTTGACATTTTTCAGAATCTCCTGTTTCCGGTTAATCAATGTACAGATATCCATTTTAGTTTCTACTTTTTTAATATCATTGACACGGCGAATCTGAAAGCCATCCAGCTGGAAGTCATCTTCTTCGATACCGAGAAACAATTTTGCATTGAAATCTAAAATATAATAATAAATATAATTTTTTTCATATTCAAAATAGCAGCGACAGAGTTCATATGTTCCGGAAGCATTTTCAATACAGGTAATAATTTTTTCTTTTTTCATAAACAATCAGCTCCAATCATAAAAATTTATATTTTGATAATTTTGAATTACATAATTAACTCCATAAGTATATAATATATTTTCATCCAGCATGGAAGCCACACCGATAATCTGTCCTGCTCCGGCAGATTTTGCCGCCTGAATCCCTGATTCTGCATCTTCAAAAACAGTACAGTCAGCGATATCCAGAGAAAGCACTCTGGCAGCTTTCAGAAAAATATCCGGTGCAGGTTTCCCCTGAAATGTACCGTCATTATAAACAACATGATTGAAATCAAACCATCTGGAAAGCTTTAAATTTTCAAAAAAGAACTCCATATTTTTTCTTGCTGAAGCTGTTGCAATTGTAAACGGCACTCCCCTGCCCTGCAAATAATTCAGAAAATCCGGAAGGCCATCTGCAAGATGAAACGCATCACTTTGCAGGCAGAGCATTCTGTAAATCTGTTCTTTCTGTTCTTCAATCCGGATACTTTCCTGACAGGAGATTTCCT
Organism: uncultured Ruminococcus sp.; assembly: GCA_902796255.1. Lineage (GTDB taxonomy): Bacteria > Bacillota > Clostridia > Oscillospirales > Ruminococcaceae > UBA3855. Next base: position 3,585 of record CADBOP010000082.1, read on the forward strand.
GTTTCAGAAAATAAGATAAAATATCCTGTGCCGAACGTCCGCAGATATATTTCTGAAATTCAGAATCAGAAATTTTCCTGTGAATCTGATTTTGTAAAAACTGATTCCAAGCCTTGTCATGAAATTCCTTGTCGAAAATCATTGTACCGTTAAAATCGAAAATAACGCCTTTCATGTCAGTTTCTCCAATTCCTGTGCAATCTGCTGTTTCTTCTGCATAAGTTCTTCAAATCTTTGAATATATTCATAAGGGAATTTATAATTCATGATTCTGGTCAGATTTCCGTCCGGTGTGATAATTTTACTGGAAGCGGCACAGCCTGCACCTAAAATGGTTTGTCTGTCGTCCATAATCAGAATATTATAGATATTTTCTTTTCCGGCTCTGGCATAGCCGACATTCTCCAGATTGCCGAGTGTGTTCTTCTGACGATAGAGATAATACGGCCTGTAACCGGATTCCGGCAGAATTTTTGCAGAATATTCCGCCATTTTCTCTACTTCTGAAATTTCAGTATTCTGATACTGGGTATCATGGTACAGAGTTCCGGCTCGTTTCACAGTCAGTGTATGGACAGTAATGCTGTCTGGTGCAAGTGCGAGTATTTTTTGGAGCGTATCAGAAAAGCCGGCAAAATCATCAGACGGCAAGCCGGCGATTACATCCATATTGATATTATCAAAGCCGAGTTTTCTGGCTGATAAAAATGCATCCACGGCTTGTCTGGCAGTATGATTTCTGCCGATTTCTTTCAGAACGCTGTCCTGTAATGTCTGCGGATTTACGGAAATTCTGTCAGCATTCATAGTTTTTATCACAGTTAATTTTTCTTCTGTAATCGTATCTGCCCTTCCGGCTTCGACAGTATATTCACGGATATGAGAAATATCAATATATTTCTGCACTGCCTGCATGACTTGCATCAGCTGCTGTGCAGAAATGGCTGTTGGCGTACCGCCGCCGATATAAACCGTCTGTACAGACAGATGATATTTCTGAATCAGCTGACCGAGAATTTTAATTTCCTCACAAAGTTTCTGAACATATTCCGGAATCAGATTTCCGGCACTCTCTACAGAATGCGATACAAAGGAACAGTAACTGCATCTTGTCGGACAGAACGGGACAGAGATATATAATCCGATTTCTTTCAGACTATGGGGCAGGATTGCTTTCTGTACCAGAGCTGTATCACGGGCAAGTTTTAATTTCTTATCAGAAATCAGATATTTCTGTTTTAATTCTGCACAAGCCTGTTCTGGTGTCAGCCCCTGTCCGAGCTTATCTAAAATTTTTCTGACAGGCCGGATACCGGTCAGCATTCCCCAAGGCGGCTGATAGCCTGTTAATTTCTGTAATCCGGTATAAAGCATCTGACAGAGCTGAAATTCCTGTTCTGCTTTTTCCGCACAGGCCGGAGCAGAAACAGCATATTTCTTCTGATGCAGAACAATTTCCACACGCATCAAATTCTGTATTTTATCATATTCTGTCAGAATCTGATTTTCTGCTTCTGTTATTTCATTTTCTCTGCAAAGCTGAAACCTGACACGGGGAATAAAAATCTTTGCCACCGCCTGAATTTCATATTCAAAGTCATGGCCTTTGAAAATCAACGCATAATTCATGAAAAATTCCTCAGATAGGGATTATAATTTTTTTCTTCGTCCAGAGTGGAAGTATCAAAATGCCCCGGACAAACCTGATAATTTTTTTCCAGAGCTGAAATTTTCCGGAGTGACTGCATCATTTCAGCCTGATTTCCGCCAAGGTCGGTTCTGCCGATACTGCCTTTAAACAGCGTATCACCGGAGAACATAATTTCCTCCGTCAGATAGCAGACACCTCCGGAAGTATGGCCGGGGGTATGCATGACCTGAATTTTCTGATGATTAAATTCCAGAACAGCACCATCCTGAAGTGTATGATAAATTTCTACAGGACAATATGCCTCATTTGTCAGCTGCCATGAAAGATTAGCCTCTCCGCTTTCCAGCATGACAGCATCTTTTTCATGAATATACACTTCTGCCCCAGTAATTTTCCGGACTGCCTCCACACCGGCCACATGGTCATAATGCCCATGTGTCAATAAAATTGCTTTTAATTGCAGATTATTTTTCTCCAGTTCCCGAATCAGTGTAGCTGCACCGTTACCGATATCCACAGCAATCGCCTGCTGATTTCCGATATCCAAAATATAGCAGTTTGTTGCAAGTTCCCCCAGTACGAGTCTTGTGAATTTCATAGGCTATCTCCTTCAAAAAATAATATATTATTATTATAACACACCTGCACAGGAAATGCAAGTAAAAAAATCTCCCTCTGCCAAACCAGAGAGAGATTTCAGAAAAGCAAATTTATTCTTCATTCTGTTCTGCACCGGAATTTTTATGTTTTTCCGGAGCATTTTTTTGCAGACGGTCAAAGACAATATCATATCCGTTTCCGAGCGAACGGTTTACACGGCTGATAGTCGCAGTACTTGCCCCTGTTGTCCCGACAATATCATGATATACATGATGGTCACGGAGCATTTTTGCGACCTGCAATCTTTGGGAGAGTGTCTGCAATTCCAGTATGGTACATAAATCAGCAAAAAAAGCTTCGCATTCTTCTTTGGTTTCAAGACAAAGAATTGCTTCATACAGTTCATCAAGTGAAGAAGTATTATTTTTTCTGTTATTATTTCTCATGATTTCTGATTCCTTTCATGGAGTGCTTTTTTATATTTTAGCACATTACAGTATAAAAGTCAAGGGCTTTTTGAAAATTCATGGAAATATTTAAAATATTTTAAAGAATATACGTAACTTCGTTTCCTTTTCGTTCAAGCGGTGTCCGTTCCGGCATCTGGTTTTCCGTTGCCGGATAGCCGAGAATGACAGAACCGTACACTCTTTCTGTTTCTTTCATGCCTAATTCCTGCATGTATGCTTTTAAAGCGGGGTCTTCATTCAGCCAGTTGAGCTGATTGATATAACAACTTCCGAGATGCAAAGCATTTGCTTCAATCATCATATTTTCTATTGCGACTGCCGTATCTGCCATATGATTTCCATATTCTTTCTGATTGGCGACTATAACTAAAGTCGGTGCATTATAACAGAATCTGTAATTTCCTTTTTTAGAAGCAAGAATAGAATTTTTCAGACTGCGGTAAGTATTTTCCTGCACTTCCATTTTGGAAAATGCCTCTTGTGTCATATCTACAAGCTTCTGTAATACTTCCGGATTCTGAATCACGAAAAAATGGCATGACTGACTGTTTCCGCCGCTGGGGGCAAATCTTCCGGCAGTTAAAATTTTCTCCAGTTGTTCCTGTTCAATCTGGACTGGTCTGTAATTTCTGGTACTTCTTCTGGTTACAATTGCATCATAAGCATTCATACTGAATCCCTCCGTTTCTTCTTTATCATACCTTGCTGTTCTGCCTGCACATCATGAATTATTCTTCCGTATCATCAGCGATTTCTGAGATAATCCCCTGTAAAATCTCCAGCCCTTCAAAGGTCTTTGCTGAAAACGGAACAGCATGGATATCTTCAAAACAGGGAATTTCCTGTGCAAACGCTTTCATACGGGTCTGACGTTCTGTTTTATTGAGCTTATCGGCTTTTGTAAAAACAATAATAAACGGAATTTCGTTATCAATCAGCTGATTCAGCATCTCAATATCCTCTGCCGAGGGTGCATGACGCATATCCAGAAGCTGAATGACAAGTCTTAAATCCCTGTCGGCCATCAGATAACCGGAGATTAATTTTTTCAGTCTTTCCTGTTCGCTTTTAGAAGTTTTTGCATAGCCGTATCCGGGCAGGTCTACTAAAAAAACATGCTCTACAGAATAAAAATTCACAGTGGCCGTTTTCCCCGGCACGGCACTGACCCGTGCAAGGGACTTACGGTTAACTAATTTATTAATCAGTGTAGACTTGCCGACATTGGAACGGCCGATAAATGCAAACTCCATCCGCTCTGGTGCAGGAAACTGCGAAATTTTCCCATAAGAAGCAGTAAATTCTGCATTTTGAAAATTCATAGCCACCTCCTGTCAGGCCACACGAGCCCCAGAGGCTGCTGCATTTTTCTTTTTCTTTTCTTTCGGATTGCCGGACTTGCGTTTCTTCTCTGTTTTTTCAAGGGCAATTTCCAGTACTTCAGAAAGATTCTGTACAGGTTTGAACTCTACATTTCCCTTGACAATATCATCGACTTCTTCCAAATCTGCTTTATTACCTTCCGGAATAATCACAGTTTTGATACCTGCCTTATACGCAGCCATAGATTTTTCACGCAGGCCGCCGATGGGCATCACTCTGCCATGGAGCGTGATTTCTCCTGTCATGGCCACATCTGCACGGACGGGAATTCCTGACAGAGCAGAAATCAGAGCTGTCGCCATCGTCACACCAGCAGAAGGGCCGTCTTTCGGCACAGCCCCTTCCGGTGCATGAATATGCAAATCTTTATTCTGATAAAAATCCGCAGGAATATTATATTCATCTGCTACACTTCTCGCATAGCTGATAGCAAGACGGGCACTTTCCTGCATTACATTTCCAAGCGAACCGGTAATTTCAATATTGCCCTTGCCTTCGAGAATCAGAGCTTCCAGCGGCATCAGCACACCGCCGACAGAAGTCCATGCAAGACCGTTGACCAGTCCTACTGTATTCTGCTTGCTCTGCGGGTCGGGGAGATATTTCGGAATTCCCAGATATGTCTGGATATCTTTTAATTTTACATGTACACGCTTTTTCTCTCCGGCGGCAATTGCTCTGGCTGCTTTGCGGCATACTGTCCCGATAGTGCGTTCCAGATTACGGACACCGGATTCCCTTGTATAAGAATCAATCATTTCATACAGCACTTCATCATCAAAGCGGCACTGTACAGGCTTGAGCCCATGCCGTTCGAGCTGCTTGGAAACAAGATGTCTTCTGGCAATCTGGAATTTTTCCTCACGGGTATAACTGGAGAGTTCAATAATTTCCATTCTGTCCTGTAAAGGTGCAGGAATAGTATCCAGTGTATTTGCCGTAGCGACAAACAGCACCTGACTCAAATCAAACGGCAGTTCGATATAATGGTCTCTGAATGTATGATTCTGTTCTGTATCGAGTACTTCCAGCATTGCCGCTGAGGGGTCACCTTTGTAATCATTTCCCATTTTATCCAGTTCATCGAGCAGAATCAGCGGATTTCTTGAACCGGCCTGACTGAGTGCAGCAATAATTCTGCCGGGCATTGCACCGATATAAGTCTTTCTGTGGCCTCTGATATCTGCTTCATCACGCACACCGCCAAGGGAAACTCTTACAAATTTTCTGGAGATAGCATCTGCAATAGAACGGCCGATAGAAGATTTTCCCACCCCAGGAGGGCCTACCAGACACAGAATCTGGCCTTTGAGTTCCGGATTCAGTACACGCACAGCAAGGCTTTCCAAAATTCTTTCTTTTACTTTCTGGAGTCCATAATGGTCAGCATCTAATTTTTTCTGAACAGACTGTAAATCCAGATTTTCTTCTGTGAGTGTATTCCATGGCAGTTCCAGACAGGTATCCAGATAACTGGAAATCACATATGCTTCCTGAGAAGAAGGCGGCATCTGTCTGAGACGGTTGGCTTCTTTGAGAAGCTTGGCTTCGTTTTCCTCAGAAAGTTTCAGTTCCCGAATGCGGTCCACATAAGAATCTGCATCATCAAGCGGTTCTTCGCCGGTTTCTTCTCTGAGCTGGTCAGTAATCACTTTCAACTGTTCACGGAGAAAATATTCTCTCTGCCCCTGGTCAATATTTTCCTGTGTCTGGTCATGGATTTCTTTTTCAGTTTCCAGAACCATAGTTTCTTTTATCAGAATCTGATATAACAGATTCAGCTTGTTGGAAAGATAATTTTCTTCCAGCAGCAGCTGTTTGTCTTTGAAATCCAGCATTGTATTAAACATAATTTCATCGCACAAACGTGCAGGGTCATCCTGACACAGTACAGAAATCATAATTTCCTTTGGCATTCTTGGAAACAGGCCTGCATAGCGTTCATAAATATTTTTAAGGGCACGAACCAAGGCTTTTATTTCCACTTCGTCTGCGTCCTCACGTCTGTAATCCGGCAGACGGCGGATTTCTGCAACCAGCATTCCGTTTTCCTTGGTAATTTTTTTAGCTTTGGCACGATAGCAGCCTTCTACCAGAATTCTGGTAGCATCCTCTTGTGTCAGTGTCTGTTTAATTTCTGCTACAACACCGATGGCATATAAATCATTCTGTTCCGGACGTTCATCAAAAATATCTTTCTGTGCTGTCAGAAAGATTTTTCTGTCATTCCGGAGTGCTTCTTCTACAGCATGTACAGACAATGACCTTGCAATATCAAAATGCATTGTCATATGTGGAAAAGCAACAGTCCCCCGCATAGGGATAGCGGGCAGCTTTTCAGTAGTAATTTTCTTATTTTCCTGCATACTTCGACCTCACATTCCCGCCGTTTCAGCACGGCTTTTTTTTATTATACTACATTTTCAGGCGAATTGCAAGCGGTAATTTCCGGTGCAGCTGGTGCAAAAAGCCACACGATTGGGTGTGGCTTTTGCATTTTAAAAACAGGCTGTGAAATTACCATGCATGTACAACAGTTCCCGTACGGTCTGTCAATATGGGAGAAGCATTTTCTGTCACGCATTCTTTTGTGATTGTCACTTTGCTGATATCTGCATAATTGGGAAGATGAAACATAGACTGCATGAGAATGCCTTCCATGATAGACCGCAGTCCTCTTGCACCTGTTTTCTGGGCAATAGCTTTTGCAGCAATTTCTTTCAGGGCATCTGTTTCTACTGTCAATTCTACATTATCATACTGGAACAGTTTTTTATACTGTTTCACAAGAGCGTTTTTGGGTTCTGTCAAAATTCTAATCAGTGCATCTTCGTCAAGCTGGTCAAGAACAGTAAGAATCGGCAGACGACCCACAAGTTCCGGCACCATGCCAAAACGTACTAAATCCTGTGGAATGGCTTTAGTAAAAATATTATTATCCGTCTGCTTTTTAGAAGTTACCTCTGCCCCGAAGCCCAGACCGGAAGGCTGGGTACGCTTCATAATCACCTGTTCCAACCCGTCAAATGCACCGCCGCAGATAAACAAAATATTTTTTGTATTAATCTGCAAGCATTCCTGATTCGGGTGTTTTCTACCGCCCTGCGGAGGCACATTAGAAACTGTACCTTCGATAATTTTCAGAAGCGACTGCTGTACACCTTCGCCGGAAACATCTCTTGTCAGAGAAGTATTTTCTGATTTTCTTGCAATTTTATCAATTTCGTCAATATAAATAATGCCTCTTTCAGCAGCTTCAATATCAAAATCTGCGGCCTGAATCAGGCGGAGCAGAACATTTTCAACATCATCGCCGACATAGCCGGCTTCTGTAATAGTAGTTGCATCTGCAATGGCAAACGGCACAGCTAAAATCTTGGCCAGTGTCTGTGCAAGGAATGTTTTTCCCACACCGGTAGGACCGAGCAGAAGCACATTGCTTTTCTGGATTTCCACATCATTGGCATCTTCCTGACTCATAATTCGTTTATAATGATTATACACAGAAACTGCCAGAGAAATCTTAGCCCTGTCCTGTCCTACGACATACTGGTCAAGTACTTCCTTGATTTCGGCAGGCTTAAGCAGCTTAAAAGGAGATGCCGCCTTTTTTTTCTTTTCTTTTTCCTCTTTGGCAGCAGCAGCGGCTGTTCCGTTCTCCTGCCGGGCAGCAGGGCCATAAATCATATCATAGCAGGTGCAGACGCACTCATCACAGATATTATAAATTCCTGCCGAGAACATGCTCATGACTTTGTCTTCGCCTTTGCCGCAGAAATTGCAAATTTTATAAGAATTAAATTCTGCCATAGTCTCTCTTATCCTTTTCAGCAGTATAGAATTTTTATCTCTTTTCGATTACTTTATCAATCAGACCATACGCCTGTGCCTCTTCAGCAGTCATATAATTATCCCGTTCCGTGTCACGTTCAATTGTTTCAAGTGTCTGACCGGTATGCTTGGCAAGCATTTCATTCATTTTCTGCCGTGTTCTTACCAGATGGTCAGAATGAATTTTAATATCTGTGCACTGTCCGGACAATCCGCCGGAAATCAGCGGCTGATGAATCATAATTTCACTGTTTGGCAAAGCAAAACGCTTTCCGGCAGCACCGGCTGTCAGCAGGAAAGCTCCCATAGAAGCTGCCATACCGATGCAGATTGTAGAGACATCGCACTTGATATACTGCATTGTGTCATAAATTGCCATACCAGCTGTAATAGAACCGCCGGGGCTGTTGATATACAGGGAGATATCCTTTTCTGTGTCCTGACTTTCCAGATACAGAAGCTGTGCCACTATCAGGCTTGCTGTTGTATCATTGACCTGGTCGCAAAGCATAATAATTCTGTCATTGAGCAGACGGGAATAAATATCATAAGACCGTTCCCCACGGCTTGTCTGTTCCACAACATAAGGCACAAGTGCATTATTCATAGCATAATCCATCATAAAAAAGCGTCTCCTTTCCTTGTAAACAAGGCATGAGCGAACAGAAAAATGTCCGCTCATACCAGCAAAAGACTTGGTTTTATTCTGCGGCTTCTTCAGCAGGTGCTGCTTCTTCCGTAGTATCTGCATTCTCCTTGACAATTTCCAGAGCCTTTGTCACACGCATATCTGTGATATAATCTTCCATCGGCAGACGGCGTTTGATTTCTGCAACCGGCAGGTGGCTGGATTCTGCAAGACCTTTCAGACTTTCATCAATTTCGGCATCAGTAATCTGAATATTTTCCAGTTCAGCGATTTTTTCCAGAGCCAAACGAAGCTTTACTTCATTGACAGCTCTGTCATAATTCTGTTCACGGAAATCTGTCATATCCATGCCGGTATACTGGAGATACAGGTCAAGGCTCATACCCTGCTGAGAGAGCATATTTTCAAAATTGCGTACCAAATCGTCAATTCTGTGTTCATACATGCAATTCGGAATCGGTACATCCACTTTTGCAATCAGAGCTTCCATAATCGCATTATCGAATGCAATATCTGCATCACGGACAGCATTCTTCTCTAAATTTTCTCTTGTATTTTTCTTAAATTCCTCAAGAGTATCAAATTCAGTAGCGTCCTGAATAAATTCATCATCTGCTTCCGGCAGTTCTTCTACTGTAATGCCGTTGAGCTTGCATTTAAATACAGCTTCTTTTCCGGCATATTCTGTCATCTGATAATTTTCAGGGAAAGTTACATTGACATCAAATTCATCGCCGATATTCTTACCGACAATCTGTTCTTCAAAGCCAGGGATGAACTGACCACTGCCAAGGCGAAGCGGGAAATTATCGCCCTTGCCGCCTTCAAAAGCTTCGTCACCGAAGAAGCCTTCAAAATCGATATTTACTTCATCACCGAGCTGAGCAGCTCTGTCATCTACAGAAACCAGTCTTGCATTTCTCTGGCGGAGCATATCTACCTGAGCATCTACATCAGCATCTGTAACTTCTTTTACTGTTTTAGAAGCTTTAATGCCTTTATAATCTGTAATTTCCACAACAGGCTTTGTAATGCAGACAGCCTTGAAAGTAGCTCCTTCTTCCTTGCTGATTTTTTCAGCACTTACCTGAGGGGTGTCAACCAGCTCGAAGTCTGCGTTCTTGAGGGCAGCAGGCAGTTCCTGATTAATCAGCAAGTTCATTGCATCTTCATAGAATGCACCCTGACCCATGTAAGTTTCAGCCAGTTTCCGGCTTACTTTACCTTTACGGAAACCAGGGATAGAGATTCTTTTTCTTGCTCTCTGGTAAGCTCTTTCTACAGCGGCTTCAAAATCCTCTGCACTGACTTCAAATACCATTTCTACGGTATTAACTTCTGTTCTTGTTGTCGATTTCAAACTCATTTCTGAATCCTCCAAATTAAATAATTCACGCAATAGCAGTTTGAGATACTGCGTATCAATTTATTATAGCATATCTGCCGGAATTTTTCTATAGATTTTTGAACTTTCCGGCACAGTTCTATTTTTTGAATAAATTATAGAATTTTTTCTGGAATAAATTGTAAATAATCACCAGAAATTAAATGATAACAGATACCGTCTTTTAAGCCTTTGACAGCCTTCTGGTGAATTTTCCCGTGCAGGTGTCCGTAATAACAGTCTTTCACTGCAAATTCGTGCAGAACATCAAGCATTAATTCATTCCGGTTTGTTCCGAACACAGGCGGATAATGCAGGAAAGCGACTGGTGTCAGATTCTGATTTTTTGCTGCCTGCAAAGAAACACGGAGTCTTTGCTGTTCTCTTGCGAGGACTTTTGCATCTTCAGATTCTCCGGGCATATTAACCCAGCCCCGTGTACCGCAAATGCCTATATTTTCGTAAGCATAGCAGTTATTATGCAGAATATGCAGTGTAGAAAAATCATGCTGCTGAAAAAAATCCGTCATTTTTTTCATAGAATTCCACCAGTAGTCATGATTCCCTTTCAGAATAATTTTTTTTCCGGGCAGACTGTTAAGAAAAGCGAAATCCGGTGCAGCCTGTTCGAGTGTCATGCCCCATGAAATATCGCCTGCCAGTACGACAGTATCTTCGGGATGAATCAGATTTTTCCAGTTCTGTTCAATTCTGGACTGATATTTTTCCCAGCCACTGAAAATTTCCATAGATTTGCTTGGCACACCCAGCGACAAATGTGTGTCCCCCATGACGAACAGGCTCATAAATTATTCTGTAATGCCCAGCTTATTCAGCACATAAGATTCCATAGATTCTTTCTTGATGACTTCTGAGAAGCGGACGGGTTTGTTTTTGAGTTCGGCCAGTGACTGCGGAACAGGCAGTCCGGAGAGTTCTGCCAGATGAGCAACCTGTTCGTATTCATCAGCCTGAGAAATTTTGCCTTCGATAGCCTCCAGCACGCTTGCACTGAATTTATACGGACTTGCTGTAGAAGCGATTACTGTCTTTGTGGTATCGCCTGTCTGAGCGAGATAATCCAGATATACCTTGACAGCAACAGCTGTGTGGGTATCGCAGGTGTAATCATATTTTTCCTTGAAATCATGAATTGTTTTCTTGGTTTCCGCATCATCGCAGAAGCCGCCGACAAAATCACTCTGGAGCTTGGCTTTGATTTCTTCTGTTACTTCATATCTGCCTTCTGTGCTGAGTTTGCCGAACCAGTCACGAATCTGTGCATCATCACCGCCAGTCAGGAGATATAATAATCTTTCCAGATTACTGGAAATCAGGATATCCATAGAGGGCGAGCAGGTTGCATAGAAATCACGGTTTCTGTCATAAACACCGGTATTAATAAAATCAGTCAGGACTTTATTAATATTGGAAGCACAGATTAACTTGCCAATCGGCACGCCCATATTTTTTGCATAGTAAGCAGCTAAAATATTGCCAAAATTACCAGTCGGAACAACAACATTAATCACATCGCCGAACTGGATTTCGCCTCTCTTGGCCATTTCTGCATAAGCAGAAACATAATATACAATCTGCGGTGCAAGTCTGCCCCAGTTGATGGAGTTGGCACTGGAGAACATTTTTCCGGCCTTGGCCAGCTTTTCTTTCACAGCTTTGTCAGTGAAAATCATCTTGACACCGTTCTGGCAATCATCAAAATTGCCTTCGAGAGCACAAACCCCCACATTAGAGCCTTCCTGTGTTGCCATCTGCCGCTTCTGCATAGAAGAAACACCCTGTTCCGGATAGAATACCATAATTTCTGTGCCTTCTACATCTTTAAAGCCTTCGAGAGCCGCTTTTCCGGTATCGCCGGAAGTAGCAACAAGAATCACGACTTTTTTATCTTCGCCGTTTTTTCTGAGAGAAGTTGTCAGCAGGTACGGCAGAATCTGTAAAGCCATATCTTTGAAAGCACAGGTCGGGCCGTGCCATAATTCCAGAATATTTGCATAATCAAAAGCTTTTGTTAATTCTGCAATATTTTCAGTTTCAAAATTCTTTGTGCTGTACGCATGGGAAGTGCAGTAAGCAATTTCCTCCGGTGTGAAATCCGTCAGGAATTTGCTGAATACAACGTTGGCACGTTCTGCATAGCTCATATCAGCAAGAGCTTTCAGCTCATCCATAGAGATAGTCGGAATTTCAGACGGAATGAACAGACCGCCGTCTGCGGAAATTCCCTGTGCGATGGCTACCGCACTTGTTACATGCAGACTGCTGTCCCTTGTACTTTTGTAGTACATATTACCACCCTTTCGTGATTAATAAAAATTTTGGCTATTGTCATGAAAATCCGTTTCATCAAACGCATTTTCAAGATAATTGATATCAATAATCCTGTCGTGCAGAGTAATGACTTCTGCAATATCATACCGGATATACCAGTCATTTTCTGAAAGATTTCTTTTCTCCAGATACTGACCGGCCGCACGGATTATCAGCCGCTGTTTGCGGCGGTTGACTGCCTCTGCACCGGATTCGACAGAATCTGCTTTTCTTGTCTTGACTTCTACAAAGCATAATTCCTCCTGCCGGACAGCAATCAAATCAATTTCCCCGCCCCGAATACGGAAATTTCTGTCAAGAATCTGATATCCCAGATATTCGAGATAATATCCGACAGCGAGTTCTCCCATTTTTCCGGTTTGTGCAGGTGTCATAGAATCTTTTTCAGAAATGACGGCCTGTGAATCGGACAAGCTCCGTATTGCAGCAGCAGGTTTCTGTGTTCTTCTGTGCCATAGCCTTTATGTTTTTCAAAGGCATAATTCGGGTATAATTTTGCCTGTGCTTTCATGTAATTATCACGGGCGACTTTGGCTAAAATCGAAGCAGCTGCAATCGAAGCAGATTTAGCATCACCCTTGACAATGCATTCCATAGGAACTTTCAGTTCCGGAAGCTGATTGCCGTCTATCAGGGCATAATCCGGCTGTTGTTTCAGGCCATCGGCAGCCCGTTTCATGGCAAGCAGAGAAGCTTTCAGGATATTATATTTTTCAATTTCGGCGACACTTGCCGTAGCTATGCAGAAACAGACAGCTTTTTTCTGAATCTCTTCAAATAATTTTTCACGGCGTTTTTCCGTGATTTTTTTACTGTCATCAAGTCCCTGAATATCGCAGTCAGCCGGAAGAATGACCGCAGCTGCATAGACATCACCGGCGAGAGGGCCACGGCCGGCTTCATCAATTCCGCAGACAGTACCGTGTTCTTTTCTCATTGCTGTATCAAAATCCAGCATTGCCTGACGGCGGAGCAGAATTTCTTCTTTCATCATGCATTCTCCTGCCTCTGTGGAGACTCGAGTGTAATTCTGCCGAGTTTTGCAGCTCTGAAATCATCCAGAACTGTAGAAGCGGCACGTTCTGTATCAACAATACCGCCGGAAAGCAGCATACCTCTTTTTCTGCCGACAGTTTCTAATAATTTATCGCCCTGTGTTTCTTCTGTTTCGAGCTTATAGCGTTCTTTGAGCGAAACCGGATAATTTTCATGCAGATATTCCAGCAGCAGCATTGCCAATGCTTCTGTATCCAGAATCTGGTCACGGATAGCACCAGTAAAAGCCAGCCTGACAGCGGCCTGCTGGTCATCGAGTTTTGGCCAGAGGACACCGGGCATATCTAAAAATTCCGTCTGCTCATCAATTTTGACCCATTGTTTTGTGCGGGTCACACCGGGTCTGTCTTCGACTTTTGCCCGTTTGGATTTTGCCATTTTATTAATAAAAGAGGATTTGCCGACATTTGGTATGCCGACTATCATAAGTCTTACAGGCCGGCCAGTCATGCCGGCTTGTTTTCTTTTTTCCAGTAACTCTTTCAGCATCTGTTCACGGACAACAGAAACAAATTGTTTTGTTCCTTTGCCGGTAATACAGTCAACAGAGAGGGCAGGAATATTCTGATTTCTGTAATACTGCACCCACTGTGCTGTCAGATTCGGGTCAGCCATATCAGATTTATTTAATAAAACCATATACGGCTTGCTGTTGATTAATTCTGTCAAATCCGGATTGCAGCTGCTCATGGGGATTCTGGCATCCAAAAGCGATACAACACCGTCCACAAGCGAAAGATTGGCTGCAATCATGCGTTTGGTTTTGGTCATATGACCGGGAAACCATTGAATATTTCCAATCTGAATTTTTTGATTTTCAGACATAATTACTCCTTATCTATCTATGCGATATCAGAATCACGGAACCGTTCCTATTTTTTCCAGAGGATATAATCTTAACAATACTGTGCCTTCGATTTCCGTTTCCGGAACAAGCCCGACATTCACATAGCGGCTGTCCAGCGAAATATCACGGTTATCGCCCATTACAAATACATACCCTTCCGGAACAGTAAACGGATATTCAAATGCATTTCCCAAATCCGGAAGCTGTGTAATGGTATTGGTATATAATTCTTCCAGCGGTTCGCCGTTGAGATACACAATTCCTTCGGCAGAGCTGATATCCACAGTCTGTCCGCCGACTGCGACCACACGCTTGACAATGCTTTTGTGCAGCCCCTCTGCCGTATACAGTGTACCACTTTCAGCAAGCAATACAGCATCATCTGCATTAATCACAATAATATCTCCGTCCTGCGGCCTTGTCTGAAGCTGGGAAACCAGAAGTCTGTCTTCATTCTGGAGTGTCGGCAGCATGGAATCTCCCTGTACAATAGCGACCCGAAACACATAAGTAAATAATAATATCATAACAAAAATAGGAATCATTGCTGCACTGACGATATCAATTATTTCCCCGATAGCATGGTGAATTTTCGCATTCCGAGAGAAACGCACATATTCTTTCATCATCTTCTGCACCGAACCGGCTCAATGAATAAAGCCGACTGTCCCGAAACTAACAGTTTCTTTGCCTGTGCCATCCGTTTCCACGGAACAGTACCGGAAAAACGCATTTCCAAGAATATCTTCTTCTGCGATTAATCCCACACTGGGATTCCGGCTGTCTGTGGAGTGATTCCGGTTATCTCCCATAACAAAGACATAGCCTTCCGGCACAGTAATCGGATAAGAAAACGCACCATCATTGACGAGTGTCGGCTCATTGGTATATGCTTCATCGAGAGCAACGCCGTCTACATAGACAAGGCCTTCGTCTGTTCTGACTTCTACACTCTGGCCGGCAACAGCAATAATGCGTTTAATCAAAATTTCATTCAGTGCATATCCACTGTTGACAACACTGCCGTCAGGGGCTAAAATATGTCCTTCGTAATTATTGATAACAACGATATCTCCCTGATGCGGATGATACAGAATCCGCCGCATGACAAGCTTGTCCTGATTCTGCAAAGTTGGCACCATAGAACGGCCTTCGACTGTTACAGGGCGAATCAGATAGGTAAACAGCAAGAGCACAACAAACACAGACATCAGCATGGTTTCAAGAATCTCTATCACATCATTAAACACGCTGTTTTTTTGGGGGTCTGTATCGGGTTTCTGATTCTCTGCGATATTTTCTGTTACTTCTGCGGACTCCATAATCTCACCTCATTTATGATAAGCAGCATTCTGATAAAAATGCCTTACAATATGCAAAAAAGGGACATGGAGTCCCTCTTGCTGAATGCAGTACAAAAGCAGCCATGCAGCTGCTTTTATACAGCCGGATGTCATTATACAAGCTTTTCCTTAACCTTGGCAGCTTTGCCGACTCTGTCACGCAGATAGTACAGTTTTGCACGGCGAACTTTACCGTGACGAACCAGTTCTACTTTGTCAACAGCGGGAGAATGCAGCGGGAACACACGTTCAATGCCGACACCGTGAGCAACACGTCTTACAGTAAATGTTTCGCTGATGCCGCCGTGTTTCTTGGCGATAACAGTACCTTCAAACACCTGAATACGGCTTTTTTCGCCTTCCTGAATCTTTACGTGAACCTTTACAGTATCACCGATTTCCACAACAGGTGCGTTTTCTTTCATGCTGGAATTGCTGATTAATTCTAATGCGTTCATAATAAAATTCCTCCTAAAAAATTCCGGTTCTTCATACACGGTTTGTTTTCTGCACAAATTCAGCGTAATGTGCGGCCGTCAGCGGATGAACCTGTTTAATGTCTTACGGCATTAACTCTCGTTCCGGCGTGAGAACGGAACGGATTTCAAATGCTTTTATATCATAACATATTTTGAGAAAAAAAGCAAGTGTTTTCAGAAAAAATCTTGATAATTTTCTGAAAAAATTTTTGTCCGGCAGGCGGA
>CADBOP010000083.1 GCA_902796255.1 uncultured Ruminococcus sp.
AATATATTAAATCTTATCATATTATTTTAGGATTGTCAATAGAAATTTTAATGATTAAAAAAAATCGGCAGGATAGATAAAATTTTTAAACTTATATCTTGCATTCAGCATCAATAGATTTATTATTTTATACTAACTCCGGCTTGGTTTACATTGACCCGCCACATGGCGGCATTGACGGCGGCTGTGTTTCTATCAACGGCGACCCTGAAAAAAATATCAATCTTGCTATTCTATTGAATTTAAGAGACATGCTTCAGATGTCCGGCTATACTGTCCTGACAACCCGTGATACTGACCGTTCAATTCATGATGACGGTATTGAAGGAATTGCAAATCAAAAAAGCTCTGATATGGACAACCGGCTGGCTTTATTCAATTCTGTACAAGATGCAATTTGTCTTTCGATTCATCAGAATCAGTTTACAGATGCACGCTACAGCGGAGCACAGATGTTTTATTCTGACACTAATTCTCAGAATGCTGCACTTGCACAAACACTGCAAAATCAGTTTGTAGCTTTCTTACAGCCGGAAAATCAGCGAGAAATCAAACTTTGCGGAAAAGAATTATTTCTCTGCTATTACAGTAAAAATCCTACAGTTATGGCAGAATGCGGATTCTTATCCAATCCGGAGGAAGCCGCTTTACTGATAACGCCGGAATATCAGCAGAAAGTAGCATTTACGCTTTATTCCGCCCTGATTCAGTATTGTGCTGAAAATTCCTGATACTACTTGACAAATATTGCATTTTGCAGTAAAATATAATAGATATTTTGATTATTATCATGAAAGTGAGGCTGTTTTATGCCTGAAAAATTTACTGCATTATTAAAAAAATATTTTTTATTTGTAATATTTATCATCATCATATTATTATTTACCTTCCTGACAGAAGCACCCGAAGCAGATGCACAATCCCCTCATGTCATGCATTCTCTTATTATTGAATCCTATCCGGAAGAAGCAGCAACAGAAACTGAAACCCAGCTGCCGGAAACCGAAACCGAAACACTTCCCACTGAACCGCCGGAAGAAATTATGCTCGAAGATGTCCCCTATTATTCACAAGCCGGACTGCTTCCGACAGGCTGTGAAATCGTCAGTGCAAAAATGCTGCTGGATTACTATACTAAAAAAGAAACAGATATACATGATATTATTGATTTGCTGAACTGTCAGTATCCCAAAGATGTAGACGGCCGTACCTGTGCCCCCCATCCGGAAGATGCTTTTATCGGCATTCCGGAAGAATCTTCCGGCTTCGGGTGTTTTGCTCCGGTCATCGTCAAAGCACTGAACCAGCTCTTGCCAGCACAATATCAGGCTGTAGATATTTCCGGCTTTGATTTGCAGGAAATCGCTGAAACCTATCTTCCGCAGGGAAAGCCGGTTCTGGTATGGGCGACTATTAATCTCTGGGAACCCCATGAATATCTCGGCTGGTATCTTACAGACAATAAGGGCAAGCCCACTGACGAATGGTATGACTGGCTTGTCAATGAGCATTGCATGGTACTGATTGGCTATGATGCCGACTATTATTATTTCAATGACCCTTATGATTCTCATGGTGTCATTTCATTCAGCCGTGAAAAAACCGAAAAACGCTATGAACAAATCGGAAAATATGCTGCTGTTGTTACAGAAAAAAATAAAAAACCGTCCTGAAAAGACGGTTTTTTCTGTCAGAAAGGATTATGCTTATGGCCAAAAAAGATAAACTGCAATACGTCTGCACGGAATGCGGCTGGACAACTTCAAAATGGAGCGGCTTATGTCAGAACTGTAAAAAATGGAATACGCTTGAAGAAGTCCTGCCGGAATTTTCACAGGAAAACCTTCCTGTCATAGATTTATCTAATAAAATTCATAAAATCTCTGCTATCAATTATCAGAACGAAGTCCGCTACAGTACCGGCTGCGGTGAACTTGACAGAGTACTCGGCGGCGGACTCGTGAAGGGTTCTATTGTCCTGCTCGGAGGTGAGCCGGGTATCGGCAAAAGTACACTGCTACTGCAAATCTGTCAGTTTTTAGGTCAGAATCACACGGTTCTGTACGTTTCCGGTGAAGAATCCGGCAGACAAATCAAACTCCGTGCAGAACGTCTGAATGTTGCTTCTGATAACTTGTATATCCTGACCGAAACTGATGCTCAGGCTGTCAGCGATACTATCGGAATCTCCAAACCGGATATTGTGATTATCGACTCTATTCAGACGATGCAAATCACACAGATTTCCTCTACTCCCGGCAGTCTGACACAAGTCCGTGAATGCACGAATCTTTTCATGCACACAGCAAAAAAACTTGAAATTCCTACTTTTATTGTTGGTCATGTCAACAAGGACGGGGCGATTGCAGGGCCGAAAGTCATGGAACATATTGTTGATACGGTACTCTTTTTCGAGGGAGAACGTCACATGAGCTACAGAGTTCTGAGAGCCGTCAAAAATCGTTTCGGCTCAACAAATGAAATCGGTGTTTTTGACATGCAGGACAAAGGTCTGAAAGAAGTTGAAAACCCGTCACAGATGCTGTTAGCCGGCCGGCCTTTAGGTGTTTCCGGAACATGCATTGCCTGTGTCATGGAAGGTTCCCGTCCGATTCTTGCCGAAGTGCAGACTCTGGTATCAAAAAGCGGTTACTCTTCTCCGAAACGAACCGCCACCGGATTTGATTATAACAGAATGTCTTTATTATTAGCCGTTCTGGAAAAGCGTTTCGGTCTGGCTTATGGTTCTTTAGATGTATATCTGAACATTGTCGGCGGCTTCCGTCTTGACGAACCAGCCGGAGACTTACCCGTTGCACTGGCTCTGTACTCCAGTCTGACAGACAAACCAATTCCGGATAAATTAATCGCTATCGGAGAAGTGGGACTTGCCGGAGAAATCCGGAACGTTTCTCATATTGTCAAGCGTGTGGAGGAAGCCCGCCGCATGGGATTTGAACTCTGTATCGTTCCGAAACAGGCTCTGACCGCTCTGCCTAAAAGCTCAAAAACTCTGAGAATTTTCGGGGTAGACAATCTAAGACAATCCTTTGGCGTACTTGCGAAACTTGATTCTGAACAGCAAGAAATCAAATAACACCATATTCCAATTCTTCAGCGATGACTGACCAGTAATTTTCAGCATTGGAAAAAGCATTTTTATCCAGATGAAGTATTTGTTTACGGAAAGAATCAGCAAATTTTTTTAAATTTTCTTCTGTTTCATTCAGAGGACGAGTGTTGCAAAATTTCTGAAATACTTCTATTTCTTTTCTGAATACTTCCGGAGTGGATGCAATATAGACTGCATATTTTTCCTCGGATTCTTCAGTATCGAGAAAAAAAACATCTCCGTTTTCAGCAATGCCGACTAAAATGGAATCCAATCCCCAGTCTTTCGCAATAATTAAATATTTATGATGATATAGAATTAAATCATAGTATTTTTCCGGAGATAAAAATACCAGTTCCATAAAATTCACCTTTCAAATGGAATGCACGGAAAATCACCGCAGGCATCTCCGACCGGAAAGCCCAGAATTTCCGAAGCTGATTCACAAAATTCTGAAATCAAGTCATTCCACATCTGCTCTGGAAGAGTATTATTTTCACAATAAAGCTGTAATCCGCCCGGCTCGACAGAATATACAATGCCGTTTGCATTTAATTTTTGAATTTCCGGCCAAAGTTTTTCCCATAATTCCTCCGGAATCGTATAATGTATATTTAAAGTAATATCCTGATTCATAAAATACACTCACTTTCTAAAATAACATTAAAAATAAAACCGCCGGAAATTCCAGCGGTTTTTCTTATGGGCCATCGGGGACTCGAACCCAGGACCATCCGGTTATGAGCCGGGAGCTCTGACCAACTGAGCTAATGGCCCAATAAGATATGACAAAAGAGCGGAAAACCGCTCTTTTGATAATCATGCCGGCACTTATCTAATTTCCCAGGCCGTCACCAGCCAAGTATGTTCGACGTGAGAGAGCTTAACTGCCGTGTTCGGAATGGGAA
>CADBOP010000084.1 GCA_902796255.1 uncultured Ruminococcus sp.
CCCTGAAGTCCTTCCGGAAGAAATCGGTGTCACTGCTCCGGATGACTATACACTGGTCTATACACTGGAACAGCCCTGTCCCTTTTTCCTGAGTGTACTGAGTTACCCTTCCTATATGCCTGTCAACCGGAAATTTCTTGAAGAAGCAGGCGATATGTTCGGCAGAGACAACAAAAACATTCTCTATAACGGTGCTTTTATTCTTTCCACATGGCAGCCGCAGGAAAAACAGGTATTAAGCAAAAACCCGACCTACTGGGATGCAGAACATGTCTATCTCGACCGTGTGGAAAGAGAATACAACCCCGATGCCTTTCGGGTACAGGGCAGTATGTTCCTTGAAAACAAAATAGACTATGCTGAAATCGGCTTTGAAGAAATGGATAACTGGATGAACAATCCCGAAACCAAAAAGCTGGTACATCCCGACAGACCGGACAACTCCTACAGCTATTTCTATACTTTCAATTTTGACCCGCAGTTTGATGAAAAATATGAACCGGATAACTGGAAACTTGCTGTCAATAATGAAAATTTCCGCCGTGCTCTGATTAGTGCTCTGAATAAAGAAGAATTAATTACCCTCTACAACCATTATCACTATGAATATCTGATTAATAACACAATTACTCCGAAAGAATTTACCTTTGCAGACGGAATAGACTATACCCAATATCCGGCTTTGAAAAATATCACAGATAACTATAATATCCAGACCGCACAGGAATGCCGTGACAAAGCCATTTCAGAACTCACAGAAGCGGGAGCATCTTTTCCGGTTAAAGTCCTGATGCCCTATAATCCTTCTATGCTGAACTGGGAAACGGAATGCCAGCTTGTAAAAGAACAATTAGAATCTGTCCTTGGCACAGATTTTATCAATATCACCGTAGAAGCAGGTCCGGAAACTGGATTTCTTGCCTCTATCCGCCGGAGCGGAAAATATGCTTTCATGAAGTGCAACTGGGGGGCAGACTATGCCGACCCTCTTACCTATACAGAACCTTTTAAATCCGGAAATGACTATATCTTCTGGGATTTAAGCCAGAATCCTGATACACAGCAGCTTTTTCAAACATGGAAAGACAAAGTCAGCGAAGCAACTACCATATATGACGATGCCCAGAAACGATATACTCTATTTTCAGAAGCTGAACAAATCCTGCTTCAACATGCAATTGTTTCTCCGTTCGCTATCGAAACAGAGGGCTATCTTGTTTCAAAACTCAACCCGTTTGATGCAGAATACGCTTCTATCGGCATTGTTATGCAAAGATTAAAATACTGCCAACTGAACGACTCCTCTTTCAGCATGGAAGAATACGAACAGGCTTATCAGCAATGGCAGGAAGAAAGAAAAAATAATTTAAAATAAAAGAGGGATTTATTTTGCTTATCAGACCAATCGCTTACATCCACACAGATTTCAAAGAAAAATTTGGTATTCCTCGTCAAGCCGGACGCATTCCGGAATTACAGGGCAGAATTATTTTCGAGCCGGAATTCCGGAATCCTGATGCTTTACGTGGCATCACAGAATTTTCCCATTTATGGCTGATTTTTGATTTTTCAGCTTCTCATCGTGAAAATTTTTCTCCTACAGTCAGGCCGCCCCGCCTTGGAGGGAATCAAAGAATTGGTGTATTTGCCAGCCGTTCTCCGTTTCGGCCAAATCCGCTTGGCCTTTCCTGTGTCAAGCTTGAAAAAATAGAACATCAAACAGAACTGCTTGTATCCGGAGTCGATTTGCTTGACAATACACCAATTTTAGACATCAAGCCTTATCTCCCCTATGCAGATTCTCATCCGGAAGCCCTTGGCAGTTACGGTGAAGCTTTAAAATTTCATCATCTTGAAGTGATATTTCCGGAACATTTACTGCTTCTCATTCCGGAAGAAAAACAAAAGGCCGTAATTGCCTGTCTTGCAGACGACCCACGGCCTTCCTATCAGGATACCCCTGACAGAATTTACAGTATGCAGTTTGCAGGTTTTGATATTCATTTCAAAGTCAGTCAAAATCTGCTTACCGTCATTCATGTTGATATTATTTAAACTAAAAAAACTGTCTCATTTCTGAGACAGTTTTTAAATATTATGCCGGCACTTATCTAATTTCCCAGGCCGTCACCAGCCAAGTATGTTCGACGTGAGAGAGCTTAACTGCCGTGTTCGGAATGGGAA
>CADBOP010000085.1 GCA_902796255.1 uncultured Ruminococcus sp.
CCAGCGGGTAATAATAATTTTATCTCCGAAACCAGCTCTGGCTTCATCGATAGAATTTGAGATAATTTCAAAAATTGAATGGGCACAGCCGTCAAGACCATCTGAGCCGAAAATAACTGCCGGACGTTTACGGACTTTGTCCGCACCCTTGAGCATTGTAATGCTTTCGTTTCCATAATCCTGCTTTTTAGCCATATATCATATCATACTCCTTTTTATAAAGCTAATATTTATTCTAACACAAATTTTTAAGATTGTCAACAAAAAAATAATTGACAGATTTGATTATTTGTTGTATAATAATATATATAATTTTATTTAAATTTCACAATGGATAAATATGAGGTGGCTATATTGAAAAAATATCAGATTTTATGCATCGCAGCAGGGGTTATGCTGACATTTCTGAAAACACAGACAATTTCAGCTATAGCATCAAATCCGGACATCAGAAATATTTCTCTGACACTTGCAGAACAGCAGGAAAATGCAGACGGACTTATTTATGATGAAAACGGCAATGCTCATTTTATGGTGCAAAATCAAGTACAGACCGGACGCTTCAGTGTGACACCAGATTATCAGAAAGGCGATATTGACGGCAGCCTGAATATTGATTCTGTGGATGCAGCCTGCATTTTATATGCTTCTGCGGCTGCGGGGGCAGACGGCCGGAATCCGGAAGATATTTTAATTTCTGATTATGAAACAGGCATAACAGCTTATCAGGCATTACAAATTACAGATATTAATGGCGATAATTTTATTAATGCCGAAGATGCTGCGGACATTCTGACTTATGCTTCACAGCAGGGTGCAGGGAATGTTTCAGAGCCGTTAGGGTTTGCCTGTTATCAGGCAGATGAAGACGGTAACCTGCAAAAAGGCTGGATTGACAGCGAGCATTATGCAGATGATAATTATCAGCTGCATACAGGATGGGCAGAAATAGAAAATCAGAAATATTATTTTTCTGAATATGGACAGCTGCAAAAAGGATTTGTTGAAATTTATGGTAAAAGCTATTATTTTTCTGATGATACCGGTGTAATGGCAACAGGAATGCAGAATATTAATAATAATATTTATTATTTTAACGAATACGGTGTTCAGCAGAGAGGACTGCAATCGATAGAGAATCATATTTACTATTTTGATGCTGACGGCATTCAGCAAACCGGCTGGCAGTCTGTCGGCGGAAATACTTATTATTTCAATCCAGATGGTATTATGCTGACGGGCTGGCAAACTATTGATGATAATACTTATTATTTCAATCAGGAGGGAATTCAGCAGAAAAGCTGGCAGGAAATTGACGAAAATATTTATTATTTCGATACAGAAGGTATTATGCAGTCCGGTCTTGTCACTATCGATGATAAAATCTGCCGTTTCCAGAATGACGGCATTTATCACCCACGGAAAATCTGTCTGGATGCTGGACATTATGGCAGCCGCTATAATCACAGCCCTGTGGTCAGTTCTTATTATGAATCTAATTTCACATGGGATATGCACCTGCATTTGATTCCTGCTCTTGAAAGCTATGGCTTTGAAGTCATTACTACCAGAGAAAATAAAGAAACAGACCTTCCGCTCAGAGAAAGAGGCCAGATGTCCGCAGGCTGTGACTTGTTTCTGAGTGTGCATTCTAATTATGATAATAATTATGCTCTGGATTTCCCTTTAGCTTGCTGTCAGGTCAGCGGTGTGACAGATGAACTCGGTTTGCAGCTGGCTAATACTGTTCATGAAGTCATGGGAACAAGGCAATCCGGAAAAATCTGGAAGCGTGAAAGTACAAATGAACCGGGGAATGACTGGTATTCTGTACTTTACGGGGCTGCTTCCGTAGGCACTCCCGGTATTCTGCTGGAACACAGCTTTCATTCTAATCTGAAAGCAACAAAATGGCTCATGATAGATGATAATCTGGAACGCATGGCACAGGCAGAAGCAAAAGTAATTTCTGATTATTTTGGATTTGAATAAATCTGAAATATATTTTAATTTAAGAAAGGATATGTTTATTATGAACGAAATTTTGAAAACTATCAAAGCAAGAAGAAGCTGCCGGAATTTTAAATCTGATATGCTGCCGGATGATATTATTCAGCAGATTTGTGAAGCAGGTTCTTATGCTCCTACTGGTATGAACAGACAATCTCCTGTAATTATCGCTGTCAAAGATAAGGCTTTAAGAGATAAGCTTTCTGTCATGAATGCCAAAATCATGGGCAAGGAAGATTTCGACCCGTTTTATAATGCACCTGTGATTCTGATAGTTCTTGCAGATAAAAGCTTTCCGACTTATATTTATGACGGTTCTCTGGTCATGCAGAATCTGATGCTTGCAGCAGAAAGCCTTGGAATCGGCAGTATCTGGATTCACAGGGCAAAAGAAGAATTTGCTTCTGAGGAAGGCAAGGCTATTTTAGCAGAACTTGGCATAGAAGGGGATTATGAAGGCATCGGGCATTGTGCCATAGGCTATGCAGCTTCTGAACCGCAGGAAGCTTCTCCCAGAAAAGAAAATTATATTTATTACAAATAATAAATACAGACCGGCTTTTCTCCGGTCTGTTATTTTTCGAGAATATTATTCAAAAAACAGCGTATCTGCAACAGATTCAAAGCCGTATCTGGAAATCAGCAGTTTCATGCCGTTTCTGACTTCTTCCAGACTGGAACCGTGTGCAGTCAGATATGCTTCGTCCTGTTCACTCAGATGAGAATAAAATGCAAGGCCTGTCAGAAGATGCTCCAGCGTGTTATTTTCTGTCAAAGCAGAAATCTCCTGAATTGCCTGAGAGATATTGCCGGTATCGGCTTGGTTTAACAATTTTTCGGTAGTTTCTCTTGTCTCGGGATTTTCAATCAGATAAGGGGAAAGCGTTTCAGTCTCTATGTGAAAAACCAGTCTGGCAATCATTCGGGTAATATCGTGAATCATTCTCATGAAATAATCTTGCTCGAACATAAAAAATACCACTCCTTTCAAATTCTATTTATTATATCATGAAAATCATAGCTTGTCAAGCATGTTCTGCTGAAAACATGCATAGAATGCAGTATAATTTATTCTGTTCTGAAAGGATGGAATCCCTGCTTGAAAAGAAATATCCTGAAAGATACAGTCTTATTGACTGCAATACAAATGGCTCTGGATGGCCTTGGCCTGCTTCTGAATGCCTTTATGGCAAGACATCTTGGTTCGGAAGCGATGGGCGTGCTGACACTGACAGGCTCTTTTTTTCGGCTGGCTTCTGTGATTGCCAGCGGAAATGTTTTTCTCTGTGCAAGCCGGTTTATTTCTGAAGAACTCGGAAAAGAAATCCGGAATCCTAAGAAAGTATTATTTTATTGTCTGACGGTCAGTATTGTTCTGAGCATGATAATCAGTCTGCTGATTATTTTATTTTCTCCTTTTTGCAGCAGCTATTTCCTGAAAAGTGCTGACCTGACAAGCCCTATCCGGCTGATGGCAGTTTCTCTGCCGCTGGTAACAGTTTCGGCCTGTCTGAAAGGCTATGCCAATGCCTGCTGTAAAACTGGTATCTGTGCAGCTTCGGATGCAATCGATTTTCTGATGCATACATTGCTGACGGCTTGTGCTGTCTGGTTTGTTCCGCCGGCAACCCATGCAGGATTATGCTATATGACAGCATATTGCACTATCATCAGTGAGGCAGTAACACTGATATTTCTGCTTTGCTGTCTGCCGTTCTGCCGGACAGAAACAACGGGGGCAGTATCTCTTTCACTTCGGAAATATATCCGTCTGGCAATTCCGGTCATGGCTGGTTCGGCACTGACATCGTTTCTGAGTGCTGCCAATGATGCACTTGTGCCGGTTACGCTGAAACAATCCGGCAATTCCAGTACAGAGGCTTTGAGCCAGTTCGGGATTTTTGAAGCAATTGTAATTCCGGTTCTGTTTTTTCCGTCTACAGTATTAGTATCTTTATCTGGTATTTTAGTCACAGAAACGGCAAGAGAGAATGCCGCCCGACACTATAGCCGGATTACCTGCATTGCTGAAAAAGTAATCCGGCAGACGATAGTCTTTGCTGTATTTGTAACAGAGATTTTAATTTTATTCGGTGATGAAATAGGCCAGATGCTTGGCGGCGGTATCACTGCCGGAAAAACCATTGTTCTGATAGCTCCGGTTGTGCCGTTTATTTATCTTGAAATCATACTGGAGAGTATCATCAAGGGCATTGGTTCGCAGGCTTTTTCCTCGCTCAATTATCTGGCAGAATATATTGTCCGGATTTCCTGTGTATTGATTTTTATTCCTGTTCTTGGCTTTTATGGAATTGTATTATCTTATTATACAAGTAATATTTTTGGAAATATCAGCCGGCTGATACATGTTATCCGGAAAACGGGGCTGGACTTTTCACCTGTCAGATTATTGGGCATTCCGATATTTTCAGCAATATTATCTTCAGAACTGCTTGCCATCTGCTATCATGTGCTGCATATTGCACCGGAAGCGAATCTGATTTGTATGCTGATTTTTATCATTCTGTGCTGTCCTGTATATTTCATTATTCAGAAAGAATTATTTTCGCTGAATTTAAAAACAGAATTACAGAAAAAGCGTCTGTAGAAATGGCTCTACAGACGCTTTGTATTATGCTTTTTTACCGGTAATGCGAGGTTTTAAAATTTTCAGATACACTTCACATAGTCCGTCAAGGGAAATATCATACATGATAAAAAACGGATTTAATAAAAGCAGCATGATTTTTCCGGCATGTCTGCCGTATTCCTGCAATTCTTCCAGAAGTTCCTGCATTCCGAACAGATAAGTATTCAAATAAAAATAAATTATCATGCTGGAATTAAACAGCAATAATTTCAGAACCGTCCGGAGCGATTTGGATTTGATTTTTTTCAGATAATACCGGATTAACGGATAACAGCCGAAAAACAGGATAAATATCATAGCTGCTTCTTTATCATAAGTTACAAACAGCGACAGCAGGCCGACTGCAATATATGTTACCCATGCCCATGGAATCCCGACTTCCATAACCACAATCAGAAGCAGGACACCGGCAATCATAGGCAGAACTAAATATAATAACGGAAAAATTCCAGTCAGGAACATGCTCATCAGACAAAAGGCCGATACAATTCCGCCAAGTGCAACTCTGTAGCTTAAATTCTGCATTACGCAGTAGGATAGATTAATTTATCCGGTGTCCAGTCTCTGAGGACTTCAATCATATCAGCAGCAATTTTCTTTGCATCCGGAATATCATGCAGCAGATACTGGCCGCATTCAATACGCTTGCCGCCGGGCATTTCGCCTTCAAAGTCACGGATGAAAACCATGCAGTCCTGTACTAATTTGATAGCTGTTTCTGCCGGAACATCATCACGGGTCAGAAAATAGAAACCTGTCTGACAGCCCATCGGGCCGACATAGATAATGCTGTCTGTATAGTCGCTGTTTCTCATGAAAGTAGCCATCAGATGCTCGATAGTATGGCCACCGGCCGGAGAAATATAATCATTTTCGGGATTATTCGGCTTTTTCATGCGGACATCATAAGTAATCACATCGCCGTCTTTTCTGGAAATATACATACCTTTGCCAAGCACATCATGATTGACGGAAAAACTTGCAATTCGTTTCATAAATCTTTCATCTCCAAATTATCATATATATTAATTATACATTGATTTCTGCTTTGTCGTCAGAAACGCCGTTGGCATCCAGAACAGGCTGTACACAGTTTGCAATAAATTCTTCTACCTGCTGCGGGCAGCGGCCGATATAGTTTTCAGGCTTCATGACAGCATCCAGTTCTTCTTTGGTAATCATAAACATGGGTTCAGCAAGGATTAATTCACAAAGATTATTGTCAAGGCCTTCCTGTTTTACACGTTTTCCGGCTTTCATGGAAAGTTCTCTGATTTTTTCATGAAGTTCCTGACGGTTGCCGCCTTTTTCCACTGCATCCATCATGATGTTTTCTGTTGCCATAAACGGAAGTTCTGCCATAACACGCTTTGTAATAATTTTATCATAGACAACAAGACCATTGTCAGGGTCAGTAACATTCAGCATAATATTTAAAATAGCATCTACACCAAGAAAAGCTTCTGCTACAGAAATTCTCTTGTTAGCAGAATCATCCAGTGTTCTCTCAAACCACTGTGTGCCGGCTGTAAAGGCAGGATTCAGCACATCACACATGACATATCTTGCCAGCGATGTAATTCTTTCATCACGCATAGGGTTTCTCTTGTAAGCCATAGCAGAAGAACCAATCTGATTTTTTTCAAAAGGCTCTTCCATTTCCTTGAAGCTCTGCATTAATCTGATATCATTGGAAAATTTACTTGCAGACTGTGCAATTCCGGCAAGTACAGAGCAAACCTGATAATCTACTTTTCTGGAATAAGTCTGACCGGATACCGGTACAACGGCAGCAAAGCCCATCTCTTCAGCAATCAGAGCTTCTAATTTTTTTACTTTTTCTGTATCACCGTGGAATAATTCCATAAAAGAAGCCTGTGTACCGGTTGTGCCTTTCGAGCCTAATAATTTCAGGGATTTGATTCTGAAATCCAAATCTTCCAAATCCATTAATAATTCATTACACCAAAGTGTTGCTCTCTTGCCGACAGTGGTCAGCTGGGCAGGCTGTAAATGGGTATAAGCCAGACACGGCAGAGCCTTATATTTATCAGCAAATTTTGCAAGCTGTGAAATGACTTTTACAAGCTTTCTCTTTACTACTTCGAGTGCATCTCTCATGATAATAATATCTGTATTATCACCGACATAGCAGGATGTTGCACCTAAATGAATAATGCCGGCCGCTTTCGGGCAGACCTGTCCGTAAGTATAGACATGTGCCATCACATCATGACGGACTTGTTTTTCACGTTCCGCAGCAACTTCGTAATTAATATTATTAATATTAGCTTCCAGTTCGTCCACTTGTTCCTGTGTGACATTCAGGCCAAGCTGCATTTCAGCACGGGCAAGAGCCACCCAGAGTCTTCTCCAAGTTGTAAATTTTTTGTCAGCAGAAAATAAATACTGCATTTCTTTGCTGGCATATCGGGTGCAGAAGGGGCTTTCATAACTTTGATTCGACATGATTCAATTCCTCCAGATAATTTTCAAAATTTTGAGATTTCCATAACAGTACCGGATTACGGTCATCATAAGACCGGATAATATCCGGATGCTGTTCGGCATAGGAAAATATTTTTTCTGCCAGTTCTGTTTTCAGAACTTCAAGCAGAGTGCCTACCGGCTTTTGCAGCATGACTTCACAGAGCGGAGAAAGCGTGATTGCTAAGCGGCCGTTCAGTTCTGTGACCTGAAACGGATATATCCGGCACTCGAACGGTTTTTCTGTTCCAAGCAGACAGCCTTTTTCTGTGTCCAGAAGCGGACAAAGAAACAAATCAGAGTGAGGAATGCTGTTTGTTTCCCGAATCCGGAATAAAAAAGACTCCTGTCCTTTATGGATAAATTCAGCATCCGGCAGAAGCAGACGGGCTTTCTGATAATTTTCCGGACTCAGTGCAGGCTGTTCCCAGATATCATAGAGACTGAACACACAGCATTCTTTACATGCTGCACATTCCGCACGGCTAAGCAGTTTTGTAAGCATGGGCAATCCTCTCTGTTAATTCATGATGTTATTATTATACTATATTTTACAAGAAAATGCAATAGCTTGTCAGAATTTTTTATATTATGAATAAAATGTGAATTTTCTCTTGCAATTTTGAAAACAATATGCTATAATAAAC
>CADBOP010000086.1 GCA_902796255.1 uncultured Ruminococcus sp.
GTCAATGACCGCACGGCACTACAGCAGATTGCCGTGTATGCGTGTGTGCGTGTGCTTTCAGAGGCGATTGCTGTAATTTGACACCAAGAATGAGAAAAAACGGAAAACTCCGGAAAAAGCCGGAAAGCCCTGAAAATATCAGGAAAATACCTGTAAACAGCCATTTTCAAGCCGGAAAAATCAGGAATCCTATATTGTTAAATCTTTTAACTTGTCAAAAAGAAATCCCCTCTCGGAGTGCTGAAAAGCACTTTTTTAGAGAGGGGATTGTTTTTTGAAAAAAGCGTTTAACAACCGTTTAACAGCTTTTAAAAAATGTTTAAAAAGCGTTTAAATGGCTGTACTGCGTGTTTAACAGCTTTTTGTTTTTAAATGGCACATGAAACGGACAGCACAATAAAGCCTATTCATTTTTGAAAAAATAGGTTGCGAACCTGCGAACAAAATCGTAACAACCTCCGAACCAGTTCGCAAGTTTAATTTATACTTTTTGTATATTTATAAACAGATACTTACTTCTTTGTTTTTTCTTGAATATTTTTAATTTTCTTTTTATAGTATTCAGTTTCCGCTTTATTGTATTTTGAGTATTTTAAAGCTTTCTTTGCGTATTTGATAGCAACAGCATATTCTTTTTTATTCTCATAGATAGTAATCATTTGTTTAAAAGCCGGAAGTGTCACACCATCATCAATGTAATGCTTCATATCTTTTGCGTCCAGCAGAGAAATACAAAGATTGCAATAACGTATACATTCGTTCAGATACTTGTCATCTAAATTTCTGAATTTATAATAAAAGCTGATTAATGGAAGAGCTGAAAAATATTCAGATGAATTCTTTTTGCCTTTGAAATTTTTGTATTCTTGAAGGAGTTCACTCTCTTTTTTCACATCAAACATCTTAGGATTCATTCCCTTTGTTAATGCTTCAAAAGAATCTCCAGAAGAATCTTTTTTAGATTTGAAAAAAAGTCCCATTTTGCTCATTTCCTTTCTGAGTTGTGGTTTACAGTTATTTTTATACGGCTTTTCTTGTTTCGGCGGCTTGCTCTGCCATAAGCTGAACACGTCCAATAAGCTGGTCTTTCTGGTTGTCGGGCAGGAGACGGAAATTCCGGAGCAGTTCCTGTTCTCGCCCGTCTGTTTGGTGAATTTCTTCATTTTTTTCTTTTGGTGTCCTGTCTTTTCCGGTCAATAAGTAATCAATAGAAACTGAAAAAAATTCTGAAATCAGAATTAATATATTTCCGTTTGGACTTGAACCATTTTTCCATGCAGTTAATTTAGAAGTGCTAATGCTCATTTTTTGCAGAGCTGCTGTTGGCGACATGCCATTTTCATTACATAATTTTGTGAAAATATTATAAAACATATTACTTCTCCTTGTTAATAATTACGAAAATTCCGATTTCAGAATATTATATCTTGACAAATTCCAAAATCGGAATTATAATATAAGTAGCTGATAAATTAGGGCAGAAAAAGCCCTATGATAATCATAGCACAAAACAAGACAAAAGTAAATAGAAAAGGAGCGTTTTTTATGACATTAGGCAGAAAAATCAGAAACCGCCGTGAAGAACTGTGCATGACTCAGCCGGAACTGGCGGAAACTGCAAGACTCTCGCAGAGCAGTATCTCACAAATTGAAAAGGGCGTGTTCATTCCTCGAGACAGCACACTGATTGTTCTGGCGGTTGCTCTGCGACTTGAGCCGGAAGAACTGCTCGGCATGAAATCCAATCAGATTATCAAAAAGGAGAAGAAAGCATCATGAAACACAGATTTACTTACAAAGAGCCGTCCGGAGCATGGGGTGTTCACGGAGAAGAATTCAGGAATATGAGCGATACCATGTATGGAGCGATGTGCAAACTGCTCGATTATGAAGAAACAAGGCTTTCTCCGGATGCTGTGGAACATATTCAGCATCAGCTTAAAGAAGTGCATACCGGCATGAAGATTCAAGATTATGAAATTTTCGGAATCTTCAACGGCTACTGTATCGCATTTAACAGGAAAGCTCCTGAACCGTATGTTGTATGGACAATCGACAGCAACAAATGTGGCGTTCACAATGGCAGATATTCCGGAACGAAAGCAGAAGCGGTCAGAGAATTTGCGGAACATGCATTTAAAATCAGCCTTGACGAAAACAAAGCCGAAACAGCGGATTGATTCCGCTGTCTGCCGGAAATGGTCTACCGGCACTGATGAGGCAGACCGGAAAAGAGGTGAAACAACATGCCTGTAGAAGATGTTATGGAAGTATATTTGAACAGTGTCATCGGACTGGCGAAAACGCTTTCTGAATTTATATGCAGTTCTGAGAAAGCAGACTTTATCTTTTCTGCAACAGCAATTTTGATGAATGAAGAAAGCAAAACAGAACATGACATTGAACTGCTGGAACTGACATTCTATGTACCAGAGCTTGTGAAAGAGTGCCGGAGCAGTTTTCTGGAATCCAACAGAGCCGTTATCGCACATTTAGAAAAATTCCAGCTTCACGGCTATCATTTTGAAGACCTGATACACACCCTGAAACTGGAAAGCCAGACATTAAACGAAGAAATTTACTTTGCTTAATGTTCTGTAATCAGTGTACCACAAAATCCGACATTTGTCAAGAAAAATTTTGCCAGATTTCATAAATCCGGCAGAAAGGAGAACTATGTGGATTATTTAACAGTAAAACAAGTTGCTGAACTGAAAAAATGTTCTGAAAGGTATGTACAAAAACTCGTTAAGAACGGAGAATTACAAGCAGAAGAAAAACTACACCCCCAAAACAATCAAGCTTGTTACATGATACCTGTTTCTGCACTTTCGGAGAACCTGCAAGAGAAATACTACAGAAAGCAGAAAGCTGATGCCGGACTTCTTCCGGAGAAAAAACCAGAACAGAAAGCCAAGCCGGAAAAGCCGAAGCCTCCGCAGAGGTCATTTGAACAGCTTTCCGATGAAGAACGTCAGCAGGTCACAGAATGGACAGGGATTCTCAACGAATGGCAGGCAATGCGTTCACAGTATCCGAAAAGCAAAACTGAATTCGATAAGCTGTATATCGGAAAGTGTCAGCTGGAACACCCGAATCTGAAAATTTCAGAATCTATTCTTTACCGGAAGTGGGCGGCATACCGTGACGGAAATACAGAGGGACTTCTCGACAGGAGAGGCACATGGAGCAGGGGGACAAGCACAATTCCTGAACCAGTCTGGAATGCGTTTCTGTGCTGGTGGCTCGATGAAAACAAGCCGGCTGTCAGTCTTTGCTACAGAAATACAGTCGGCTGGACGGAAGAATTTCATCCGGAACTGGTTTCGGAAATTCCGAATGAAAGAGCATTCCGGCGGAGAATCGACCGTGATGTAGACTATTATCTGAAAACACTCATGCGTGACGGTGAAAAGGCATTTACAGACAGATGTGCCCCGTACATCATGCGGATGTATGATGAACTCGAAGCAAATGACTGCTGGATTGCCGACACGCACACGCTTGACATTATTTCCAGAGATGGCACAACGAAACACAGACTGTATCTGACGGCTTTTCTTGATGCGAAATCCGGTATTCTGACCGGCTGGAACATTGCGGAATCAGCAAGTTCTGATTCTGTCCGGCTGGCACTCCGGAACGGCATTCAGAAGTATGGAATCCCGAAATGCATCTATGTCGATAACGGCAGAGAGTATGTGAATCATCAGCTCGGCGGAAGAGGTCACAGAACCAAAAAGAATGAATCGCCTGCATCTGAACCGCCGCCGATTTTCAAGCGGCTCGGCATCGAAATGAGAAACGCTATTGTCCGAAACGCAAGGGCAAAGCCGATTGAAAGGACTTTCAGAATCGTGAAAGAACAGTTTTCTAAGCTATGGACAGGCTTCTGCGGCGGAACGATTCTCGAACGAAAAGAAAGTCTGAAACAAATTATCAAAAACGGTGGACTTCCTTGTGATTATGAAATCCGTGAACTGCTGGGCACATGGATTGACGGAGAATACAATCAGCAGCCATACGGCGGACGGGAACGCTGTTTCAAGGGCATGAGCCGGATAGAAGTCTGGAGCAATACCCTGACTGAAATCAGAAAGCCCGTCTCCGAAGAAGATTTGAATCTGCTGCTGATGAAAACTACCAGAAAGCAGAAAGTCAAAAGAAACGGTGTTTCTGTTACAGTTTCCGGAGAAGAATTCTGGTTCTATGACAAGATTCAGACACTCGAAAATCTCCGCCGTGAAGTCTATGTCAGATACGACCCTGCCGATTTCCGGACAGCACGCATCTATGATGCTGAAACAGACAAA
>CADBOP010000087.1 GCA_902796255.1 uncultured Ruminococcus sp.
CGGTGTTATCACAGATGTAACAAATACTACTTCTGAAACAGATGAAGAAGGCTTCTACACAGTAGATGAAACAAACAGCAAGATTACAGTTAGTGATGGTGAAAGAGAAGTAATCGAATCTGAAACAACAACTACTACCACTTCTACAACAGAAACTACAACAACCAGCACAACCACATCCGAAACAGAAACGGAATCTGAAACAGAGTCCGAGTCTGAAACTACGACAACTTCTACTTCTACAACATCCACAACGTCCACAACAACAACTTCTACTTCCACAACATCCACAACGTCCACAACAACAACAACTTCTACTTCCACAACATCCACAACATCTACAACTACAACAACCTCTACTTCTACAACATCCACAACATCTACAACTACAACAACCTCTACTTCCACAACATCCACAACATCTACAACTACAACAACCTCTACTTCCGCAACATCCACAACGTCCACAACTACAACAACCTCTACTTCCACAACATCAACAACGTCCACAACTACAACAACCTCTACTTCTACAACATCAACAACGTCCACAACTACAACAACCTCTACTTCTACAACAACTACTACAACAGAACAGCCTGAAACTGTACAGAGTGAAACAGATTCTAATCCGGAAACGGAACAACTGTACAGTGAAACACAGGAAACAACCACTGCTACAGAAGACCAGTCTTGGATTGTTGACAGCGAAACAGAGGAAGAAACAGAATCTACAGAAGACCAGTCTTGGATAATTGACAGCGAAACAGATGAAGTTTCCGAAGAAACTGAATCTGAAACAGAAAATGTTACTGATATCGCTGTAGAATCTGATGTGCAGACAGAACCTGTAGAATCTGAAACAGAATCTGAAACAGAAAGTATTACCGAATCTGAAAGTGAAACTGAGTCCGAAACAGAATCTGAAAATGAAACAGAGTCTGTTTCTGAAAGTGAATCAGAATCCGAAACAGAATCAGAATCCGAAAGTGAATCTGAATCTGAGTCCGAAACAGAATCTGAAACAGAAAAGAAGACAAATACTTCCAGTTCTTCTTCCAGAACAAGTTCTTCTTCCAGCAGTTCCAGAACAAGCAGCAGTAGTTCGTCCTCTTCCAGAACGTCCTCCTCTTCGTCCAGTTCCAATAATAAAACAACTTCTTCCAGCCCGAAGACTGGTTCAGAAGGTATCTTGGCACTGCTCGGACTGCTCGCAGTTTCTGGCGTAGCACTGGCTGTGACACGCAAGAAAGATGACTAATCTGTAAGCGGAACAAAACAAAAAATAAGAAGAACGGCTTTCGGGCCGTTCTTCTTTTTTGGAATTATATTGATTTGAATGATTAATTTTCAATTGCTGTTGTCCAATATTCCTGATGATACATGTCTGTGAAACGATAGATAATCCGGATAGCTCCCTTTCCGACATCAGTATTGCTGATTTCCATATTTTTGGAAACAGTGACCGTGTCGCCAAGATAATAGCTGTTCTGGTAAGAACCGCTGTAAGAGTAATAATCACAGAGAAAATCAAGTTTATCACCGTTTTTGACTTCTGTCAGACTTTTCGGAACAGTGTCTGTTTCATTTGTGACATAGCTGGTAGAAGCTCCGGCGATATAACCATCCGGATTTTCATTGTCAAATACAAGAATTAAATTTACCCGTTCGCCGTTGAGCATTGCC
Organism: uncultured Ruminococcus sp.; assembly: GCA_902796255.1. Lineage (GTDB taxonomy): Bacteria > Bacillota > Clostridia > Oscillospirales > Ruminococcaceae > UBA3855. The sequence goes on from CADBOP010000087.1 coordinate 1,687, forward strand.
GGTACATAGCCTGTAATTGTGTATTCATCACCGTTTTCCACTGTGTCTGTATGATAGTAGGCTACAGGCTGGCCGTTGATAGAAAGCCATGTTCTGTCAGTATCAGCCACAAGATTGCCGTTTTCATCAAAATCATATAAATTGTCAAGGCCTAAATCTACATAACCCATACCGTCATCATAAAACATGTTTAAATCTATCTGATGAATCATAGACCATTGGGAATCCGGCAGTGTCATGGTATAGTTTCCGGTTTCGTCCTGATTCCATACAAGATTGGAAGCATCAAAATAATGCATGGTAACATAATTGGCTGCCTGTGAATCAGAAAGAGGATTGTCACTCAGAAAGCCGATGTTATTTTCATCCAGCCCGTCAATGCTTCTGCCTGAACCGGAAGGACTTGCCAGAAAGCTCGTGAGCAGACTGCCTATCATGTCAGCCCCGCCGTTGGAAAGAAAAGAACTGCCCATATCCAGAAGCGAGGAAACCGGAGAACTTGTACCGCCGGCAGCAATCTGACCGCTGGTTTCGAGTTTGGCAAATTCTCGGATACAGTCGCTGTATTCACTGTTGATGCCGATTTCTTCATAAGTCGAGCAGGCTTTGTCTACATAGGAAGTGCGTTTATAAGGAAAGTAAATAGAAACACCATATGCATTGGACATATTGGAAGATGTCCGGTTGTATTTGACTGCGTTTTTAATCGCACTGCTTAGATTTTTGCCCTCTGGTGTATTCATGTTTTCAGCGAAATGAACTAAATCAATCTGGTCGATTTTGGAACTCTGGGCGAATTCTCTGGTTGTGTAACGGGCATGTGAAACGTCCTGATATTCCTGATTTGTGATTTTCAGACTGACGGATTTCGAGAAAGCTGCTAAATTTTCAGGGATAGTATTGGAAAATTCTGCTAAGTCGATGACAGAAAGTGTGGTTTTCTGCCCATGACATTTTTCAGCACATTTGGAAACGAAATCATCTACGATATTTTTACCGATTTCGACAGTCGGCAGAGAAGTGTTTTTGCCCAGATTTGTCAGCCAGTTGGTATAGTACCAGCCAATACCTGGTTCTGTTTCTTCAGAAGCGATGAGATAATCAGCATAGTCGTTCAGCATCAGTGCCGTTTCCGCAGTAGCCATCAGACATGCATCAAAGCCGATGAAATCGAATTTCACACCACCGTTTTTCAAAGCCTGCCGGATGCCGGAAAGGGTCATAGAACCGCTGGAACGGTATTTTTCATCATAGCCGTAACCGCTGACAGAACCGCCGCCGTGGTCCCAGAGAATCAGTTCATTTCGGTTCGCCGGAAAATTGTTTTTACAGTATTGGATAAAATATGAAAGGGTAGCCGGTTCAGTCATAGGTTTTGCACCGTCTTCAGTGACTAATGGCTTCAGACCGCCGTTAATAACCTGATAAATCTGGTTGGTTGTACTGCTGATTTCTTTTGTTTTCCAGCCCGTACAGCCGCCTGTATAAACAATGATTTTTACATTATCACCATACTTGGCATTTGCCATTTCCTGCAAGTCTGAAGAAGCCATGCCGTATTTTGACTCCAAGTCTGTACCGCACATGTAGACCATCAGTGTGACAGTATCGTTATTGCTGCCTTTAATAGTAGTATATTTTTCTCTTGAACCTTCTGCAACCGCAGTGTTGACTGTACCGCCAGAGCTTGCAAAATAATTACTGCCGGATAAGGTGTTGGCCAGAAATCCGGAGGGAATCTGACTGCCGCCGCTGCCGGAAGAAACACTGGAAGAAGTTTCTGTGTAATTGGAATCAGGGGCAGTTTCCTGTGGTTCAGAGCCGAATCCGCCGCCGAAAAGCAGGGCGATGATAAGTAAAAGCAGTGCAGCACCGCCGCCGCCTGCTGCTGCTTTTTTGCCGACATCGCCGGAAGGTTTCTCCGGTCCGCCAGCACCGACTTGCCCTGTATTAAGGCCTTCGCCTCGCTTATGTACTCCACTGCCTCCGGATGTTACTTTTTTTTCTCTGGCACGTGGTTTGTTACTGTGATTGTCCATGTTAAAAAAACCTCCGATTTATTTTGGATAGTAGCATGTTTTCTGCTTTCTGTTTTACAGTATACATGATTTTTTGGGGATTGTCAAGGTTTGAACGAAAAAACAGGAATCTTTTTAGCCTTTTGCATAGAATTTGCATCAGGCAATTGACAAATCAATGCTGATATGTTATAATAATTTCTGGTTGATATACAGAAACAGATTAGAATTAGAACCAAAAAAGGAGATTATTGCATGAAGCAGATTCTGTCACAGCGGAGCAGGGAATGGTTTGCTTTCCTGAAATTTTTTATTAAAAAATGTGGTATACCAGAGATGTTTATATGCCGTTTTGTTGGTGTGTATTTTTTGATTTCTGGTATTGTGTTTCATATAAGAAAAACAGCCGGTCTGAATGCAATTGGTGACTGGAAAGAATATGTAAAGGAATTTCCGCTATGGCATAGTACTTTGTGGATGATATTCGGCTTTCTTGTGCTGACGATTGTGTATTGTCTTGTTCCGCCGAAATGGAAAGTGTTTGACCAGATTATACTGCTGACAGGCACACTTTTTCTGGCCTGTTCGATGCTGTGGAGAAATGAGAATTATTATCTGGCTCTTGGCCTGTGCGGAATTACAATAGTATTTGTAGCCCATCTGATGGGAAAGATTTCAGAAGAACAGTTTGAAAAACTGCCGGATAAGATAGGGACTGTGATAATTGCTGTAGTTGCTTGTGCAGTGATGATATTTATTGCTGTGACTTCTACAATGCATCATAAGATTTTCGGGACATCCTGTTTTGACTTTGGGATTTTTGTACAGATGTTTTATTCTCTCCGGACAAATCTGACAGCAGTGACTACTTGCGAGAGAGATATGTTTTTGTCACATTTTAATGTTCATGCATCTTTTATTTATTATCTGCTTGTACCACTTTGTGCAGTCATCAAAGACGAAAATATGCTGTTTGCTGCACAGGCTGTCCTGACAATGGGCGGAATTGTTCCGCTGTATCTGATTGCGAAAAAGCATAATTATAAAGGCTTTGCCCGTGTGGCACTGTGCCTGATGTATGTATTTTGCTGTGAAGTGATTCTGCCGTGTTATTATGATTTTCATGAAAATGCTTTTTTGCCGACTCTTTTGATGTGGCTGCTGTATGCAGTAGACCAGAAGAAGATTATCCTGCTGTATGTTATGACGGTACTGACCTGTATTGTAAAAGAAGATGCACCGTTGTATGTGATTTGTATCGGCATGTATTTCTTTTTTGATGAAAAGAGCAAAAAGAAAATTCATGGTGCTGTCATGACGCTGGTATCAGGAGTTTATTTTGTTGCGATTAATCACTGGCTTGGGGAATATGGCGACGGAGAAATGATGGCTTCAAGCCGTTTCGGCAATTTAGTACTCGAAGAGGGCGACAGCCTGATGAGTATTGTTGGAAATGTGCTGAAAAATCCGGGGTATTTTTTCAGTATGTTCGTGAAAGAAAATACTGTACTGTTTTTAGTGCAGATTTTCCTGCCGCTGCTGTTTCTGCCGTTTATGACAAATAAAATCCGCAGGTTTTTATTAATTATTCCGTTTGTAATTATGAATCTGGTTGTCAGTGTAAGTTATACGTATGCGGCAAGTATTGCATATCAGTATATTTTCGGGCCTATCTGCCTGATATTGTATATGGCTGTGCTGAATGCAGATGATTTGGAAATTAAAAAAAGAAATAGCTTTATTACAATTGCTGCCTGCGTCAGCATGATTACAGCGACATGTTATGCTTCCGGAAAAGTCGGGTTTGTGTATACGTATCGTGACAGAGAACAGTTTTATCAGCATATGGAAGAATGTCTGGATACTGTTCCGCTGGACGGCAGTGTGATTGCAAACGGCTGGTTTTTGCCGCATTTAGCCGACAGACCGGAAATTTATCTGTTTGACAGAAATGATTTCGAGACTGACCCGAGTCTGGCCAAAGAGGGAGAAGACAATTTTGAAGAAACGGTAACGGGACTGAAAGAATTAGAACGTTATGATTTCTTTGTTATGAGTAACGGTGACGGAAATACAGCCCTTGCAATTCCGTATCTGGAAGAAGACGGGTTTGTACCGTTTGCAACAACGGAAAATTATGTAGTTATCTATGTAAGGGAATCTTATCTGGAAGAACACCAGATGCAGCCGTTTGAAGTGATTGAAATAAAATAAAGACAGGAGCGACCGACAGCATGAGAGAAGTGTTATTAAGTTCAGCACCGGTGATGATTTGGATACTGACAATTGCTGAGCTTGTTTTGTTTGTTTTATTATTAAGAATTTATATCAGATATAAAAAAATGATGCCGCTGTGCATGGCTCTGCTGTGTGTCGGTCTGGTTTATGATGCCTTTATTATTGCCATAGGCAGATGGATTCCGGAAAATCTACTTATACCAGTCAGCCAGCTCAGATATATCAGTCATGGCGTGCTTGTGCCGTTGAATTTATTGATTAGCGGCTTTGCTCTGAAATGGAACGGACTGAAATTTAAGATTTTAAGCGGGATTACTATAATTGCCAGTCTGGCAGGACTTGCCTCTGGTATCTTCCGGAAATTTGAAATCAGAGAAATTGCCGGTCTTGTCCGCTGTGCTTCCTCTGATGCTTCTCCTGCATGGGCAGAAGCTGTTGACAGACTGCTGTCTTATGGTACAGTAGTTCCTTTGATTATTTTCGGTATTATTATCTGGATAAAACAAAAAACACCGTTTATTTTCTTATCTGGTCTGCTGATGTTCGTATTTGCTGCCTTAGGCCCTGCCACCGGAAATTTTGACCTGATTTTCTATATCAGTATGTTCGGCGAATTGTTCATGATTCTGTTTTTCTGGCTTTATGCAAGAAAAAATACAGAAACAAATGCTTAAATATTCAAAGAAATTACAGGCAGGACTTTACAAAACAGATTTTTTAGTGTATAATAAATAAGGGCTTCCCCCGTGAAAATTTATTATTTATTTATCAATCAGGAGGATTTTTATTATGATGACAATTGCTTGTCTTGACCTTGAAGGTGTGCTTGTACCCGAAATCTGGATTGCTTTCGCTGAAGCAAGCGGCATTCCGGAACTGAGAAAAACAACCCGTGATGAGCCGGATTATGATAAACTCATGAAGTACAGACTGGCTATCCTGAAAGAACATGGACTCGGCCTGAAAGAAATTCAGGAAACTATCGCTAAAATTGACCCTATGCCCGGTGCAAAGGAATTTTTAGATGAACTGCGTTCTCTGTGTCAGGTGATTATTATCAGCGATACATTTACACAGTTTGCTGCTCCGCTGATGAAAAAGCTCGGCTGGCCGACTATCTTCTGCAATACACTCGAAGTTGCTGAAAACGGAGAAATCACAGGCTTTAAAATGCGTTGTGAAAAATCAAAGCTGACTACTGTAAAAGCTCTCCAGTCTATCGGATTTGAAACTGTTGCAAGCGGCGACAGCTATAATGACTTAGGCATGATTCAGGCAAGCAAAGCAGGATTTTTATTTAAAAGCACAGAACAGATTAAGAAAGACCATCCGGAACTCCCTGCTTTTGAAACTTATGACGAATTGCTGAACGCTATCAAAGCCGCTCTGTAATTAAGATTTAGAATTAAAATCCAGACAATAACGGCATTGTATTTCGGTGCAGTGCCGTTATTATTTTAAGAGGTTTTTATTTATGATGACAAGAATTTTAAATTATGCAAAAACTACATATCAGACAGAACCGGAATATTTATGGGACAGACTGCCGGAAGCTGCTGTGCTCCGGAATCAGGAGAACCAGAAATGGTATGCCTTGTTTATGAAAATCAGCAAAGAGAAACTCGGCCTGAAAGAAAAAGAAACTGTCTGGGCTTTGAATCTCAAGTGTGACCCGCTTTTTATCGGCTCACTGCTGGAAATGGACGGCTATTATCCGGCATATCATATGAATAAAAATCACTGGATTACTGTGCTGCTGGACGGTACTGTCGAAGAAAAACAGGTTCTGGAATTGCTGGATTTAAGCTATCATCTTACAGAAAAGAGGAAGAAATCATGAATCAGCTGGAACAAGTAAAACAGTTAAACCGTCTGCTTTTAGCAGAAATGCCGGAATACCGCTTGCAGGCAAACCGGATTGATACCGGAGATTATAAAGAACAGAGAATGTTATTAAGAAGTCTGATGAATTTGAGAAATCCGATGCCGGCTTTTCCGGAGTTTCTGGATTTGCAGGATGCATTTCTACAGGAAGAAGCCGAAGAAAAAGGGATTGTACATACTGCGGATATTGCAGGCAGTCCGCTGGATGAGCGGCTTTGTATCTGGCAGGGGGATATTACCCGACTCGATGCTGATGCAATTGTGAATGCTGCGAATGCGGCTCTGTTAGGCTGTTTTATTCCATGTCATAAATGCATTGACAATGCCATTCACTCCGCCGCAGGGGTACAGCTTCGGGATGTCTGCTTTCAGATAATGCAGAAACAAGGGTATCAGGAGCCGACAGGTTCAGCGAAAATTACAAAAGGCTATAATCTTCCGGCAAAGTATGTAATTCATACTGTAGGGCCGGTTGTTTATGATGAAGTCTCAGCGGAAGAGAAACTGATGCTCGCTTCCTGTTATGTATCTTGCTTGCAGGTGGCTGCTGAAAAAAATTTAGAGAGTATTGCATTCTGCTGCATTTCGACAGGGGAATTTCATTTTCCAAATGATTTGGCCGCTGAAATCGCAGTCGATACAGTCCGGACGTATCTGAAACAGAATCCTGATACCAGTCTGAAAAAAATTATTTTCAATGTTTTCAAAGATTCTGACAGAGAAATCTATGAAGAAATTCTGGAAGGGTGAGGAATATGCTGTTTATACAGGAATTTACTGTAAAATATGATAAATCCCACCGTTCCGGCGAGCAAATGCGAAAAATCAATTCTGTTCAGTTCAAGGAAATTTCCGATGTCAGGCCAGACTGTTCTGCCGGAGAAATCTGTTTCTGTAAGGAAAATAATACAAGAAAGCCAGCCAGACCCGCAAAGGCTGTTCCGTATCAGGAGCATTTCCGTGTTTCGGAAAGAGTATTTCTCCATAAACAGAATGAAAATTATCAGATAGTTTACTCAAATCGACCTGCACAGCAGTTTTTTAAGCCGGTGTTCACGCTCGGGAAAAATCAGTACGGCAGAATTATTTATAATTACAGAACATCATCGTTTGACAGTTACTGGGAATATTTCCGGATAGTTATCAATTTTATTGATACAGAAGAATCGGCTTATCGTCCGAAATTATTTTTCCGGAAAGAACCGGATTTCCTGTTTGAAGATTTAGTCTGGCTTCGCTACTGCGGAGAATATCATAAAAGGAGAATCACCAATGCACGGTAAAATTATTATTATTGAAGGCCTTGACGGATGTGGAAAAACCACTCAGGTTGATTTGCTGAAAAAGCATTTTACAGGAGAAAATTTCAGATTTTTAAGTTTTCCGGATTATCAGTCTCTTTCCGGAGAAATCATTCTGGAATATCTGCATAAAAAAATTCCTGAAACAGATGCTGAAAAAAGTGCCTATTCTGCAAGCAGTTTTTATGCGATTGACAGATATATCAGCTATCAGAAAGACTGGCGTGTAGATTATGCACAAGGAAAAACTATCATTTCTGCAAGATATACAACTTCTAATGCTATTTATCAGATGACAAAACTCCCACGTGAAAAATGGGAGGAGTACCGGAACTGGCTCTATGATTATGAATATCAGAAATTAGGCATTCCTCAGCCGGATGATGTTATTTTTCTGGATGTGCCTGTGGAAGTTTCTCAGAAATTGTTATCTGAACGCTATCAGGGCGAAGAAGCGAAGAAAGATGCTCATGAATCAGATATTACCTATCTGAAACACTGTCATGATGCGGCTCTTTATGCCGGAACAGTTGGCAAGCCATGGAGATTTTTGGAATGCTGTGAAAATCATCAGATGAAATCTGTAGAAGCGATACAGAAAGAACTGATTTCTTGTATTGAGGGGATATTATAGTGAGAGTGTTCGGGATATGTGCATTGATTTTTATGTTGATTCATTTTTTCGCCTCACGTTATGTTTATATTACAAAAAATGGAATTATTTTATATCAGATAAAAAATAATCTGATTCTGAAAGAAAGTTTTCTTTCAGTCGATGAATGCAGTTATCAGACCAAAAAATCAGAACTGTCTGTTTTCAGCAGCAAAAATAGAAAATATCAGTTTGAAATTTTTACAAATCAGGAAAAAATCAAGGAAATTTTAGAAAATTGCTATGTCAGGAAAAACAAGACAGAAAATTTATCTGAAACAAAGCCATAAAATGCCATAGATAACAGGCTGATGCAGAGCGTAAATTTCAAGGGCATGTCTGCCGGTAAAATTCAGAAAGCCGATGCCCTTCCATTTGATTTGTAAAATCTTCTGCCCGAAAGCCTGATAGATGAAAAATCCTGTCAGGAATAAGAACAGCCATGGAAACAGAGAAAAATAATCTGTAGAATAAAAACTGCTCTGCGGAAAGCCAAAATATGCTGTGAAATAATTTTGATAAAGCACATCCGGCAAAGTGATTAGCCTATAATGAAACAAGCCCAAAAATCCGTCATCAATATGCTTGGTAAAGGCAAACAGGAAAAAGCTGATGGCAATCCCTGCTACAGCCGGAATTTTCTGTATCTGTTTCCGGAAAATATGCATTATCAGCATACAAGACCCTATCAGTGTCAGAACACCAAATACAATCAGGTCTTCCGGCATGAACAGAGCTGTAAAAAGGGTAATCCCTGCACCCAGTCCGAAAACAGTCAGCCCTCTCCGGAGCAGGTGTCTGCTCATTCCTGAACAAAATCCGGATAATAAAATAAAACTCCAGCAGATACATTGCTGCCAGATGTAAGCCCCCTGACCGTGATACCATTCCCAGTTGATGCCAAAAATATAAACCAAATCCCAGATACCATGAAAAGCTGCCATATTCAGGACGGTCAGCCCACGTATAAAATCCAGAATATGACATCTGTCAGTGGTCGGTTTGGATTGCAGAAATTCTTTCAGATTCATGAAATAAAACTCCTTTCTGTTTGTTTCATGATAGCATAAAACAGAAATTTTGTCAAGTTTTTGGCTATGATATACAAAAAACGTGTGTATAATCTATGATATTTTACAAATCTGGCATGAATTGCAAAAAAATGCTTGACTTTTTTGGAATCTGTGCTATAATAAATATTGTTGAGGGGATGCACCTCAGCAGAATTGTAAAAAATTCAGAAACGACAGTTGTGGAATGTTGTTTCGCAGTTATGATTCCAAGATGAATATTTGTCATTGTACGCCATGATTACTTTAAGATTAGATAAGATTTCAGGAAACAGATTTATTTGTGATTTGATTTTTAAGTTTTAAAGTAAAATCAGGGCTTTGTTTTTTTCTTTTTATTCGGACAAGGAGGCAAATATGAGCAGAATTTCTAAAGAAGTTTCCCGTATGCAGGAAGATACCAGACTCAGACGGGAGGAAACTGTCGTCAATTTTATGGGCGGAGATTCTTATCAGGTCAATCCGCTCGATACGCTCAAAATGATAGCGGCTTCTTCTATTTTCGGAGAGGCTTCCTATTACCGGACAAATGTCCATGACGGAACATTCTGGTTTTCTACAGAATTCAGTGATACATTTGCTGAAAAGATTTTTAAAATCTATGACGGCAAATCTACTACTGAAATTTTTCAGGAAGCTATTGATAAGGCTCTCGCTTATGATTTCAAGGGGACTCTGGAACTGGCCGCAGAACTCCGGAATACTTATAATATGCGGCTGAATCCGCAGGTGATTATGGTCAGAGCAGCCATCCATCCAGACAGAATTGCTTTTACTGAAAAATATCCTAACGAATTTCATAAAATAAATCAGCTCGTCATGAAACGTGCAGATGAACCTGTGACACAGCTGACGTATTATTTATATTTATCTGAAGGCAGGAAAAATAAAATTCCTTCGCTTCTCAAAAGAAGCACAGCTAAAAAGCTTTCTTCTCTGTCGGCTTATGCTGTGAATAAATATAAAAATGCCGAAATTGGTATGATTAACGCAGTGCGGATTACTCATGCAAACAGTAAGGTTATCAACGAACTGATGCAGACAGGTGCTGTGACCGTTTCTGATGAGGAACAGACTTGGGAACAGAAGCGTTCCGCTGGTATGAACTGGCGTGAAATCGTAGATACTACTGATATGGGGCATATGGCTATGCTCCGGAATCTCAGAAATATTTTTACAGAAGTTGAAGATTTACAGTTCTGTATGGGATTTCTGGACAGGCTCAAAGCTGGTGTGCTGAATGGAAAACAATTCCCGTTCCGGTACTATGCCGCATATCAGGCCGTAAAAGCTGAATCAAGTTTGTATTACAGAAAAAAAATTCTGGATACTCTGGAAGAATGTCTGGAGATTTCTATACAGAATTTGCCGAAGCTCAAAGGCCGGACAATGTGCCTTTCAGATAATTCAGGCTCTGCCTGGGGCTGTCTGACTTCTGAATATGGCAAAGTTACAGTCGCTGAAATTGATAATCTTTCTTCTGTGCTGGCGGCAAAATGCTCCGAACAGGGAGAAGTCGGGAAATTCGGCGACAAGCTGATTGTATTTGATGTCAGCAATCCTATTCTGAAACAGACAGAAATCATCACAAAGAATCGCTCTGCTGATGTCGGTGCTTCTACCGAAGGCGGCATCTGGAAATTTTTCCGTGATGCAATTAAGAAGAAAGTTTTTTATGATAATATTTTTATTTTCTCTGACCAGCAGGCCGGTACAGGCGGTTTGTATGGTACAAGCAAGGATACGGAGGAATATAAAAAAGCAGGTTTTTCCTGTTACAGGGGTTATGTCAATGTCTATAAGCTGGTGCTGGAGTACCGGAAACAGGTTAATCCAAAAGTGAATGTATTCAGCGTACAGACAGCAGGATATAATAATATTCTGCTTCCGCAGATGTCTTACAGATGTGCGATGCTGACCGGCTGGACAGGAAAAGAAATTCAGTTTGCTGCTGAATATATCCGTCAGTGGGATGCTTTGGAACAGCTTGAAAATTAAATAAAAATTATGCCAGTGTGATGCAGGGCGTTACAGTTACTTCTATAGAAATCGAACGAACTATCTGATATTTTTACTGTCGCTGAGATTCTCACACTGGTTTGAGAAAAAACAAAATGCAGTCATGATGCAGAAGTATCAGTTGCTTCACAGATTTTATTTGACTTTTTTGAAACGGCTTATAGAAGCCTTAATGGAAGAAAACCATGTAAAAAAATAATTTCAATGGAGCTGAAACCATTTTAAAAACAGAACAGAAATGAAGCGAAGCCATTTAAAAAGCTGCTGCGGAGCGTTCGCATAAAAAAGCAAAATGTGACAGGACATTTTCAAAACCTGTCATGCTGTCTGCATGTAAAACAGGATGATGGCGTAAACCATCTGAAAAAATAAAAATTTAATATTTTTATATTATATTACTGATGCGTAATATTCTCATGACTGCTTTTTATGAAAAATTCCTCTGCTCTGGCAGGGGGATTTTTTTGTATTTACAAGTCTGAAAATTTATGCTATAATAAAAAGCAGAGGTGATGTCATGCAGACACTTGAAGAACTCCATCCTGTCACGATTCTGCTTTATTTTTTAGCTGTCACCGGAATTACAATGTTCAGTATGCATCCGGCAGTATTACTTAGTTCAGTTGTGGGAGCAGTATTGTATTTTATAATCCGTAACCGGAAACAGCACAGAAAAAGACATCTGTTTTCAGTGATTTTATTTTTGATTCTGATGCTGATAAATCCGCTGATGTCCCATAACGGCGTAACAGTTTTGTTTGTCCTGAATGATAATCCTGTTACACTTGAAGCATTGTTATATGGTGCGGACTCTGCTTTGATGATAACAGCAGTTCTGTACTGGCTCGGCACATTTTCACAGATTATGACAAGTGAGAAAATTTTATATCTTTTCGGAAAAATTTCCCCGAAAATCGCTCTGATTCTCTCAATGACACTGCGGTTTATTCCGCTTCTGAACCAGCAGGTTCGTCAGGTCAGCCAGACACAGAAAGCTCTGGGATATTATGAAACAGATAATATTATAGATACTGTCAGAAATAAAGCCAGAGTGCTGGATATTGTCCTTACATGGGCCATTGAAAACGGAATCGTCACAGCGGAATCTATGGATGCAAGAGGGGCAAATATCGGCAGGAGAACCAGCTTTTCTGTTTTTCATATCCGGAAAGAAGATGTTTATTTTAGTATGATTTTAATAATTCTGACAGCAGTCACAGTTACGGCCATGCTGCGGCATACACTGACAATCGAATTTTATCCGGCTGTTACTGTGTCCGGATGCAGTATACTGAATCTGTCCGGCATACTGGCTTTTCTGGCCTTGACTCTGATGCCGTCTGCCTTGCAAGCGGAGGTTGCTTTGAAATGGAAATACTTACAGTCGAAAATCTGAATTTTACATATCCGCTCTGTCAGAAATCTGCCATACAGGATATTTCTTTTCAGATTCAGAAAGGTGAACTGATTGTCTTGTGTGGTGCGACAGGGTGCGGAAAATCTACCCTGCTGCGGATGTGTAAGCCTGAATTAATGCCAAATGGGCAGAAATCCGGTCGGGTATTCCTGAATCAGAAAGAGCTTTCTCAGCTCACACCAGAGGAATCAGCAGTCAGAATCGGCTATGTTATGCAGAATCCTGAACAGCAGATTGTCACAGATAAAGTATGGCATGAATTGGCCTATGGTCTGGAAAATCTGCATCTGTCACAGGAGATTATTGCCCGAAGAGTCGCTGAAATGGCAAGTTATTTCGGCATCGGGGCTTGGTATGAGAAAGCGACTTCAGAATTGTCCGGCGGACAGAAACAGCTGCTGAATCTGGCTTCTGTAATGGTCATGCAGCCGGAAATTCTGATTTTAGATGAACCAACTGCCCAGCTTGACCCGATAGCTGCTTCTGATTTTTTATCTGTTATCCGGAAATTAAATCAGGATTTCGGCCTGACTGTGATTCTGACAGAACACCGGCTGGAAGAAGCCATTCCGCTCTGTGACAGGCTGATGATAATGCAGTCCGGCAGGATTCTGGCATTTGATGAGCCGAAAAAGGCGATTATAAAAATAAAAAATGATAAGAAATTATTATATGCGATGCCTTCAGCAGCAAGAATCTGTCTGGCTCTGCATCCGGATGCGGAAACCTGTCCGCTGACAGTCAGAGAGGGGAAAGCCCTGCTGGAAAGATATTATCAGCATATTTCTGTTCCGGAACAAAGCCGTCAGCATTCTGAAAAGAAGGCTCTGGAGATGAAAGAAGCGTATTTCCGATATGAACGTTCTTCTCCGGATATTTTGCAGGGAGTGAACCTGACTGTCTATGAAAATGAGATATTCTGCATTTTAGGCGAAAATGGAAGTGGAAAATCTACCTGTCTGAAAGCAATAGCAAATTTAGTGAAAATCTACAGCGGAGAGATTAAGCTTTTTGATAAGAATTTAAAAAAATATAAAAATAATTTATATCAGAATTGCCTTGCACTTCTGCCGCAGGACGTGAGGACTGTTTTTGTTCGGAATACAGTCAGAAAAGAACTCGAAGAAGCCGGAACAGAACTGGCATTGCTGCCGTTTGATGCCGAAAAACTCCTTGACCGTCATCCTTATGACTTGTCCGGAGGAGAACAGCAGCTTGCAGCTCTGGCCAGAGTGCTGGCCGCCAAGCCTAAAATTCTGCTTCTGGATGAACCCACTAAGGGCATTGATGCTGCTTCCAAGCAGATAATTACAGAAGTACTCCGGAATCTGAAACAAGCCGGCATGACGATTATTGCTGTTACACATGATGTAGAATTTGCTGCTGAATGTGCTGACCGTTGTGCAATGTTCTTTCGGGGGCGGGTTATGGCCTGTGATATGCCGGAAAAGTTTTTCTCTGAAAACAGTTTCTATACAACTTCTGTCAGCCGCATGACAAGAGAATTCTGCAAGAATATTGTCACCGTAGAAAAAGCCGTCCGTTTCTGTCAGCATTGACCAGAACGGACGGCTTAAGATTAATAAAATAAAAAAGAGCGATTTACTCGCTCTTTTCTGAAATAGGATTGGGGTGGAAGGATTTGAACCCTCGAAATAACGGAGTCAGAGTCCGCTGCCTTACCACTTGGCGACACCCCAGTAGTTTTATCTTGTCGTTCCTGACGACTTTTATATTATAGCACAAGTTTTTGATTTTGTCAAGTGTTTTTTCAAAAAAATTTTAAAAAAATCTGAAATTTCTGATTTCTGATAAAATCTTCCTTTTTTTTGACCGGATTTCATTTGAAAATGTGTATTTCTACAAATTTGAAAAAAGATTTTTTTTTGCATTGACTTCTGAAAAATGTGTGATATAATAAAAATGGTTAAATACAGGTTAAATACATGTAAAAAAATATATTTGCCTGAAACAAGAAAGGAGTTTTTTTAATTATGGCAGCACAAATTACAGCAGTCGTGATATTCGTTGCAATGTTCGTGATGATTATCATGGATAAAATTGAGAAACATTATGTCACACTTGGCTGCGGCCTGCTTACACTGATTGCCGTGTTTGGTGTTTGTATGCAGGATTTCGGAGCAATGTGGAATACAATCAATCTGAAAGCTATTGCAACAGCAGAATTCTGGCATACCAGTGGTGCAGAAACAGAATCCGGAGGCGTAGACTGGGCGACTATTTTATTTCTTGGCGGTATGATGATTATGGTCGAGGGTATGGCAAGAGTAGGATTTTTTAACTGGCTCTGCCGAAGAATCGCTAAAATGGTACATTATAAGACAATCCCGATTTTTTTGGCATTTATGGCCATGTCATTTGTTCTGGCGATGTTTATTGACTCGATTACAGTGATTTTGTTCTTAGCTTCTGTTACTATCGAACTTTCCAGATTATTGAAATTTAATCCCGTACCAATGATTATGTCAGAAATTTTCTGTGCAAATCTGGGCGGTTCAGCTACTATGTGCGGTGACCCGCCGAATATTATTATCGGCTCGAATCTGCATTATGCATTTATGGATTTCGTAGAGAATACAGGCCTTGCGGCTTTGATTTCGTTTGTATTTATTGTGGCATATTTTTATTTTGTTATGCATAAGGAACTTCATGGCGAAGGTGTCAGCGAAGAAGAAATTGCTAAAATGCCTGCACCGGAAAGCTTTATTACTGATAAAAAAGGCTTCTGGGTAAGTCTGGTAATTTTCCTGTGTGCGGTTGTGCTTCTGATTACACATAGTGCTACTGGCCTGACTGTTGCATTTATTGGTGTTGTGATTGCAATCGTTACACTGATTACATCAGCAAAGCATATCAAAGAAGTGCTCAGGGGTGTAGACTATAAAACATTATTATTCTTTACAGGGTTATTTGTTGTAGTAGGCGGTCTGGAACAGACTGGTGTACTTGAAATTATTGCAGATTTTATCAGTAAAATCTGCGGAAGCAATTATTATCTGATGGTAGTAATTATTATCTGGGTATCTGGTATTGCCAGTGCATTTATTGATAATATTCCTTTTGCTGCTACTATGGTTCCGATTATTAAAGAATTATCTGCTGGCAGTGACCCTCTGCTTGCAACGCTGGCATGGTCGCTGGCAATGGGTACAGATGTCGGTGGTTCTGCCACTCCGATTGGTGCATCAGCGAATGTAGTCGGCACATCAGCCGCTGCAAAAGCCGGACATCCTATCGGATGGGGAGAATACTGCAAAAAAATGGCACCTGCTACTATTATCGTTATGCTGATTAGTACAATCTATATCTGCATCAGATATGTCACAAATTTATAATTCGTAGAAATTAATAAAATATCTATTGACAAACTGCCTCTTTTTGTGCTATACTATAGAAAAGTAAGCATTTAAGGAGGCATTTTTTTATTATGAGTGAACAATTGATAATTGCTGTCAGCCGAGAGTTTGCAAGCGGCGGCCGAGAAATTGCACGTATGCTTGCAAAGCGTTTCGATATTAATTATTATGACAGAAATCTGCTCGATGAAATCGCTGCCGAAAAAATGGGGAATATTGACAGACTCCGGAAATTCGATGAAGTTCCGAAACGTTCTTTTCTCTCCAGAACAGTCAGAGGTCTGAGCAGTTCGCCGGAAGAACATGTAGCAAATATCCAGTTTGAATATCTTCAGAAAAAAGCCGAATCCGGTGAATCTTTCGTAATTGTCGGCCGCTGTGCGGATGATGTGCTTTCTGATTTTCCCTGTCTGATTAAGTTTTTTATTCTTGCTGACGAAGAATGCAAAATCAAGAGAGTATGCGAATCTCGGAATGTAGATGAAGAAGAGGCAAGAAATATTATTAATCGTCATGATAAATCCAGAAGATTATATCATAATTATTACTGCTGCAATCAGTGGGGCGATGCACACGGCTATGATGTGACTATCAACACGAGCCGGCTGGGCATTGAGAAAACAGCTGATTTATTGGAAGATTATATTCGTCAGAGAATTGCAAAATAAAATCCCCCCTGTTTTCGAGAGAAAACAGGGATATTTTTTTGTTCAGATACAAAATGCTTTATCTGTTTTTAACAAAAAACAATTCAGATTATTAAAAATCTTCTGCTTGACAAAACAGGAAAAACATGCTATAATAATAAAGCTGTCGGACGAAAAGACAACAGCAAAAAATA
>CADBOP010000088.1 GCA_902796255.1 uncultured Ruminococcus sp.
AATGCCGGAAAAATCACGGATTTCTGTTATTCTTCCGGTGCTGTCCTGTGTATCACTGATTTGACCGAGCTGAAATTCAGCCACATAGACTTTATCTTCATTTGGCAGAATACCGCAGGCTTTTGTTGCATAGCCGACAAACACCGGCAAAACACCTGTCGCCATCGGGTCGAGTGTTCCCGCATGACCCAGACGACGCATTTTCAATATTCCCCTTAACTTGGCAATCACATCAAAAGACGTAAATCCGGCTGGTTTGTCAATACAAATAATTCCGTTCATGCGTTCAAAGCCTCAGCAATTGCATTCAGCAGAATCTGCCGTACTTCTCCTGACGTTCCCTGCAAGCGGCAGCCTGCCGCCTTGACATGGCCGCCGCCGCCGAATTTTGCACAGATTTCTGATACATTGATACTATCTGCCGAACGCAGTGAAACTCTGTACCAGTTATCGTCCTGTTCTCTGATAGTAATCCCGACTTCCACTCCTTCCGGCTGGAGCGGCAGACTGGTCAGTCCTTCCATATCTTTCGGGTCAATCTGATTTTCCTCACAAATTGCTTTTGTTTCCCATATAATCGTGCATTTTCCGTCAAGATGATATTCCATCTGGCTGAGCATCAGCATTTCCGCACGAAGTCGGGACGGGCTTTTGACAACAAACATATTCCTGTTAATCAAATCATACCGGATTTCCGGAAATTCCCTCATGATTTCAGCAACAATCCTATGTGTATCCGCACCCGCACTGCTGAACTTGAAACAGCCTGTATCTGTTGCGATTCCCGTATACAAGCATTCTGCAATCTGTTTTGTAAACTTCACACCGAGTTCACGGTAAATCTTATACAGCACCTCGCAGGCAGACGAAGCGTCCGGCTCTACATGGGCATATTCTGCAAATCCATCATTAGAAATATGATGGTCTACGCAAAGTGCCACCCTGCCTGCATACTGTTCCTGCAAATCACCGAAACGGCTTTCATCTGCACAATCTACAGAAATAATACTCTTTGCCGGAAATTCCTCTTCCGGTTCTTCCGGCAGCAGAAAATGAAACCGTTCCGGAACGGGGTCGGCACAAAGCACTTTAGAACGCTTTCCCAACAATTTCAGCACTGCCTGTAACGAATACCCCGAACCGATGCAGTCGCCATCAGGATTCATATGAATCAAAATATACGCATCTTCGCAATTCCGAAGAAATTCGGCAACAGCCGGAATCTCAATCTGTTTTGACATTGGCATCCTCCCCGGCAGTTTCCATCTGACTGAGTTTTCTGGTAACTTCTGCACCTCTTGCAATAGAATCATCTGCAATAAATGTCAGTTCAGGGCTTTTTCTCATTTTAAGCCTTGCGAACAGTTCACGCCGGATAAATCCGGCAGCACTTCTCAGGCCTTTCACAGACTGTCTGGTATCCTCCATTCCGAGCAGACTGGACACATATACTTTACAATGCGAACCATCTCCGGCCAGTTCCACCCGCACAACAGAAATCATACTGCTGACACGGGGGTCTTTGACCTGCCGGAAAATATCTGTTAATTCTCTGTGGATATCTTCAGACATACGGCTGTTTTTAAAACTGGGCATTTATTCTTCTTCCTTTCTGTCCGGTGATTTTTCCTCCTGCACATCGGCATCAGGGGCAGTTTCGGTCATCACATAATCTTCACTGCCGGATTCAAAAAACGTTTCCCCCGCAACAGCTTCCTGCAATTCAGAGCTGCTTTGTTCATAGCTGAGCATATCTTCCGCAGGCACAGGAACAGTCACATCTGCAAGCTCATCCGGTTCTTCGGGTTCGAGCGGCATTTCCACAGCGGAGCACTGGCCGAGCAAAATTCTTTTTACAGATTCAAAAAAGAAAATATCCACAGGGCCGAACTCTTCCCATGCGAGTGCTTCATCGCAATACTGAAGCATGTCTTTTGTGCTCATTCTTGTATATTCCATGATATTTCTCCCTTCATGGGTATAATTTTATTCCGGCTGATATTCTTCCATGATATAGGCTTCAAAAATATCTCCGGCCTTGATATCATTAAATTTTTCAAGACTGATGCCGCACTCATACCCGCTGGACACTTCTTTCACGGCATCTTTGAATCTTTGCAGTCCGGCGATATGGTCATCAGCGATAATAATACCATCACGGACAATTCTAATCTGGCACTGTCTTGTAAGTTTGCCATCCAGCACATAACTTCCGGCAACCGTGCCGACACTGGAAATCTTGAATACTTCGCGCACTTCGGCTTTACCGAGAATTACTTCACGGAATTTCGGTGCGAGCATACCCTTCATGGCAGTTGAAATTTCTTCAATGGCATCATAAATAATTCTGTACAATCTGATATCCACGCCGTCTCTTGCGGCACTTTCTGCTGCACCGTTATCGGGTCTGACATTAAAGCCGACAATGATGGCATTGGAGGCATTGGCCAGCATGACATCACTTTCCTTGACTGCACCGACAGCACTGTGAATGACTCTGACACGCACTTCATCATTAGAGAGTTTTTCCAGAGAAGTTTTCACAGCTTCTGCACTGCCCTGTACATCGGCTTTGACGATAATCGGCAGTTCCTTGGTTTCGCCTTCTTCAATCTGGCTGAACAGGTTATCCAGTGTCAGCTTATGAGAGCTATTCTGGAACAGTGCTTCTTTTGCCTCATGTTTTCTCTGGTCCACGAGTTCTTTTGCCAGACGTTCATCTTCTACGGCATCGAAAATATCACCTGCACTGGGGACTTCATCCAGACCAGTAATTTCCACAGGCACAGACGGCCCTGCTTCTTTGACGACAGCCCCTTTATAGTTTGTCATCACACGGACTTTACCGACAGAAGTACCGGCAATAATAATATCTCCTGTATGCAGAGTACCTTTCTGTACGAGCAATGTTGCAATCGGGCCTCTGCCCTTATCCAGTCTTGCCTCGATAACAGTCCCCTTGGCGAGTCTGTCCGGATTGGCAGTCAGTTCTTTCACTTCTGACACTAACAAAATATTTTCCAGCAAATCTTCAATACCGTCACCGGTTTTGGCAGAAACCGGAATACAGATAGTATCGCCGCCCCACTGTTCGCAGACGAGGCCGTATTCTGTCAGCTGCTGCAAAACTCTGTCGGGGTCAGCTGCTTCCTTATCCATTTTATTAATTGCCACAATTACGGACACACCAGCAGCCTTGGCATGATTGATAGACTCTATTGTCTGGGGCATAATACCGTCATCTGCTGCAACGACCAGCACAGCAATATCAGTAATATTTGCCCCTCTGGCTCTCATAGAAGTAAATGCTTCGTGGCCGGGGGTATCCAAGAACGTAATGACCTCACCGTTATGCTTTACCTGATATGCACCGATATGCTGTGTAATACCGCCTGCTTCTGATGCTGTTACATTTGCATGTCTGATTCTGTCCAGAATAGAAGTCTTACCATGGTCAACGTGACCCATAACCACCACTACAGGCGGGCGGGGCTGCTGATTTTCCTCGTCAGCCTCTTCTGATTCAATCAGCCGTTCTTCGATTGTCATAATCACTTCTTTTTCTACTTTTGCACCGAGTTCTTCAGCGACCAGACTTGCGGTATCAAAATCGATTTCTTCGTTAATGCTTGCCATTACGCGAAGTCCCATCAGTTTTCCGATGACTTTGGAAACATTCACTTTCAGGCGGCTTGCCAGTTCTCCGACCTGAATAGTATCCGGAATTCTGACTTTCAGCTGTTGTTTTCTGGCACGTTCGAGTTCAAGGCGACTGAGTCTCTGTGCCTCTGTCTCCTGTTTTCTGCCGCTGGATTTCTTTCCTTTCTGAGCAGATTTCTGATTAATCTTCTGTTTCTTAGTAGAATAATTATCTTTTCTTCTGTCGGCAGGTGCAATCTGTTCATAGCGTTCGTTATACTTATCCAGTTCGATATAGCTGCCTCTGGTATCGACAGTTCTGCGTTTTTCGTTTGTTTCGACACGTTCGGAACTAATTACGCTGCTGCCGGTACTCATCACGCCACCCAGACGGGTTTTCTCGCCGTGCTGATTTTTTGTCCGTTTCTTTTCCTCACGATTTTTAGAATTTTTATTATTCTCGTTCTGATTCTGTGCAGGCTGCTGCTGTTTTTCCTGCACCATTTCTTCCTGTTTCACATCTGGCACAGGGGATTCCGGCACAGTTTTTTCCTGTTTCTGCACAGGTTTATTCTGATTTTTCTCTGGTTTCTTTTCTGATTTTGTATTTTTCTCAGTATGTGTTTTTTTACTGGGAGTATGTGTTTTCTTTTCTTCTTTCATTTCGGGCTTGGGCTGATTTTTGGTTGCAAAATACTCATCAAAGCTGTTGACATTTGCTTTCTGGCTATAATATTCCAGTGCAAGATTCATTTCCTGTTCTGTGATAGACGAACCGGAAGATTTCTTTTCTCCGGTATGGTCTTCAATAAAAGCAGCGAGTTCTTTGGAAGATACCTGTAAATCTCTTGCAGCATCTGCCAGTTTGATTTTATTCTTGTTTGCCATAGGCAAATCCCTCCTCTAATCTATCAGTGGCTGTCCTGTTCGGGGGCAGCACAGAGTTTCTTCATTCTGTCAAAAAAGCCGGCATCCAGCACGGCAACGACTGCCGCTTTTCTGCCGACAGTACTGCCGATTTCAAACATTGTCAGCGGTACAGGGCAGACAGGAATCTTTTTTTTCTGACAGAAATAGCATACTTCTTTATAAGTCTTAGGTGAAATATCTGATGCCGTCAGCACACCGGAAACTTTATTTTTTCCGAGTGCCTCTTTCATCGGGTCAAATCCCAGCACCAGTTTTCCGGCTTTCCGGCAGATACTAAGAATTCCTGTCAATTTCTGCGAGTGCATTCTTCATCACCTCATAGACTTCCGGTTCGACTTTACAGGAAAAACTTTTTTCAATTTTATGCTGTTTCACGGCGAGTTCCAGACAGGCGGGATTCTTGCACAGATATGCCCCTCTGCCGGCTTTTTTGCCTGTAAAGTCCAGAGAAATTTCACCTTCCGGAGATTTTACAATCCGGATTAATTCTTTTTTGGGTTTATTTTCGTGACAGCCGATACACATCCGCACGGGAATTTTTTTCTGCATACGCTTATTCCTCGGTTGTTTCCGGTGTTCCGGCGGTTTCGGGGGCAGGTTCTTCCGATACTGTTTCCGGAACGGGAACAGTTTCTTCAGTTGTTGTTTCCGGAACAGTTTCTTCTGCATCGGACTTGATGTCAATCTTGAAATTTGTCAGTTTTGCAGCGAGTTTGGCATTCTGTCCCTTATTGCCGATAGCAAGGGAAAGCTGGTCATTGGGCACAACAGCCACACAAGTACGTTCTTCTTCGTCAAGAATATCGACTTTCAGCACTTTTGCAGGAGAAAGGGCATTTGCAATAAATTCTGCCGGATTCTCACTATAAGGAATAATATCAATTTTTTCGCCATTGAGTTCTTTTACAATAGCTGAAATTCTGGAATGTTTTGCACCGATGCAAGAACCGATTGCATCCACGTTGGGGTCATGTGATATCACGGCGATTTTGGAGCGCGAACCAGCTTCACGGGAGATTGCCTTCACTTCGACAGTACCGTCAAAAATTTCTGGCACTTCGAGTTCAAACAATCTTTTGACCAAATCCCTGTGTATTCTGGAGGGTTTAATAATCGGCTTTTTATTCCGGTTCACAATACCTGTCACATAGACTTTAATCTGCATACCTTCCTTGAGTTCTTCACCGGGGATTTGTTCCTGACGGAGCAGATACAATTCTGTCTTGTCATACATCAGGGTAGCAGAGCCCCTGCCTGGTTCTACCTGCATAACCGTTGCAGTAATAATATCATTTTCTTTACACAAAAACTTATCCAGAATTCTGTCTCTGTTAATATCTCTCAAATCGCCTTTAATGGACTGTTTGGCAGACTGTGCAGAAGCACGGCTGAATTTAGAAATATCCAGTCTGTGTTCAAGAATTGCCCCTACATAAGTATGAGGGTCGATAGCTCTTGCTTCATCGATATTAATTTCCGTATGATTAATCGGCTCATCATCTACGACATGCTGTAACAGAAACACATCAAAAATTTTCTTTTCGGGGTCAATATCTACCCGAATAGATTCTTTACATTCCGGATACATACGCTGTACGGACTTCTGCATTGCAGATTTCACAGTTTCAATCATCACATCAGTATCAAGGCTGTTCTCTGTACCGAGAGCAGCGAGGGTTTCAAAGAACTTACTGTCCATTTTTTCTGATTCCTCCAATAAATAATAAATTAATTTTCAAATGCAAAATAAA
>CADBOP010000089.1 GCA_902796255.1 uncultured Ruminococcus sp.
AACGCTTTAAAGCGGTGTCCAGAGATTCATTCTTGCCAACACGAACTTCTGCCATTTCTTATTCCCTCCCTTTGTTCAGAGGTTCTGTTTGTAAAGAACAAACAGTATACTAAACCCCTTTCGGGAATTAGTTTTGAACCAATTGCATTCATGATATTTTTTATTATTACTTTATGAATGGCATATACTTATTATAGCATAGGTCAGCCAATTTGTCAAGGGTGTTTTGCAAATTACACAAACTTTGTTATTTTACCACAAAATTTACAAGCTTATTTTGTACATAAATCTGCTTGACGAGTGTTTTTCCGGAAACAGCCTCAGCGATTTTGGGTTCAGCCAGAGCCTGTGCAAGAACAGCATCTTTTTCGGCATCAGCAGGAATATTCAGCTTAGTCTTGACTTTGCCGTTAATCTGCACGACAATTTCCACTGTTTTATCTGCACAGAGAGTTTCATCAAATTCAGGCCATGTCTGTTCGTTGAGCACACCGCCGAAACCGCAGATTTCATAAATTTCTTCTGTCAGGTGGGGGGCAAACGGATTCAGGAGCATTACAAGTGTTCTGTATTCTGCTTTAGTAATGCTGCCGGTATTGTAAATATCATTCACCAGAGCCATCATAGAAGCAATTGCTGTATTGAATTTAAGCGATTCAATATCTTCTGTCACTTTTTTGATAGTTTTATGGAAGTTAGAAGTCAGTTCCGGACGGTAAGCATCACCCTCTGTCAGAATCTCCTGCAAAGCCCAGACACGGTCCAGAAAACGCTTACAGCCTCTGATGCTGGAAGGACTCCAAGGAGCAGTTTTCTCAAAATCGCCGATGAACATTTCATATAATCTGAGTGTATCTGCACCATACTGACGGACAACATCATCCGGATTGATGACATTTCCTCTGGACTTGGACATTTTCTGACCATCTTCACCGAGAATCATGCCGTGAGAAGTTCTTCTCATATAGGGTTCTTTGTAAGGCACAGCATCGATATCATACAGGAATTTATTCCAGAATCTGGAGTATAACAAATGCAGTGTGGTGTGTTCCATACCGCCGTTGTACCAGTCAACAGGCATCCAGTACTGCAAAGCTTCTTTGGAAGCCAGTTCCTTATCATTATGCGGGTCGCAGTATCTCAGGAAATACCATGATGAACCAGCCCACTGCGGCATAGTATCTGTTTCCCGCTTTGCAGGGCCGCCGCAGCACGGACAAGTCGTATTAATAAAGCTTTCCAGTGTAGACAAAGGCGATTCACCGTTATCTGTCGGCATATAGCTTTCCACGTCTGGCAGACGGAGCGGCAGTTCTTCTTCCGGAATGGCAACCCATCCGCACTTTTCGCAGTTTACAAGCGGAATCGGTTCGCCCCAGTATCTCTGGCGGCTGAACACCCAGTCACGAAGTTTGAAATTGACTTTTCTGTGACCTTTCTTGGTTTCTTCGAGCCAGTCTTTAATTTTCACTTTTGCTTCTTCTACAGACAAGCCTGTCAGGAATCCGGAATTGACCATCACACCTGTTGCACAGTCTGTGAAAGCGGCTTCTTCGATATTACCACCGGCAACTACTTCAATCATAGGAATATGAAATACTTTTGCAAATTCCCAGTCTCTGTCATCATGAGCCGGAACAGCCATAATCGCACCTGTGCCGTAGCTCATCAGAACATAGTCAGAAATAAAAATCGGAATTTCTGTACCGTTTACGGGATTAATTGCTTTTACTCCTTCGAGCTTGACACCGGTTTTGTCTTTGTTCATTTCTGTTCTGTCGAAATCAGATTTCTTGGCTGCCATTTCCTGATAAGCCTTGATTTCTTCCATATTTGTGAGCTTGTCAGCCCATTTCTGAATCACAGGATGTTCCGGAGCGATAACCATATAAGTCGCACCAAAGAGCGTATCCGGACGAGTGGTATAAACTGTCAGTGTATCTCCGGCGGTGGTATCGAAATCCACTTCTGCACCCTCGGAACGGCCAATCCAGTTAGTCTGTGTGACTTTAATCTTATCCAGATAATTTACTTCAGATAAATCATCAATAAGCCGCTGGGCATATTCTGTAATTTTAAGCATCCACTGGCTCTTTACCTTACGGATGACTTCACCGCCGCAGCGTTCACAGCAACCGCCGACAACTTCTTCATTTGCAAGCACTACTTTACAGGATGTACACCAGTTTACAGCCATTTCTTTTTTATAGGCAAGGCCTTTCTTGAATAACTGGAGGAAAATCCACTGTGTCCATTTGAAATAATCGGGGTCAGTTGTATTCACTTCTCTGTCCCAGTCAAAGCTCAGGCCTAAAGATTTCAGCTGACCTTTGAATCTTGCAACGTTGTTCCGTGTAACGATAGCAGGGTGAATTTTATTCTTGATGGCAAAATTTTCAGTGGGCAGGCCGAATGCATCCCAGCCCATCGGGAACAGAACGTTATAGCCCTGTAATCTTCTTTTTCTGGCGACAATATCCATTGCTGTATAAGGTCTCGGATGACCGATATGCAGCCCTTGTCCGGACGGATACGGAAATTCTACCAGTGCATAGAATTTCGGTTTGGAATAGTCATTTTCTGCATGGAATGTCTGATGTTCATCCCAATATTTCTGCCATTTCTTTTCAATTTTTTCGTAATCGTACTTGTTCATGAAAAAAATTCCTTCTTTCTGGTGTTATTCAGATTTATTAAAATATGCTCTGATATCCTGAGAGAGAATCAGCACAGCAGAAACGCCGATGTCTAAAATTCCCTCTGTCAGATACAGCCATGTTGACGGAAGTCCTCTGAGATTATCCGGCAGATAACGCAGAGCAACCAGTGTAATCAGGGCAGCAGCGGCATAATTTGTATATTCCCATAAATTCAGATACAGGAATACAGAAATTGCTGCCGGCAGAACCAGTGAAAAAATACTTTCACCGAGCATGATATTCAGAACTTGTTTGGCAAGCAGATATATACTGAATGCCATTACAAATTTTCTGCCTTTTTCTGCCATATTATTCGCCTTCTTTGATAATCAGGTCAGAAATATCTATTTTTTCGGCATCAGCCCAAAGCTGTTCGAGTCTGTAAAAATCTCTGGTTTCCTGATAAAATACATGGACAATCACATCTGTATAGTCCAGAATATACCAGTTAGAACCGTTCATGCCCTCTGTGTGATGCGGTTCAATGCCACGCTGAGAAAGCTGAAATTCCACTTCTTCGGCGAGGGCTTTTGTCTGTGTGGTGCTGTTGCCGTTGGCAATAATAAAATAATCGCCTAAGATAGTCAGGTCTCTGACTTTCAGAACCTGAATGTTTTCTGCCCTTTTAGAATCCAGAGCCTTGACTGCAATTTTAATTTTTTCTTCTGCTGTCATAAAAAATCACCTCTTGTTATCTTTCTGTGTTTTTGCTTTTTTTCGTTTCAGACTCCGTTTCAGTCTGATTTCTCTTGTCATAATCCCTGTCATACTTGTCTTTATAATTTTCATTCAGATTGGGGTTTGCACCGCCGTTTTCATCAATTTCCTGAAGATTGCCCTCCAGATTGTCATAAGCAGTGCTTTGATATTCCCCTTCCGGAATATATTCTATCATAGTACTTTTGCCGGAAGACAGGGTCACCTGCTGGGGACGGAAATATTTATTCAGCATTTCCAGTGCAGCAGATTTATGAATCGACCAGATAGCTTGGTCACCGGCCATCGTGTATTCACCGGGGAGCATGAAAACATTGACATTTGCCATATCGATAGTACCAGCCAAATCGGCTACACGGCTGATATCTTCCATACTCAGGTCAGTAGCAATTAATTCCTGTTTATAGATTTTGTTTACTGCATTGAAAATCTGTACAGAACTCATGCTGATAGCTTTTTTCATAGCAGCAGCCATAAAAATTCTTTGTGCCTGCACTCTGCCGACATCTCCGTCCTGATAGCCATAGCGGAATCTTAAAAACCATTCTGCTTCCTGACCGCTGAGCACCTGTTCTCCGTTAGGGATAACTTTATCTGCCTCAAACACAATCGGATAAGGCATATCAATCGGCACACCGCCGATAATATCAATAATATCTGCAACATTATCGCAAGTAGTGGTAACATAGGCATCAACAGGAATACCGAAATTTTCCTGTACACAGTCTACTACTCTCTGGATATTGCTTTTCTTTTCATTTCCGAACGTATAGACACTGTTGAATTTATGCGTATACGCATTAGTATAGTTTGGCATATAGGTATCACGGGGAATCTGAAGAATGCTCATGCTGGCTTCTCTCAGATTGAACTGTATCATATAATTGACATCATGCAGAAGGCCGCTGCCGTTTTCGGTACTGTCGAAACCTAAGAACAGGACTGTAAACTGGCCTTCGATAGTTTGTTTCAAATCTAAACCGTCATTAAAATTCTTGTCCACATCTTGACGAATTTCGGCCTGCTGCTGGTTCATCGGCTTAATATTGCCTTCAATATACTGCATCGGCTTTCTGGTTTTAAAATATTTCGTGATAGAAATCTGTGAAATCTGATTAAAATTATCAGAAGCCGTATATTCTATAATAGGTGCATTCAGAATCATGAGGCCAATCAACAGCAAAGTGAGAAGAATTGCAAGAATTTTCACCCACACGTTGACAGCCGTATCATGTTCAGAAAGCGTATTATT
>CADBOP010000090.1 GCA_902796255.1 uncultured Ruminococcus sp.
CAGGGGACACTACGGTGTAGAGTCCCCTGACAGATTTCGTAATGATATAAGCTTCCGAAAATCCCTTTGTTTCCATTAGTTTCCGGGGAAAGCTTCCGGAGCATCTGCAATATCGTCATCATCGTCAGAATTTCCAGAAGTAGCATCCGGGTCTTCAATCAGCGGGTCAGGAATAGTATCCAGTGTAAAGTCTGTTTCCTGCGGGTCAGGTGCATCTGCCGGAGCGGTTGAAATAACTGGGTCAGTTGTATTCTGCGGAACTTCAGCAGGTGCTGCTGTAGCAGATTCTGTCGGATGATTGATACCGCCTACTGCTTCAAAGGCTGCTGTTACACCTTCACGAACAACGCTGTAAGTTTTACCTGTAAAGTCAAAGTTGTAAACGCCAAGTTCTGCCTGCTGGTTGGTTGCATAGTTGCTCAGGATAACAACAATCTGCTGTACTCCTGTACCTTCTACAGGTGTATTGACAGTACCACTGGAGAATGCAGCGTTGATAGTACTGCTGTATGCGATGGTTGTGCCGTTGCTGTCAAGGAAGTCAAGAACGAAACGTCCAGAAGCATTTGCCGGAAGTGTCAGAGAGAACGGTACAATACCTGTCGGGTCTTGACCATTACTGCAAGTAAGTGTAATTTCTGTACCTGCCGGAACAAGCTGACCGGGTTCAATGCTCTGTGCAATGATAGTACCGGCTTCTTCTGTGGAAGGTGCTTCCTGTGTGACAACTTTCAGGCCATAATAATCGCAAAGTGTCTGTGCGTGTTCAAGGTCAGAGCCGACCATATTCTGAATTTCGACATTGGGGTTTTCTGCACCTCTGCTGATATACACAATGATAGTAGAGCCAGATTCTGCCATTTCGCCGGCAGCGGGTTCTGTACGGATAACTTTGGAAGCTTCTACACCTTCAGAGCTCATTTCATATTTCTGGTCGATTACAAATTTTTCCTGTTCCAGAATCTTCTTTGCATATTCATAGTGATAGTTCTTGACATCCGGAACCTGAACCATATCGATACCAAGAGAAACGTTAACATAGACTGTCTGGCCGGTAGAAACGGCATCACCGACAGCGACATCCTGATAATAGATAACATCTTTCTCATAAGTGGAATTTTCTGTTTCATTAATCTGAATATCCAGATATGTGTAAGCGTCCTTGGCTTCGTAGTAATCCATACCGACCAGATTCGGCATTTCATATCTTACTGTCTGACCCTTGTCATCAATAACGCCTTTCACGAGCCACAGAATAAAGAATACCGCCACGATAATAAAAGCAATGGTGACAGCAGTCATAACAGGGATGAACAGGGAACGGGATTCTTCTTCCTCTTCTTCCTCATCATCATCCTCATCTTCGTCATCTTCATCATCGTCTTCTTCTTCCTCATCCTCGTCATCATCATCGTCATATTCTTCATCGTCATCGTCATCGTCATATTCTTCGTCATCGTCATATTCATCATCATCATCATAGTCATCTTCTTCATTATAGCTGACATACTGTGTTTTAGATGCATCAGAAGACTTGGAAGTTTTGACGGGTTCTTTGACTTCTTCATAATAACCGAAAGTCATAGCCGGATTGGATTTAAAGCTTTCAATATCTTTAATCATATCCGCAGCGGTCTGATAACGGTTTTCAGGGTCTTTTTCCATCGCACGGAGAATAATTTCTTCCAGACCAGCAGGAATATCAGGGTTGATTGCTCTCGGCCGCTTGGGTGTATTGTTCATATGCATCACAGCAATGGAAACAGGTTTATCTGCATCAAACGGCTTCTGTCCTGTCAGCATTTCATAAAGCATAACACCAACAGAATAAATATCGCTTTTTTCGTCTACTGCACCGCCTCTTGCCTGTTCCGGACTGATATAATATACAGTTCCGATTGCCTGGTCAGTAGCAGTATATGCCTGTTCTTTTGCAGATTTGGCAATTCCGAAATCCATGACCTTGATAGTACCATCTGTAAAAAGCATGATATTCTGCGGCTTGATATCTCTGTGAACAATGCCCTTGTCATGAGCATGTTGTAATGCACGGAGTACCTGAATAATAAAATGCACAGAATCTTTCCATGTCAGAATTTTTTCATTTTCAATATATTCTTTCAGTGTAATGCCGTCAATATATTCCATTACCATAAACTGCAATTTATCAGAAAATCCAACATCATAGACTCTGACAATATTCGGGTGTGAAAGCTGTGCTACCATTCTGGATTCATTCCGGAAACGGCGGAGAAATTCTTCATTCTCTGCATATTCCCGTTTCAGAATTTTAACGGCGACTGTCTTGTTGTCAATAATGTCTGTCGCCTTGTAGACATCTGCCATGCCGCCGATACCAATCAGTTCCGTGATTTCGTATCTGCCGTCCAGTTTTTTTCCAATGTACTTATCCATTCGTTGTGCCTCCATGTTTATTTTAAAATTAAATTAAATTTAATTAATTTGTGATAATTGCCAGAGAAATATTATCCCTGCCGCCTTTTTCCAAGGCCAGATTCACAAGATTCTGCGGCATTGCTGCAAAAGAACTTTCCTGCATCACTTCCAGAATTTCTTCTTCTGAACAATACCCCGAAAGACCGTCAGAACAAAGCAGAAGCATAAAATCTTCACTGCACGGAATATGATAATAATCCGGCCGGACAATACGTTCTACTCCTACTGCACGGGTCAGCATATTTTTCTGCGGATGGTCTTTCATCTCTTCCAGTTCAATTTTTCCCTGCTGATAGAGAAAATTCACTACTGTATGGTCGCTGGTAAGCTGCCGGATTTGTCCGTCTTCAATCAGATAAGCCCTGCTGTCACCTACATTGACAATCGAAAGCCAGCCGGCTTCTGCAAAGGCCATCACACAAGTCGTACCCATACCATAGCTCTGGTAATCCATCTTAGCAGTAGAATAAATCACAGTATTTGCTGCTGATACGGATGAAAGCAGAAGTGCCCGAAGTGCCTCAGCATCCATACTTGGCTGATAGTCTTCTGAAAAATGGTCGAATATCTCACGCACAGCAAGCTGGCTGGCCTGACTGCCACAGTTCTCACCACCCATGCCATCACACACAGCTGCTAAAATACAGCCCTGATATTCCTTTGCCATCACTTCGTCCTGATTTTCCTCACGAACCAGACCAACATCTGTTGCAGTTGCACATCGCAATTTCTATCACTCCTCTCTTTTATTGGAATCTATACAGCCTTCTTCATGCCGCAGCTGACCGCAGGCAGCCTGAATATCGCTGCCGAGCGTTCGTCTGACTGTAGCATGGACACCAGCTTTTTCCAGATATTGCATGAAACGCTGTGCTGCCTGCCTGTCGGCATGAAAATTTCTTTCTTTCACAGCATTGACCGGAATCAGATTTACATGTGCCTGCTGATGTTTCAGCAGAGCCGCCAGCCGCTCAGCATCCTGAATACTGTCGTTTTCACCTTCCATGACAGCATATTCATATGTCACACGCCGGCCGGTGCGGGCGAAATAATACTGACAAGCCTCCATCAGTTCCGGCAGAGGGTATTTTCTGTTAACAGGCATAATCTGACTTCTGCCGACATTCTCCGGATGATGCAGGGAAACGGCAAGTGTCAGGCCGGAACAGCGTTCTGCCAGTTCTTTAATTTTAGGAACAATTCCGCAGGTAGAAAGTGTCACATGCCGCAGGCTCATGGTTCGGCCCTTCGGGTCAGAGAGCAGTTCCAGAAACCGGAGCACATTTTCAAAATTATCCAGCGGTTCACCGATGCCCATCAGGACAAGGCCGGAGATGCTGACACCTGCATCACGTTCTGTTTCGTCAATCTGGAGCAGCATTTCAGAAGCTGCTAAATTCCGGACATAGCCGGCAATTGTTGAAGCACAGAACTGACAGCCCATTTTACAGCCCACCTGTGTGGAAATACAAAGCCGCCAGCCATGCTGATAATGCATGAGCACTGTTTCCACATGCTGTCCGTCCGGAAGCTGATATAAATATTTTACAGTATCATCCATGCAAGATGCAAGCTTTCTTGCAATAAATAGTCTTTTTATACAAAATTGTTCTTCTAATTTTGTACGAAGTGCCGAAGACAAATCTGTCATTTGTGCAAATTCTGTCACTTTCCGGACATGCAGCCAGTGATAAATCTGTGCTCCACGGTATTTTGGCTCATGCAGAGCCTGTATTTCTTCCTGCAATTCCGGCAGCGTCATTGAGAGTATATCTTTTTTCATAGATTATCATCACTCTGCCTTTCTCTGGAGTCTGGCAGCAAAGAAGCCGTCACAGCCTGCAAAGGCCGGTGAAAATGTCATCCAGCCAGAAGAGCTGCCAAATTCTTTCAGGGGCACAGGAGAAAACTCCGGATGGGATGCTAAAAATTTCAGGATTACCTGTTCATTTTCCTGTTTTAGAACCGTGCAGGTAGAATATACTAAAATCCCGCCTGACTTTAGATATCTTGCAGCTGTTTCCAGAATCTGGTACTGTATCTCCGGAAGACCGGCAAAGCTTTCAAGAGATTTATATTTAATCTCCGGTTTCCGGCGGATGACACCAAGACCGGAACAGGGAACATCACACAGAATCCTGTCTGCCTGCGGCATATCCTGATGATATTGTGCCGCATTCTGTACACCGCTATGCACACAAGTCAGCCCTAATCTTTCTGCCCCGTCCTGAATCAGCTTCACCCGATGGGGGTGCAAATCGAAAGCATAAAGTTTTCCACGATTCTGCATCATTTCTGCAATAGTAAAGCTTTTTCCGCCGGGAGCAGCACACATATCCAGAATCGTTTCTTCCGGTTTCGGGTCAAGAATCTGACAGCAAAGCTGCGAGGCCAAATCCTGCACATGAAACAGACCGTTCTGAAAAGCTTTTGTTTTTCTGACATCAGCCGCCTGTATCCGGTAAGCATATTCAAGCATTTCCAGTTTTTCGGGATGCAGTTCTTCCAGAGCAGACAAATCCTGTTTCAGAGAATTGACACGAATCAGATTCGGCGGCGGCCGCAGACTGTCTTCAAAGAAAGTCTGGATAAATTTTTCACCGTGTTCTTCGGTAATTTTTTTGAGCAGCTCTGCCGGAGCGGAATACTGAACCTGCATATCCTGCCATTTATCACCCGTCAGGGGGATATTTTTTCCGGCTCTCTGGAATTTCCGGAGGATAGCATTAATAAATCCGGCAGCACTTTTTTTTCTGAAATATCCGGCAAGCCGGACACTCTCATTGACAGCGGCACTGTCCGGAATACTGTCACAGTATTTCATCTGATAGAAGCCGAGATATAAAATATATTTTACCGGAATATCCATTTTTTCAGGTGTTTTTTTCTCGCTGTAGGTTCTCAGGATATATTCCAGAGTCAGAAGCCGTTCTGTCACGCCGTAATATAACTGTGTACAGAATGCTTTCTCCTGTGAAGAAAGTCCGGATTCTGCAAGGGCTTTATCCAAAAGCAGGTTAGAATATCCGTTTTCTTCAAATGTTTTTATCAGCAGTTTGACTGCGGTAGCTCTTGCAGTGCTCATTCGCCTAAAATCTGACCGGTTTCGAGCTTTTTGCCTTTCAGGAATTCCTTGACAGGCATCCGCTTGCTGCCTTCGAGCTGTACTTCTGTAAATTGAAGTGCTGTCTGTTCACCGCACTGAATGATAAAATTCTTAGCATCAATAATTGTACCACAAGGGGCATCAGATTTCATATCACTGAGCAGACTGCGGTGGATTTTGAGCCGCTTTCCGTTCAGTTTGGTAAAACCTGTCAGGGCACAGATAATTCTGTGCAGTTCAAGTGCAGGCTTAGTAAAATCCAGAGCAGACATTTCTTTTTTAATCATAGAAGCATAACAGGAATCCGCATCATTCTGCTTCTCCGGTGTCACAGTACCATTTTGGAGAGCCTCCAGAACAGGCACAATCATTTCCGCACCGAGTTGTGCAAGACGGTCATGCAGTTCGTCAGCGGTTTCATTTTCATGAATCGGAATGCTTCTTTTCATGAGCATATCTCCGGTGTCAAGGCCTTCTGCCATCTGCATGACAGTGATACCCGTCTCTGATTCGCCGTTCAGGATGCAGTGCTGAATCGGTGCAGCACCACGGTATTTCGGCAAAAGAGAAGCATGGATATTAATACAGCCATATTTCGGCAGTTCCAGAATCTCTTTAGGGAGAATCTGACCGTAAGCCGCCACAACAATGCAATCCGGCTGAATACGTTTCAGTTTTTGCAGACATTCTTCTGCCTCCTCCCCTTTGCGGAGAGAAGCCGGCTGGTAGACAGAAATCCCGTTTTCAATAGCGGTTTTCTTGACTGGAGAGAACTGTAATTTCATTTTTCTGCCGTTTGGTTTGTCAGGCTGAGTAAAGACAGCAGCCACTTCCATTTCAACAGCTAATTTTTTCAGGCAGGGCACAGCGAAATCCGGAGTCCCCATAAATACAATTTTCATCGGGTGCTTACTCCTCTTCTTCGGATTCTGAAATTTCTACAAATTCATCTACTAATTCCAAAAATAATTTTCCGTCAAGATGGTCAATCTCATGACACGCACAGCGGCAGCCGAGACCCTCAAGATGCAGTTCAAAGAACTCGCCGTTCCTGTTCTGTGCCTTTACAGTGCATTTATTCGGCCGTACAACATAGCCCCACTGTTCCGGACAGGAAAGGCAGCCCTCCACATCACGCTGTTTTCCGCTGGATTTGAGAATCACAGGATTGATTAATTCAATCAGGCCGTTTTCATCGCCGACATCAATCACAGCGATTCTCCGGCGGATACCCACCTGCGGAGCGGCCAGTCCGAGGCCCTGAGCATGATAGAGTGTTTCAGCCATATCGTCAAGCAAAGTCCATAATTTCTGGTCAAATTTTTCTACAGGTCTGCACTGAACGTGTAAAACGGGGTCATCTTTTGTCACAATTTTTCTGATAGCCATTGTGCTTACAACTCCTTTAAACAAAAAATATTTTTTATTATTTTATATCATATACCGATGCTGCCGTTCATATCCGCATATACATGGATTTTAGCGACTTCTTTGATTCTGGCCGCCTGTTCCAGTGTATGCCTGATAAAATTCCGGAATGCAGCGATATTTTTGCATCGAATCATCATATGATAGCGATATTTATTATTAATTTTGCCATACAGACAAGATACAGGCGGAGAAATCCGGACAGGAAAATTTTTCTCTGTCTGTGCATAAATCTGCTGCATACACTCGAAAAATTTCTGTGCTCCGAGTGCAGTATCTGCCTGTGAATCTCCGGTAAAGCCTATCACACAGATATCGCAGAACGGCGGAAGCAACAAAGACTTCCGGACAGCAGTTTCCTCACGGAAAAATGTCTCATAATCCTGTCTGGCAGCAAGCCTGAGTACATAATGCTCCGGCATGAATGTCTGAAGCACTGCCCGACCGGATTTGATGCCTCTGCCGCCTCTGCCGACAACCTGCGTAATCAGGCTGAACGTTCGCTCATAACTCCGGAAATCTCCTGAAAAAAGAGCACCATCGACAGAGAGTACACCGACAAGTGTCACATTCGGAAAGTCAAGGCCTTTTCCTATCATCTGTGTGCCGAGCATGATATCATACTTTCCCTGCCGGAATGCCTCAAAATTTTTTTCATAGGCATTTTTTCCGGCAGTGGTATCGGCATCCATACGCAGCAGCCTTGCAGACGGAAATCTCGCAGACAGTTCTTCTTCCAGCCGCTGTGTACCGAAACCCATTTTCCGGAGTTTCTTCGCACCGCAGACCGGACAGGCTTCCGGCATCGGCTGGGTATAGCCACAATAATGACAATGCAGAAGCTGGTCAGTGGTGTGCCATGTCATCGGCACGGAACAATGCTGACACTGAATCGTCTTATTGCAGACAGCACAGTTAATCATTGTATGATAGCCACGCCGGTTCAGCAGGAGAATGCTTTGTTCCCCGTTTGCGAGATTTTCTGCAATCGCTTCATGCAGAGTCCGGCTGAATGCAGAGCCATTGCCCTCTTCCCGTTCGATTCGCATATCTACAGTTTCAACAGCAGGAAGCGGCATATTCTGATAGCGGTGTCTGAGTTCCAGCAGCTGATAGATATTTTTCTGTGCATAATAATATGTTTCAATTGTCGGTGTCGCTGAGGCCGGCAACAGTACAGCATGATGCCAGCGGCATCTTTGTCTTGCAACCTGAATGGTATCATATCTGGGGGAAGCGTCTGATTTATAAGAACGTTCGCCTTCTTCATCCATAATAATCAGGCCGATATCGGCAAGCGGTGCAAAAACGGCACTTCTTGTGCCGATAACCAGTCTGGCCGAACCGTTTTTCGCCCGTTCATAAGCAAGACGGCGTTCACTGTCAGAAAGTCTGCTGTGCATCAGAGCAACGACATCCCCGAAACGGTTCTGAAATCTCTGAATCATCTGGGGAGTCAGACCGATTTCCGGAAGCAGCAGCAAAGCGTTTTTCCCGAGCTGGAGCGTTCTTGCAATCAACGCTTCAAATACAGAAGTTTTTCCGCTTCCGGTCACCCCTTTGAGCAGGAAGGCTTTTGGTGTCTCTGTTTCCAGATATGGTGCGACAGTATCATAGACTTGCTGCTGTTCCTGTGTCAGGGAAAGCGGCACAGCCGCAGGGACAACAAGGGGGGCTTGTTTTTTTCTGGCTTTGGTTTTCCGCACGACTGCTGAAGGAAGTATGGCTTTAATTGCGTCATAATACGTACAGAATGTATTTTCCCGCAGCCATAGCACAAGCTGTCTTTGTTCCGGATTCAGAACATCCGGACAGACTTCCAGAATATCCTTGATTCTGAAATCCGGTTTCTGGTCAGTGATTTCAAAAACATAGCCTGTTTTTTTGTGGTTGCCTTTGCCGAACGGAACAGTGACCATGTCACCGGCCTGACAGACCATATCCGGCGGAATCCGGTAATGGTACAGAATATCCGCCGCATATGCCGAGCCGACATCCATTGCAACAGCAGCAAATGTTTCCATTATTGCAGTGTGGTATTGTTTTCGGGAGAAACTTCTACAATTTTGAATTCTCCCCTTGCGAACTCATCGACAGCTGTCTTGACGGGCTTTTCTTCAAGCGGCTGGCCATTCTTATAGAGCTCATCGGCGATTTCTCTGGCACGTTTGGCAATGCCGATAACAAGAGAATAACAGCTTTCGTTTTTGGTAATCAACTGAGTAATTGCTGGTCTTAACATAGTAACATAACCTCCGGAAATAATATATCAATCAAGCCTTATGGCTGGATTTTCAGTTCTTCTGCACGGACAACGGATTTAAAATCAGAAACAGCATCTTCCAGAATATCATTAATAATACAGTAGTCATACTGATTTTTGAAATTCAGTTCTGTTTCTGCCTGTCTGATACGTTTTTCTATCGTTTCCGCATCTTCTGTGCCACGGTGCAGCAGGCGTTCTCTGATGGTTTCAAGACTGGGCGGAGCGATGAAAATAAATTTAGCATCCGGACAAAGTTTCCGGATTTGCATTGCTCCCTGCACCTCGATTTCAAGAATGACATGTTCGCCCTGAGAGAGATGCTCCGTAATCGGGGCTTTGAGTGTGCCGTAGTAATTATCGCAGTAAACGGCATATTCCAGAAAAGCATCTTCTGCAATCAGCTTTTCAAATTCTGGTTTGCTTAAAAAATTATAATTCACGCCATTTTCTTCGCCTTCACGGGGCTGTCTTGTTGTAGCGGAAACGGAGTAATAAAATTTTTTATTTTTAAGAATCCGGCTTAAAATTGTGCCTTTGCCGCACCCTGACGGAGCAGAAACCACAAACAAAATTCCTTGATTCATGTATTTTCCTCCTGATTATGATAAATTTATTTTATTCAATATTCTGAATCTGTTCTCTGATTTTTTCAATTTCGGACTTGATATCCACAACAATCGCCGTAATTTCCACATCCTGAATTTTCGAGCCGATTGTATTGACTTCCCTGTTCATTTCCTGTACTAAGAAATCTAACTTCCGCCCGACACTTTCCGGCAGCTGCATGAGGGTTTTCAATTGGGAAATATGACTTTTCAATCTGACAGTTTCTTCATCGACAGCAGTTTTTTCAGAGAAAACAGCAGCTTCTGTCAGAATACGCTGTTCATCAATTGCCGTGTTCTGGAGGATTTCAGAAAGCTTTGCATACAGCCGTTCTCTGTATTTCTGAGTCAGTTCCGGAGCTTTTTCTTCAATTATTTCTACCAGAGAAGCAATGACATCCGCACGGCTGAGAACATCTTCAGCCAGCTTTTCGCCCTCTGTTTCACGCATCTGTACAAAAGCATCCACAGCATTCTGAGCCACTTCCAGAACTTCTCTCCGGATTTCTTCTTCATCGTCCTGAATTTTCTCAATCCGGAACACATCCGGCAGCTGGAGAATACTGGACCATTTCATCTGTGCGGGAATCCTGACATCACATTCGAGATAATAATATTCTCCCTCTGTTGTGGTTTCATTATAATTGTGCATAGCGTCCAGATAGCCTTTGACGATTTCGTCATTGACTTTAATATCTGCCTTTTTACCGTCTACAAGTGTAATTGTCACAGAGAGTTCGACCTTGCCTCTGGAAACTTTTGTCTTGACAAGAGATTTCAATTCTTCTTCCAGATACGTATAATTCCGGCCGATACGCACATTCTGTTCCAGAAATCTGGAATTGACAGACTTGATTTCCACAAGAATATCCCTGCCGTCAATCTGCTTCTGTGCCCTTCCGTAGCCGGTCATGCTTTTAATCATAATTTTTGTCATCTCCTTCTGCATTTTCAGATAGTTTATCCAATTATAATAGTATACCACATTATGAGAAAAAAATCAAGTAAAATTATCA
>CADBOP010000091.1 GCA_902796255.1 uncultured Ruminococcus sp.
CCTTCTGGAATTGATCCGTCCATTGCGCAAACCTTCTGAACTGAAACAGAATAACGCCAGCCGTTTGCCATACATCTTTCGAGAGATAAAGAAAATACACCGCAGGTATGATTTCCAATCTGAGTAACATGAGGCTGAGAACACATAGCCATTGTAAACTCTTCTCCGGCACTCATGGTCTGCGCGTTTGTTAATAAATAAACAGGTTTTGTGTACTGCCAGATTCCGTTCCTTTGGATTTCCAGTGTAACACCTTCATCATAATCAAAAATGCCAGGTCCGTTCTTAGTTCGGGAAATTGCATAAGGAAGATTAAGTGCACAGAATCTTCCGGATATTCTTGTAACGTTTCCGGTAAGGCCGCCTCTGTTTCCGCGGACATCAAGAATCATACAGCGGGTATCTTGTAATTGCTCAAGTACAATATCAATATCAGAAGCCCAGTCCTGTCTCTGATTTACACCAGTCTGACCGCTTGCAAAGCCTGCAATATGTATGTAGCCGATTGAATTATCATGTTTCATTCTTCCATAAGTGATGATGTTATTTCCGCACTTCAAAGGATTTTCAACATACTGCGCGCAGACTTCTTCAAGTGAAAACTTATCGATAGCCATATTATCTTCGCCGGAGTTAAGGCTTCCTAAGGGAGTCTTTACATAGACATGGGCATCTTTGAGAGGGTAGAGAAGGTTTTTCAAGACCTCGAAAAACTCCAGGTCAGTCATATCTTCACGAATCTGACTGCGGCAACTTGCATACTGTAAATCCCAGTTTACACCTCTGACATCAAAGAGGGCATAAGTCTGATTAAAATCATTCCATAAACTATCAAACATAGATTCATAAGATGAATCTGAACCCGAACCATAAAAAAAGTTGCAGGAAGAAAGCGATACAAAAGATACAGCAAGAATTATCGTGATCAAAAAGTTTTTTATTGTTTTCATAAGAATCTTCTCCTTAAATCTATAAATCTAGAAATTAAAGCTCATAAATGCCTTGAGGTTTCCGTCTACATAATACAAAGGGCGTCCATAAGGAACGTCTATTCGGGCATATTCAAAATCAAACCCCAGACCTGCAGCAAAATGTTTAGCTACCTGGAATTTATATTCAACATTAAATAATAAAGACTGATAATTATGAATGCTCAGGAAAGTTCCGAGCGTCAAAATCTGCATGAAGTTTTCTTCTGCATATTTCATGAGTCTTGCATCACAGCCTGCGTAAGAGGGACGGACTCCATAACCAAGAAGGGGTATGCCTGCTGTAAACGAAAGAGAATGCTTTTCATTGAATCTGTAGTTCAGTGCACAGGAAGTTCCAAAGCTTACAAGACCTGTAATTGACGGATAATGTTCAAACTGAAGGAAAGCATTACACAAAAAGTTTCCGCCGATATAAAAATCAAGTTTTTCATTTTTTATGATTCTGTAATCTAGATCATACTGTAAACGGATTTTATGAAAGTTAAGACTGCTGGTTGAAACATCATAATAATTGGTACCGGTTACCGGATCGTAAGTATTGTACAATACTGTTGTTTTTGTCATTGCAGAATCTGGTCTGCAGAAATAATAATCTGCAGTAATGATATGGAAGAAGTTTCCGAATCTTAATCTAGACTCAAGTTCAAAACGAGGAGCATAAACTCCCTGCGAAATGTTTGCAAAGGTTGTTTCTTTATAACAACCGAAGTTAAAACCAACAGCCGTTTTGATTTCGCATTCTCTGTCTTTCTTTGTTTTATTTTTTTTCTCTGCAAAAATTGATGAAGTTGCAATACAAATCAATGCAAAAACAATCAAAAATCTTTTATTCTTCATATAGCCTCCGTGAAAGAACTTATGAGACAAGGATAAGCTATTATGAGGTCAAAAAAAATTGGGGAATCTACTAGATTTTTGTTAAATTGAAAAAATAGGGTAAACCCTTAGAGATTTTGCCCTATTTATTCTGCAGACGTGAAAATAATTCCAGACGGTTTTTAACACCGATTTTTCTGTATATATTTGCTAGATGTGCTTCGATGGTTTTCTGTGTTACGAAAAATGTTTCTGCAAGTTCTTTGTTAGATTTTCCATCCAGAAGTGCCAGAATGATTTCCTGTTCACGCTTTGTAATAGAAAAATCTTTTATAAAATCAGGAGAAAGAGTTTTTTCTGTTTTTGCAATCGGGGACGAAAAATAAAAGCGATAAAAAATATGATAAATCAGAATTGAAACTGAAATTATAAAAACAAAAGGCACACTGTGTAAAACAAAAGTAAGGGCCAGATTTGCAATGGAAAGAATTATAATCAGCCACTTTTCTTTGCGGAAAATGCCTGTATTGATCCGCTTGTAAAATATTAGGCCGATCAGAACGGAAACCGCGGTTGGAACCCAGATGCCAAGTATGTTTAATATAAATGAAGGGTGTTCTATTTCTGTAATAAAAATAAGAAGAATTGCCAGCGCAAAAACGAGAATGGAATAAAGGGGGATGATTTTTCGGATGCGGGCAGACGTGTTTATTTGAACAAAATCAAGCGCAAAACTGATAATTCCGTAAGAGAAAAACAAAGAAAGAAAACCGCCGAGAATACAGATGAAAATCCTGCTTGTGATTGTGCCGTAAACTTCAACATAAAAAGAATTTGTACTGATCAGAAAGAATGCAAGCGTAATTAAACTGACATGAACAAAAAAAGG
The DNA here is from genome assembly GCA_902796255.1 of uncultured Ruminococcus sp. Taxonomy (GTDB): domain Bacteria; phylum Bacillota; class Clostridia; order Oscillospirales; family Ruminococcaceae; genus UBA3855. Next base: position 2,698 of record CADBOP010000091.1, read on the forward strand.
CTTTCTGAACCTGAGAAAAAACAGAAGGGAAATTAATCCTGCGGCAAATGAAAATAAACAGGCTGTAAATAAAATGATCTGATCCAAAACTTCTCCTGAAAAATTGCACCGGCTTAAACCGATGCAATTTTAATTTAATAAATCATTGTACCAATTCCACGGTCGCTAAACATTTCAATTAACAGAGAATGTGGGACACGACCATCGATAATGTGAGTGCGTGGAACTCCGCCCTTAAGTGCGATTTCACAGCATTCAATTTTAGGAATCATTCCGCCGCCGATTACACCGGTAGCCTTAAGTGAACCTATTGCAGTTCTTTCGATTCTCTTAATCAAAGTAGATGGATCATCAATGTTTCTTAAGATTCCAGGTACGTTTGTAAGCTGTACGAATTTTTCTGCCTGAAGGGCAACTGCAATTTTAGCAGCAGCAGTATCGGCATTAATATTGTAGCGGGCATAATCATCCTGTTCACCAAGAGCAACTGTAGATACAACAGGAATAAAACCTTCGTCCAGAAGGGAAGTGAGGATTTCAGGATGAACCTCTGTAACTTCACCAACAAAGCCAAGGTCTTTTTCTGTTTTTACTGCACGGAGAAGACCAGAGTCTACACCAGACAAACCTACAGCACGTCCGCCCTTCTGTAAAAGAATGCCTACGATATCCTTGTTCAGTTTTCCAGTCAAAACCATCTGAACAATTTCCATGGTTTCTGCATCGGTGTAGCGAAGTCCGTCAATAAACTTGCTTTCTTTTCCAACGCGTTCGAGCATGTGGTTGATTTCCGGGCCGCCGCCGTGAACAAGTACAACCTTAATTCCGATAGTACTCAGAAGCACGATGTCTTCCATTACGGCCTGCTTAAGTTCTTCGTTGAGCATTGCGTTTCCACCGTACTTTACAACTACGACTTTACCGCACCACTGTTTAAAATATGGAAGTGCCTGTACCAGAACTTCCGACCACTGACTTGTTGTTAAATCTTGAATTTCGTTACTCATTATGTTCTATAATCTCCGTTGATTTTTACATAATCATAAGTTAAATCACATCCCCACGCTGTACCGCTTGCATCTCCGTCGCCGCACTGAACGAGAATCTCAACTGCTTC